>DATHSI010000040.1:0-12055 GCA_035464315.1 Candidatus Sulfomarinibacteraceae bacterium
ATACCTTTGGGGGCAACCTGGGTCGCAGGGCTGACAGAACGCTCTTCACTATAGCATCTCTTTCTATAACTAAAACGAGATGCGAGGAACGGAATCCCCGGCTACGCGGCCGCACAAAAAAGACCCCGCCACCGCGGGGCCCCAATCTCTATCTCTCGCTCTATCTCTCGCTCTATCTCTCGCTCACCCCAACCCTTAACAACCGCATCCCATTCAAAATCACCACCAACACCGACACCTCATGCACAAACATCCCCTCCGCCATGTGCACCTCGCCCAGCAGCACGCCGGCCAGCAGCGCCGCGACCGTCACCAGGGCGATGACCCCATTCTGGCGGATGTTGCGCAGCGTGGCCCGCGAGAGGCCGATGGCTTCCGGGATCTTGCGCAGGTCGTCGGCCATGAGGGCGATGTCCGCCGTCTCGATGGCCACGTCCGTGCCCGCCGCGCCCATGGCGATGCCCACGTCCGCCGTCGCCAGCGCCGGGGCGTCGTTGATGCCGTCGCCCGTCATGGCCACCACGTGCCCTTCGGCCTGCAGGCGGCGAATCACGTCCAGCTTGTCCTCCGGCAGCAACTCCGCGTACACCTCGTCGATGCCCGCCTGGCGCGCGATGGCCTGCGCCGTGCGCTCCGCGTCGCCGGTGAGCATCACCACGCGCTTCAGGCCCGTTTTTTGCAGCGCCTGGCGCATCTCCGCCACGTGCTCGCGCAGCGTGTCCGCAATGCCCAGCGCGCCGAGCGCCACGCCGTCCAGCGCCACCAGCACCGCCGTCTTGCCCGCCGCTTCCAGCCGCGCCAGCGTCTGCCGCGCCTCGTCCGCGACCGCCACGTCCAGATCGGCCATCAGCTCCAGGTTGCCCACGGCGATTTCGTGGCCCTCGTACCAGGCGCGCACGCCGCGGCCCGTAATCGTCTCGAATTCGTCCGCGCGCGGAATGGTCCAGTCCCTCTGAGGGCCGCCCCCATTAGGGCCGCCGTTCTCACGGCCCTCCACCGCCTGCACGATGGGCTGCGCCAGGGGGTGTTCCGACCCGGCCTCGGCAATCGCCGCCCAGTACAGGATTTCCTGCTGGGGTTGGCTGAGCTCGGACGGGCCGCGCCCATTACCGCCTGCTGCCAGGGCCACCGTTGTTGGGCCGCCGGCCGGGATGGACCCGGCTGCCTCTGGCAAGGATGCCACCGGCGCAGCGGCCGCTTGCAGGGCCACCACGTCCGTCAGGCGCGGTTTGCCCGACGTCAGCGTGCCCGTCTTGTCCAGGGCCAGCGCCGAAATCTTGCCCGCGTTCTCCAGGAACTGGCCGCCCTTGATCAGGATGCCGCGCTGCGCCGCGCGGCCAATGCCCGCCACCACGGACACCGGCGTGGAGATGACCAGCGCGCCGGGGCAGCCGATCACCAGCAGCGTCAGCGCCAGGCGTATGTCGCCCGACAGCAGGTAGGCCACGACGCTGAGGGCCATGATCGCCGGCGTGTACCAGCGGGCGAAGCGTTCGATGAAGCGCTGCGTGGGCGCTTTCGCTTCCTGCGCCTCTTCCACACGGCGGATGATGCGCGCCAGCGTGGTGTCCGCGCCGACGCCCGTGGCCTCGATGTGCAAAAGGCCGTTCTGGCTGATGGTACCGGCGAAGACCTCGTCGCCAGCGGCCTTTTCCACAGGCATCGACTCGCCCGTGATCGCGCTCTGGTCCACCGCCGCGCGCCCGTCCTGGACCACGCCGTCCACCGGCAGGCGCATGCCCGGCTTGACCAGCACCGTCTCGCCGGGCTGCACCTCGTGCGCGCCCACTTCCACGGTCTGTCCCTGGCGCAGCACCAGCGCCGTGCGCGGGGCCACTTCCAGCAGCGCGCCCAGCGCCCGCCGCGTGCGGCTCATGGTGCGCGCCTCCAGATAGGCGCCCAACATGAACAGGAAGGTGACCGCCGCCGCCTCCCACACCTCGCCGATGAGCAGCGCGCCTGTGGCCGCCACCGTCACCAGCAGCTCGATGCTCACGTGGCGGCGGCGCAGGCTGCGCACGGCGCGCAGGGCGATGTCCCAGCCGGCTACCAGCGCGGCGAGCACCATCAACACCTGGCGCGCGGCGAGCCAGTCGCCGAGCCAACCGGCCAGCAACCCGGCCACAATCAGCCCGCCGCTGACCAGTGTCAGCGCCTTTCGTCGTTCTCTTGGATTCTGTAACCAGCCGGGCATCGCCATCGTCTTCATCATCGTCTCCTAAAAGGGCGAGACCTGCGCCTCGTATCCCGCGTCACGTACTGCTTTTTCCAGCGCCTCGCTGTCGGCCTCCGCGTCATGCTCCACTTCAATGCGTCCCGTGTTGAAATGCACCTTGGCCTCGCTGACCCCTTGCACCCCGTGCAACGCCTTCTCAATCTTGGCCACGCAGGAGGGGCAGGACAGTTCATTACTGCGCAAAATCGTCTTCGTCATCGGTAAATACTCCTTTTTCTCTCTACCACGGATTGTCGTGTGTCAATCACCGTCATCCGTGGCTGTTTCTTTATGATTCAGGAGTATCTTACCGCCTGGGGCAGCGCGGGTGAATGATCTGGATCAATCTATTGCAGGAGATTGGAGAATTGAAATCAGGCTACCGGGAACAAACATATTTTCCCTTTTCTAGCTATTGTTTCACCTGGTACCTGCGTTAGGGAGCACTAAAAGTTTGTGAGTTGCTGTGGCCGGTGTCCCCACCGAGCCACCCTATGTCAGCGGACACGGGCTACGATCAGGAGACCGGCCCGATCACAACACTTTCGTGCTCCCCCTGCGTCTATTTGCTTGCACACAATTTAAACATGGTCGATAATGACCTTGTGTGCCCAACGAGTCTTTTGTGTCAATTGAACGCCGTCCGGTCACCGGTCACAAGGGCGGTCATTTAGTCTGGAAGAGTTAGCAACCTGGCTCTTCTACACACCTTATCAGGAGGTTAAACATGGCAAAAATGGACCTTTCTCGAGCAAAAAGCAGTGATGTTATGGAACAGCTTAGGGCTCAGGGAATTGGTGACCTGGAGGCGTTGGTGGAACAGAGCCTGCGCCGGGCCAAAGAGGCCGCCGGCAAACACGGTGAGCAAACCACTCAAGTTATGGTTTACGTCGACAGCGACAAGTTTGTATTAGTTCTAGCCTAGGAAATTCAAGCAATTCTGGTTGAGAGGCCGACTCGTTGGACATAGCGTCTATTGAGCCATCCGCACCAAACGATACTGTTTGAAGTCCGCCCGGTTGGTTCGTGGGAACAAACCAATGCCGCTGTCTGTGGCATCCCGGTCAGGAAGGTGACCCCTGACCAGTTTTTGAGACCAACACCCCGTTTCGCATACTCTCTCCAGGTAAGGGGCTCGAGACCTTTCCTTCCCTTTAAGCTATTTCCCCTCTCTCGTCGCGCGTAACTTCAAACAACAGGAGTAACTGTCTGATGAGCATAAACGTCGCCAAGGCCATGGATTGGATCGGCGAGAATCTGTCTTACTTTGACCCCTTTCAGGAGGATGAGCCTCTCGAAATCAGAGGGGTCAAGAAGTTCAGTGAACTGGCCCTCATGCTGTACGTCTATGTCGAATTGACGGGCGACCGCAGCAGTCGTCGGGTGCAAGAAATTATCGCTCTGCTACAGGCCGTCCGTGCCCGGCGTGAATTCCAGGATTGGCTGCTCCGCTCACCACAGAAGTTCGTGCTGTACTGCGACGTGTACGTCATCCTGCGCCTGCTGGGCCACGAAGACGAAAACCAGCGCGAGTTGGTTCAGCGCGTCATCGACGCGGGTTATCTTGACCAGATGGAACGCGCCCCATTCCGCACCATGGAACTCAGTCTAACTCTGGAACTGGGCGAGTTTCGCCATTCAGTCCCTGGCCTGGAGACGTTGATTGAGTCCTCAATATTAGCCCAACCTCCGAATCCTCTCTTCCTCAACAGGGACGCCGCTTACGCTCTGACCCACGTTATCCTCTTTTACTACGCCTTTGGCACGTACCGGGAAGCGCCGACTCCCTTTTCCGATCTGAGAGGTCTGCGCGACTGCCTATCGGCCCTGATTGTGAGCTACTGCCAGGAGCGCTACTGGGATCTACTGGGAGAGCTGCTGATGTGCTGGGACTGCATCGGCCTTGGGACAAGCGCCGTGACCGAGCTGGCCTGGGGGGCATTCGCGCGCGCCCAGGAAGTGGATGGAGCGCTCCCCAGGCGGGCTGAAGAGAACGAGGACGACCTGGAGGAGGGAAATATAGAAGAGAGAAACGAGGAGGAGCAAGCTACTATTGAGCAGCAACGGAAAGACGACTTTGCTCGCTGTTACCATACGACGCTCGTCGGCATCGTCGCCAGCCTGGTCCATACAACCAGCGCACAGCGCAGCGCCCCCCCTGCCGTACAACACGCCCCACCGGCCGAAGCGCAGACGTTGCCCAGGCCCGATCGCCGCTTTGCACCGGCGGCCAGGAAGAGTCTTGGCTGGCTTGAAGATCTTCTGAGCACGGCGAAAGATAGCCAGACGACACAGCCCGCTGTTTTCTGCAGCAGCCTGGTGGTGGCGTGGATAGCCGATGACGACGCTGATGGGACCCCCCTCTCCTTCCCGACGGTTGCCCGATTGGTCTGGCAGGAATTGAGGCAGCGCGAAGGCCAGGCCGCTATGGATTTCTCCCAAATCGCGCCTGCGTTAAAACTGGTAACGGCCGGGCTCCTATCCTCCCAGGGATTTACCGTCCCATCTCTGCATGATTTCTTGCGAGAGGCAGCCGGCGCACTGCGGGCAAACCCGTCCGCGGATGCGCTTTCCGATCTTTATTTTTGTGAAAAGCGTGTCATTCTCCACGCACTTGGCCTGCATCCCGCTCCCCAGACGCTCAACGCGAGTGACGTCGTCGACTTCGCAGCGTCCATCGATCTGCCTGCTTCTACCGACAAGATTGATGAGCTCTTGCTCCGCATTTTCTCTTTCACGGCGCATGGCACGCGGCCGGTGAGCCTGGCAGCTGAGGATCTGTGGCTCCAGGATCTTCTTTCAGGGCTCGCCATCCACTTTCTCAGACAATATGATCTGGTGATGGGCTGCAAAGTGCTGCGCGCCATGTGCTATCTGGGCCTTGGGGCCAGCCCCGATTTCAATGCCTGCATCGACTTTCTCCATTTACACCAACGCCCGGAAGGCTCCTTCGGCTTTTTCGGCGTCGAGGAAGCGGAGATGAGAACCACCATGCCCCCCACATTCTGGGCCGAAGCAGACCTCTACCTGCCAGTCAGCCTGAACTGCCTGTGGACGCTTAAAGAGGCAAGCGACCGCTGGCGCTTATATGATTCGCTACCTATGCCTATTCTGTGCTAAGACGAGGTCGGGTGGCGCTTTTGGCCGTTGTCGATAACCGAAACGCCGTGCGGGATACCCTGGAGCGCCTGGCGCGGGGTGAACTGTCGGTGTGGCTGTTGCTCTGAGAGGCGCGGCAGGTCCTGCACAACCAGTAGGGGCGCGGAGCCGTTGGCAATGAAATTGCTGACCACGCTACCGTATACCCACTGGGTATGGGACGTCTGTCCGTGGGCGCTGAACAGAACCAGGTCAATCGCTTCGTCCGCGACCAACCGGTGTAACTCCAGCGCGACGCTGTCGCCGACCGGCAGAGCGGTCTGCACGTTTGCATGGATGCGCGGCGCAAGCTCTTCGAAATAGTCGGCGGCCCGCGCGCGGTTGTGATCGATTAACCACTTGCCCGCAGCTTTTTCTGTTTCCGTCACCGTCAGGCGATTAAAGATGACCGGGCGCGTGGTGACGTGGGCCAGCAATAGATCGGCCTCGGCCTGCTCGGCCAGACGCGCGGCGACGGGTAACACGCATTCGGCGCGCCGGGAGCCGTCCAGCGGGACCAGAATATGACGGTAGCGCAACTGACCCGCGATGCCCGTCCTTGTCTGACCGGCGTGCACCAGCAAGATGGAGGTCACGCCCCGCTGCAACACCTTTTGCGCAATGTGGCTCACATTCCAATCACTGGCGCCACCTGCGCCATGCGTGCTGAGGATGATCAGATCCGATTGCTGCTGGTCGGCATATTCCACAATGCGTTCGGCAACCGGCCCCTCTAAGAGGCGGCTGTCTACCGGCACGCCGGCCGTTTGCAGGTGTTGAACCTGCTCCCGCAGATAGGCGGCGGCCTCGGCCTTGTGCAGGTGCCAGTCCAGCGGGTCTACTGCCGTCTGCGACGGCGCTTTCGACACATGCAGGAGCGTAACACGCGCGCCGAAAGCGGCGGCCATCGTCCTGACGTGGGGAAACACCCCTTCTGCCAGGTCTGAACCGTCAAGGGGCACGAGTATGTTTTTAAACATGATCTTTACTCCTGTTGCTTGTGTGCGCAGCGCCGTTTCTTTATAAGCGGACGCCATCCCAACAACAATGAAGGAACGGCGTCCGCTCCTGGTGCATGATTACTCAGAGAGCCGGCGCACGTTCTTGGCGGCCGGTCCCTTCTCGCCCTGAATCACTTCAAAGGCCATGCGTTCGTTGTCTTCCGGTAGACGCGACATCGGGTCGGCCATCTCGTTGGCATGCACGAAGACATCGCCTCCCTCATCCCGCTCGATGAAACCATACCCTTTGCTTACGTTGAACCATTTGACGGTTCCGTTTTCTGTCTGTGCCATGTTGTATTCTCCTTATGGCTAATGCGCCGTTGTCGACGCGCCTGTACCGGAGTGACGGTGGCGAAAAAAAAGCCGCCCAACTACAAAGAGCTGGACGGCTACCATTTCGATTGACGTTTTTCCCAGTGCAGAGTTTGTAATATGTCTCGAGTATACCCCCTATTTCAATCTGCGCCATCCCCTGCCCCATTTATGAGAGCTTACACATCCCCCCCAGCCGAGTATTCGGCCCCAATCTCCAATCTCCAATCAACCAATCTCCTGCTATAATATCCTCCATGATCACACTACGCCCCTTCCAATACACCGACGACGACTACCGCCTCGCCACGTCAATCGACGCCGCCATCTTCGACGAGCCCCCCGAGCCCATAGCAGAGTGGAAACATGACGACCAGAACCGCGGCGAAAAATACCCTTACCACCGCGACATCATCCTGCGCGACGGGCAGCCCATCGGCTTCGTTGAAACATACCAGAGCCGCTACACGTACCATCCCCAGAAATATCACTGCAACATCTACGTTCACCCGCAACATGACGCCGGCGACGTGCGCCCCGCCGTCTTCCAGCAAATCATGGAGCGCCTCGCAGATGAAGACCTCATCGCCATTCAGTCCGGCATGCTCGACGACAAACCCCATGCCCTGCAATTCTTCGAAGAATACGGCTTCCGGCCCATCGCCGAAGAGAAACTGTCCAAGCTCGACGTCACCGCCTTCAACCCCGACGACTACGGCGCCGTCCTCCAGCGCGTGCGCCACGCCGGCATCAAAATCGAAACCCTGCGCCGGCTCATCGATAGCGACCCCGGCTGGCAGCGCAAGCTTTACGACCTCGACGTCACCGTCAACCGCGACATCCCCTCCACCGGCGAAAAACATTACCCAGAGTTCGAAGAATGGATCCCCTGGCGCCTCGAAGCCCCCACCTTCGACCCCGACGCCTGGTTCATCGCCCTCGACGGCGACCACTACGTGGCCCAGAGCCAGGGCAACATCAACCGCGACAGCCAGCCCGTGCAATTCATCACCGGCGTGACCACCGTCCGTCGCCCATACCGCCGCCTGGGCATCGCTACCGCCCTCAAAATCCACGCCATCCGCTTCGCCAAACAACAAGGCGTCCAGGAAATCTTCACCACCAACGACTCCCAAAACCCCATGTACCAGCTCAACCTCAAACTAGGCTTCCAACCCCTGCCCTCCTGGCTCCGCGTGGAAAAAGAACTGTAATCGACCGTGGACTGCAGACCGCGGACCGCGGCAATCCCTAATCTCTGATAACTCCAATCCCCCAGCCGAATCTTATTCGGCCGCCTCCCTCACCACCCCCTCCCAATCCACAATCGCAATCCACTGCCGCCCGCTGCGAATCAACCCCTGCTTGCGAAAGTCGCTCAGCACACGGCTCGTCGTCTCCGGCGTGGCCCCCGTCATGTCCGCCACGTCCTGGCGTGACAGCGGCATCTGGATCAGCAGGCCCTCCTCCCGCTCTTCGCCCACCTTCTCCGCCAGCTTGAGCAACGTGGTCGCGATGCGCTGGCGCACCGTGTGCGCGCTCAACTGGCGGATCGTCTCCTGCGCCTCGCGCAACCGCCCCGCCGTCAGCGCCAGCACGCGCAAGGCCGCGGTCGGGTGCGCCTCCAGAATGCGCTGGAACTCCGCGGCGGAAATGGCCAGGGCGCAACACACCGTCTGCGCCTCCGCCGTGTCCGGGTACACGCTCTCGCCCAGCGTAGCCAGCGCGCCGAAGAACTCACCCGGCGTCAGAATATCCAGCAACACGTCCTGCCCGGCCATCGTATGCCGCAGCAGCTTCACCTTGCCCGAAGCCACCACGTAGAGGTGCGTAGCCTCCTCCCCCGCCATGTAGATCGGCTGGCCCGGCTGGTAGCCGCGGTCGCGAAAGCGGCGGTTGATATCCTCGATGGCCCGCGCGCCCAGCCCCTCGAAGAAGGGCACCTGGCTCAAAATCTCCAGACGCAGCTCCACGCTGCACATCTCCGGCTGGATTTCCTCTGGTTCTAACGGCGTCTCTCTGCTCATAGCCTCACACCTGCCTGCCTGTCACACCTTTCACATCCACTGTACCCATCTCTGCGCACGCGGCAAGAAATAGGGACTCACGTCCCCTACCACCCGCCGCATTTTCACCTATAATGGGACAGGCAACAGGCGCTATCCAGTCGCCCGCTTATCCTTGATCACCTGGTGTCATCGTGCAATTACACTTATCCCTTCTCGGCCCGCCGCAGATTGAGCTAAACGGCAAGCCGCTGCGACTCCCCTCGCGCAAGGCACAGGCTCTCCTTTTCTATCTGGCAGTCACCGGGCGCGCGCACCCGCGCGAGCGGCTGGCGGGCCTGCTATGGGGCGGATTGCCCCAGGAAAAGGCCCAGCGCAACCTGCGCGTGGCGCTCTCCAAGCTGCGGCGCGACCTCGACGCCTATCTGCTGGCCGACCGCCAGAGCCTGGCCTTCAACTTCGACTGCCCCCACCGGCTGGACGTGGCCCAGTTCCAGGCCGCCTGCCAGGAGCAGCAGCGCCGGGCAGCCGCCCTCTATCGGGGCGACTTTCTGGAAGGATTCCAGGTGCGCAACGCGCCCGAATTCGAGGAGTGGGTCTGGCTAACGCGGGAGCGGCTGCAGCAAGATCTGTTGCAGACCCTGCGCGCCCTGGCGGCGGAAGCGGCGGAGCACGCGGATTATGCCACGGCCATCGGCGACCTGCGCCGCATCCTGCACATCGACCCCTGGCGCGAAGAGGCCCACCGCGAGTTGATGCGCCTGCTGGCGCTGAACGGGCAACGCGGCCAGGCGCTGGCCCAATTTGAACAGTGCCGGCGCATCCTGGAAGAGGAATTCAACGTGGAACCAGGGCCGCGGACGCTGGCCCTCCACAAGCAAATTCAATCCGGGACAGTGCCCGGCTCCGGCGTGTTGCCCGGCCCGGAAGCGCCCGCCCCACCGCACAACCTGCCCGCGCCCACCACCTCCTTCGTGGGCCGCGAAAAGGCGCTGGAACAGATCGCACAACTGCTGGTCGATCCCGCCTGCCGCCTGCTGACCCTGTTCGGGCCCGGCGGCGTGGGCAAGACGCGGCTGGCGCTGCAGGCCGCGCGCGCCGCCCTGCCCCACTTCGCCGGCGGCGTCTTCCTGGTGCGGCTGGACGCCGTTTCCGGGCCGGTCCAGCTCCTGACCGCCGTCGCCGATGCGTTGGGGCTCCCCGCCTCCGGACGGCGCGACCGGCAGCAGCAGTTGCTCGACTACCTGCGCGCGCGACAGCTGCTGCTGGTCCTGGACAACTTTGAGCACCTGCGAGAGGAAGCCACGCGCCTGGTGGACATCTTGCAGCAGGCGCCCCAGGTCAAACTATTGGTCACATCGCGGGCCACGCTCAATCTGTACGAAGAGGTCCTATTTGAGGTGCCGGGCTTGGCCCTGCCGCCGCCCGAAGAGACGGACCCCGAAACCCTGTCCCAATACAGCGCCGTGGCCCTTTTCCTGCAGCGAGCGCGCCAGACATCCCTGAGCTTCACGCTGGACGACCACGCCGCTCACGTGGCCCGCATCTGCCGCCTGCTGCACGGGCTGCCCCTGGGCATCGAACTGGCGGCGGCCTGGGTACGCGCCCTGCCCTGTGCGGACATCGCCGCGCGCATCGCGGACAACCTGCACGCCCTGGAAACCCGCCTGCACAACGTGCCGCAGCGCCAGCGCAGCCTGCGCGCCGTCTTCGACCACTCCTGGCAGCTGCTGACCCCCGCCGAGCGCCGCCACCTGCGCCGCCTCGCCGTCTTTCGCGGCGGCTTCACGGCCCGGGCCGCGGCAGCCATTACCGGCGCCGGCCGTCGCGCCCTGGCTGCCCTGCGCGACAAAGCCCTATTGCGTCTTGAGACGCACCGCCGTGAGGCGCACAGCCGCTACGAGCTGCACCCGCTGGTGCTACAATTTGCCCGCGAGCGGCTGGCGGCTGCGCCACAGGAACAGGCCGCAACCCGCGCGGCGCACAGTCGCTTCTACGCCACGCAGCTGCAGGACATGGAAAAGGAGTGGCGCGGTCCCCGGCAGGCGGAGCTTCTGGACGCCATTCAGCAGGAGATCGACAACTGTCGCGCCGGCTGGCAATGGGCCCTGGGCCAGCCCGACCTCCTCTCCGGCTACGTGCAGCCGCTGCTCACCTATTACCTGCTGCGCGGTTCCTTCCAGGAAGGAGAAACGGCCGCCGCCGCGGCGCTGGACGTGGTGGGCCCCGACCGCCCCGTCCTCAGCGCGCGCCTGCAGGCCTGGCGGGGCTGGTTCGCGCACGCTCAGGGCCGCAACGAGGAAGCCGAGAGCCGGCTGCAGCAGGCAGTAAGCGACCTACATCCCTGCCGCGCACCGTCCGCCGGCGACAGGGACGATGAGCGGGCCACCGCCCTGGGCCGCGCCCATTCCTGGTTGGGCTTCGTGCGCTACACACTGGGCGACTACGAACAAAGCGCGCGCGATCTGAGAGAAGCGCTGGTCTGGCTGCGAGCCGCCGGCGATCGCGCGGGCCAGGCCGAGGCGCTACTCTCGCTGGGCGTCACGCTGCACCAGCAAGGCCAGGAACAGGGCGCGGCGCACGTGGAGCAATCGTTGGCCCTCTTCGAACAGCAGGAAGACCACATGGGCATGGCGCGGGCCCTGAACTGGCTGGGCAACCTGAGTAACGGGGCCGGCGATTACGACCGCGCCCAGACCTGTTACGAGCGCAGCCTGGCCCTGAACCGCGACATAGGCCACGACTGGCCCGCGGCCTCCTCCCTGGTCAACCTGGCCGTCATCGCCAAGCGGCGCGCGCAGTACGAGCGCTCGCAGGAACTGAGCCGCGAGAGCCTGGCCCTCTTCCGCAAGCTGGGCGCCCGCCGCGGCGTGGCCTCGGTGCTCAACAACCTGGGCGATGTGGCGCGCCTCCAGGCGCAGTATGAGAAGGCGCGGGCGCTGTACGAAGAAAGCCTGGCCATCCGGCGCGACATCGGCGAACAATTCGGCGTGGCCGTGTCCCTGCAAAATCTGGGCCTGGTAGCCAACGCCCTGCACGAGCCGCAGGCCGCGCGCCGCGTGTTCCACGAAGCGCTGGAAATCGCCGCCGCCCTGGGTGCCGACTACCTGACCCTGCACATCCTGTCCGGCGTCGCCGCGCACCTGGCGCAACAGGGCCAACACCACCTGATCGGCCCTCTGCTGCACCTCAGCCTGAAGCATCCCGCCGCCGCCGCCCAGGGCCGCGAAGAAGCCGCCCGCCTCCTCCAGCAACTCCAGGATTGCCCCCTCCCTCCCGACGACGCCCCACTCCCCGACCTGCAATCCACCGTCGCCGCCACCATCGCCGCCCTCAAATCCACGCAATCCCCCCAGCGCCCTAATCTCTAATCTCTGATC
>DATHSI010000041.1:0-22186 GCA_035464315.1 Candidatus Sulfomarinibacteraceae bacterium
GGTGTTTGAAGCGTTTGAATAGGCGGCTACCGAGTGAGACTCACCAGCCCTGTTAGCCCTCGTCGCGCTGCTGGCGGGGCTGGTGTAGTCACTGGGCACCAGGTGGGTACCGTGCCGGCATTACTGGGTTCTCTTCAGGCGCAAGCCGCGGGTCTCCCTTCTATTGTGAAACAATACCCCGCACGGCCCAATGATCGAAGCCCAGCCTCGGGCGCAGTGTATCTGCATCGGCGGTCAGGTTCTCCCAGGCTATGGAGATGACGTCGCCCCCTCTGAACGGCCATTGCAGCGATGGTCATAAAAGAAGATGCCACTTGCGAACCACTGTTACTCCCTACCTAGCGAATCCAGCGCCCACTGCTCCGTGTAGAAGTTCTCGTTTAGTTTTAGCGACTGCTCGTAAGCCGCCACTGCGCCTTCGACGTCTTCCGTGAAGAGCATGGCGTGGCCCTTGTAGAGGTACGTTTCTTCCACGTTGCGCCCGCCCTGGGTGGAAAGCGTGGACTCGGCCAGGTCCAGCATGTCCTGGTAGCGGCCCAGTTTCATGTAGGCCATATAGGGTCGGAACTGGTACCACAACATGCGTGGCGGCAGTCCAATCGAGCGCGCCTCGTCGAAGGCAGCGGCGCCGTTTTCGTAGAACGCTGCCTGTCCCGTCATCTCCCCCAACCGCGTCAGGCTGGTACCCAGGTTGAACCAGGCAAAGGCGTTTTGCGCGCCGGCTTCAATCTCCGCCTGGGCCTTTTCCGCCGCGCGGCGCCACATCGCGCCCTGGTCTAGCAGCTCCGGGCCCAGGATGTCCAACACCTCTTGCTCCCGCGCCGGGGGATAGACGACGAAGAAGGTGTAATTGAACTGCTGCCAGTAACGCTCGATGTCCGCGTAGCTGTCGTAGCGCCCGCTGCCGTCCCAGGGGCCCAGGTTAGTGTCCATGCTAACCACCTCCTCTTTCTCGTCGTCGTAGCCGAAGACAGTGAGGTAGTGGCCCAGCCAGCCCTCGCGCGGTAGCTCGTAGCCCTTTTCGATGACCACGGGGAAGCCGGCGGCGATGAGGCGCTTGAGCAGCGCCAGGTCGCCGCCGCTGTGCGCCGTAGAGCGCAAATCGGTGAACTGGTTGACGTAGTCGCTGAGCTGCCAGGGGCTGACGTTGCGGTCCTCGCGGTTGGGCTTCAAGTAGGCCGCGGCCTCGTCTTGCGTGGTGGGATTGCCCCAGAAGTTGAGGTTGATAGCCAGGTTGGCCGGCCCACAATTGTTAAAGCCCTGAGGGATGATATCCAGCCCTTCGATGCGCGCCTGGCGCGGCAGCGGTTTGGGGGTCGCCGTGGCCGTTGCCGTGGGGGTCGCGGTCGCCGCCGCAGGCTGGCTCGAATCAGCCGGCTCTGCAGGGCGAGCGGTGACCGTCGGCATGGGGGTCGCCGTAGCCGTTGCCAGATCGGGAATGGTGATGGGCTGGTTGCCGGCGCTGCGTTGTGGGGCGGGCAGCGCTGTAGGCATAGGCGTTTCGCCCAGGCGCAGCAGCGGTTCCACCGCCGGCACCTGCGCCAGGCGCACGCGGTACTCTCCGGGTAGCGCCTGTACGAGGCGCGGCAGCGCCAGCACGCCCAGCGCCAGGATGAGCTGGGCCAGCGCAATCAACAGGACACCGTGTTTAAGACGTCTTGACATGGATCTCTCCTGGCAGTGGTGGGTGCCGGCGCGACGGAGGCTAAGGCTGCAGTGGTTCTCCGGCAATAAGCCGGTCTGTAAACATCGTAACCTGCTCCAACGACATTTCAACTCTCTGGATGTGCGCCACCTCGCCGTCGCGCGTGATGAAAACGGTGGTGGGAATGCCCACCACACGGTAGGCCGAGGCGCCGGTTTCCCCGCTGTCGTCGCGTGTGGTGGGGAAGGCGAGCTCCGGCTCCTGCACGAAGGTGCGGGCTTCGGTCAGCAGGGCCAGGAATATAAACAGGATGCCACGGAAGCGGCTGGGAGGACGCTTGGGCCAGCTCATCGCGCTCCATGGTATCGCTGTGGGATGAGAATGGTAGAGGCAGTTCGGCGGGGCACATAACCCGCTGTTTGGCGGGTGGACCTGCTTCCCGGCCTCTTATACCCCACAACTATTGCCGCCGCCAGACGGCTGCGGCAACGCATCGTTGGCCACCAGCCACTCGTGCACCTGCTGGAACCCGGACGCAGAAAAGACCTCTGGCCCAACGGCCAGGCGCGGATCGACGTCGGCGTAGGCAAGGTTCATGTTCTTCTGGAAGAAGATGGCCGTTTCCGCCGCCTGTTGTGGGTACCAGAAGGCGCTGACGTACTTTGCTGCCTCATACAGCTCTTCCACCGTGGCGCCCTGACCGGCCATCACCTGCAGCAGCCCCAGCAGGGCCATGCCGTGGTTGCAGTCGGCGAAGGCCGTGTGGTTGTTGCAGCAGGGGCGGTATACGTTCTCCGCCACTTCCTCGACCCACTGTTGTTGCTCGCCGCTTAGAGGGACCAGCGTCGCGCTGGCGTAGAGTTCCTGGGGCGGCTTCTGGCCGATGGTCCAGCCGCCCACGGAGGCGAAGCGGCCGGGGTTGCCGTCGGAGGCCGTCATCATCGGCCCTTCCGTGAGGATGGGGTTGTCGTTGGTCAGGCCCAGTGCCCAGAAGAAATTGAGCAGGAAGTAGGCGTTGCTGCGGTCGATGACGATGGCCTCCTCGCTGCCTTCCTGCAGGATGGCCAGTTGCGCTTCGCTGAGCGGCTGCCCGGCGCGGTCGTAATTGGCCGCGAACTGCTGCGGGTCAATGGCGCCGGCTGCGATGAGGCGCGGACCCAGGTCGCCGAAGCGGGCGGGCAGCTCGTACTGCGCCGGCAGCGCCGCCGTGGGCTCCTGGCCGGCGGCTGTCACTTCTGCTGTGCCACGCGGCCGGCCGATGTGGATCAGGACGACCACAACCAGGGCCACCAGCGTGACCAGGAACAGGGCCGGCCACGGCCCGCGCCCGCTGCTGCGTTTCAACTCGCCGCATTCGGCGCAACGGCCGCTGCGAATGCTCTCCTCGGAAAGCAATGTGCCACAATACTCACAATACATGTTTGTCTCCCTCCGGCATCCCTTGCTGCGCCTGTGCAAATAGAAGCGAGCGGCGCCGGGTGTAATCGGTTTCGTTGATGCGGCCCGCCTCGTGTGCTTCGTCCAGCAGGGCAATCTCCGTGACCAGGGCGTCGAAGCCGGCCGGCGAGCCGGCGCTGTGCGTGGCGGTCACCGGCTGTGGGTCCGCGCCCTGACGCCAGTAGAGCCACACGGCCAGCGTGATGAGCGTAAGACCCGCTAGTAGCAGGGCTGCTGGCAGCACTGAACTTACCCCAGCATCCGTGGCTGCCGGCGAAACTGCATCGGGTGCGGGCGCGAGCAGCAGGATGAGCAGAATTTGGGGGTATCGGTAGATCATCATAAAAATCCTTGCATGGAGTCAGGTCGGTGAAGCGCCACAGGCGGTGCAGAAACGGTCGCCGGCATCCACGGCGCGGCCGCACTGGGGGCAAAAGCGGGTGCGGCTGCGCCCTGCCTGTGAGTGCTGCCGCCGGGCGCTTATCGCGGCCTCGATGCGCGCGGAAACGGATTCCTCCTTCTCTCTGCGGGCGTTTTCCAGGGCCGCGGCTGCCTGCACCATCAGTTGCTCGTGCAGCCGCGCGTAGTCGTCGTCGGCAATCAGGCCCAGTTCGTGGTCAAATTCCAGGTCCGGCAGCGCCAGCAGTTGCGCCCCATAGCCGGTAGGCTCTACCGGTTCGGCTGCATCCGCTCTGTCGGCGGCCAGTTCCCGTTGCCGGTGACCGTGCCAGGTACGCAGAGCCTGCACCACGATGCCCAACCCCAGCAACAGACCTACGACGGGCAATATCCAGACCAGAGAGGTAAAGCCGCTGCGCTGCGGCTCGGCCAGCACGCGTTCTCCGTAGCGCTCCACGAAGTAGGCCATAACCTGCTCTTCATCCCAGCCGATGAGCAGGACGTAAATGTCCTCGACCACCGTCGTGTATACGTCGGGAATGGTCATCGGCTGGCGCTGCACGACCAAGTAGTCGCGGCGCGGGTTGAGCGTGGCCACCACCAGGTGGATAACGTAGCCGCCGTAGCGCCGCCGGTTACGGCCCATGAGGTGGGCCAGGGCCAGCAGCGGGTTTTCGCCGCGCTTCATGCGCGCCCGCACGCCCTTATACAATTCGAAGAGGATGGCTACGACCACGAAACTGGCCACCCACAGAGCAAAGTAAGAGC
Source organism: Candidatus Sulfomarinibacteraceae bacterium (assembly GCA_035464315.1). Lineage (GTDB taxonomy): Bacteria > Chloroflexota > Anaerolineae > Promineifilales > Promineifilaceae > JAAYYY01. Next base: position 4,250 of record DATHSI010000041.1, read on the forward strand.
CGGGATGCAGGCGATGAGCGTATTGGCATTCCGCGCGCTTTCGGCAAACGCCAACCCGCGCGCATCCTTGCGCCACCCGCCGTAGGCCGAGGCCGCGGTTGCGTAGAGGCCGAGCAAAAATGAGGCCGTTAAAGCAGCGAGTCCGATGTTGGTGAGCATAAATCCCTCCGGGATAGAGACTGGAGAGTTGATGATGACCACCTGCCCACGTAGCTCGCTGAGCGTAATCGTCTCGCCCTCGAAGCTGGTCAGCGTAAAGTCGGGCGCCATGCCGCTGTCCACCTGACCGCTGTTCACCTTGATCAGGCCCCAGCCAAGGAGGAGCAACAGGCCGGCTAGCAGAGCGTAAATGAGCAGCGTGATCAGCCAGTGGCGCACCGGTTTGACCTCTGCCGCGGGCTCGTGGCGTCCCCGGTCGCATCGGCCTGGGTCGCAGCGACCCGTTCTCTGGTCAATTCAGCCATGGCCGTGCTCCTCATGGGAGTGGGGCGTTGCCTGCTGCTCGCCGTGGCCATGTCCGCCCAACATGAACAGATGGGAGAGCGGGCATAACAGGAGCAGGGCAAACAGCAGCGGCGTGCTCAGCTCAATCTGAAAGAAGAGGACGGCGGCCAGATGCAGGACGCCCACCACGCCGATGACCAGCGAAACCATGTTCTTGCGCTGCTGCTGTTGCCGGCGGCGTTCAACCTGTTGTTTGCGATACGTTACACTGTTCATAGAAAACCTTCTCTTATTTCAAGCGCCAGGTGAAGGTGCGCACAGGCGCGTCCACGTTTTCCAGAGACAGGGTTATCGTCGTGGCTCCCTCCAGCAACGCCGCGCCCCCGCCCGCGGTCGGGAAGGAAAGCACGCCACTGACGTGGTGGCCGCCGGCCTCGCCGCTCCAGGCAGTGGCTGTCACTTCCTGGCCCGTATCAGTGACCAGCGTGGCGAGCTCGGCCAGATTCATGCTCAGGTCGACCGAGTGTGTGTTCATGGCCACCTCAAAATCCAGCGTGGCGCCATCCTGGCCCGCGTTCAGCGGGGTCACAGCCACGGAGACAGCACCCTGGTCGTCGACGATCATTTCGCTGGCCGCCGCGGCACGGGGACCGTCTACCTGGGGCGCTTCTACCTGGGGAGCCGCGACTTCAGGTGCTTCCACGACGGGCGCGTTCACCCCAACTGTCTGGCCGCCACAGGCCGCCAGCACGAACACGGACATTACAAACAAAACTATCATTACCAGTGATTTCATACGCCCTCCGTAACCGGCTGCAGGTGCTGCAGGGCCCTGCGCCGTTCTTTCCACAAAATCAGGAGCATGACCAGGATGCCCAGCAACGTCGTGCCCAGGCCTACCAGCATGAAGGCCACGCGGTACTGGGCCAGAAACGCCGCCGCCGCCGTCAGGCCCAGGATGGGCAGCACGTCCGTCACGTGGTGCGCGCAACAGGCCACCATGGCCGCCGTGGACATGCCGCCGCTGGCGCCGGTCAGCGCCGTGCTGGGGCCGGTGTCCGTTACCGGTATAAACAGTCGTTTCTTAAGAATGGTGTAGAGTGCGGCCTGTATGCCGAAACCCAGGATGATGGGCATCACAATCCAACGGTCGTCCCAGAATAGCTCCAGGGCGTGTGTCGGGCTCTCGGCCAGAGAGACGATGCCAAAGTAGAGGAGGGTTAATCCGCCGCTACCGAGTAGGCCGGCTACCAGGGGCCAGGCAATACGCTTTCGTTGGGTCACACTCAATACCTCGTCTACGCTTCATTCTCAGAGCTTTGTTGCCTAGCGTACTCGAGGGAAAGGGATGAGAGGAGCGCTAAATGGCCCATCACATAAAAAAAGTGATCTTTGTCACAAAGGGTACCCGCCAGACGGCCCATAGGTCCCCGCGCCAAGTGGCGTATCCAGTGATGCGGGACGTTGTTCTGGGCTTCCCCTGAGCGCGTCTCCGCCCTGGTTCTGGTCTCCACGGCTATCGCCGACAAACCGCTGGCTCTACCTCCGCGCCCAGTCGTGCGCACAGTTCTGAACTCCTGCTACAATGTGGAAAGTGCGACATCTGACGTTTGCGATAGCCTTCTTCTCTATCTTCTTGCTGAGTTGCGCCGAGCCAGCGCCGTCTACCAGACAGGTGCAGAGCGAGCAGCGTATTGAAAGCCCAAGTCTGCAACAAGCAGACGGCGCCGGTGTGTCGAGCCCAATGGCGCCAGAGGGACACCCGCCTACAAGTGACGAGGCTGCTTTCCTGGCTTACCTGGAGGAGCAGTTGAACCTGGGCCAGTATGATGCGCTGCGCCAGGCGATGAGCGAGCAGTTTGTGTTGCAACTGTATCCGGCGGGTGTTATTGCCAACGGCATCGACGAGAGCATCTTCGCACTGCGCTTTCGCTTCGTCGCCGAGCGTGACGTTGATATCCGCCTGGGCGAGGTAGTTACGTCGGATATCGTGCCACAGACTGTTGATGCGGTGGCCCTGTTTAGCGGCCCGCAACGCATCAGTTCTGTGGTTGCCAGCAGCGGCTGGGGACTTGCAGAGAGCGGCGTGGGCTTGCTATACCTGACGGAGGAGGAAGGGAGGCTGCGCTGGGCAGGGTTGGTGCTGGCTCGGGAAGACGACGATGCCGCGCCCTTTGCGCCGCTGCCCGAACGGTGGACCGCGCCACCCGCCGGGTTGGTCTATACTGTTGCTGATGAGTGGCGGCAGATTGAGGAGCAGGGCCAGGATCGCTTGCTGTCCAGGTATCCGGACCGGCTGAGCCTCAATCCATCGCGCACGCTCGCCGTATCTGCCGAAATCGAGGCGCAGGAAGTGATCCTCTTTGATTTCCAACGAGAGCTGACTAAAACAATTGCGCTAGAGGATGCACTCATACTCGACGCCATGAACGCACCCTGGCTGGACGAGTATACGGTGGTGATCGGTATTGCCCCGGGCCCGGGCATCGTAACACAGGCGACCACAGGAACGCTGGCGTTGCTAGACGTACGGAGCGGCGCCGTGACGCCTTTGGGACCCGAAGTCTCGACTTATGCGCACCCGACGACGACGGGCGATGCGCTGATTGTGGACAGCAACGAGGGAGTGTGGCTGCGCCAGGGCGAACGGGCTCGCTTTCTAGAGCTGGACGACGTTCAGGCCTTGCAACCGCGGGGCAGTCTGTTCAGCCCGGTGTTGGCGCCAGATATGAACCAGATGGCTGGTGTTGTCGTGGGTGATTTTGGGCGGCATGCACATGGTTACGTCGTGGTGGATCTGGAGGCAGGGACGGCGCACCTGATACACACGTTCCTGTCCACGCCAACCGACGCGCGTGTCTCCTGGGGCATCCGGTGGAGCCAGAATGGCGAGTGGCTGGCGCTGGAGCCGCCGTCGCGGGATCCGCTGGAAGGGGGTGTGTGGGTGGTGCGGGCCGATGGCAGCGAGCGATACTCGCTGGGCCCCGGCACGGCAAACGTAGTGTGGTTGGAAGGCGAAAGGCTGGCGTACACGCGCATTGTAGACGGTGTGTCACGCGCTGCATGGATGGATTTAGATACGGGGGAGGCTGCCTGGCTGGAATTGCCAGCGGGAGCCCGCCCTGTTGCCACTGTGACCGGAGAGTAGGTCAGGCTAGGGGCGGTAAATAAGCACTCGACCGCGGTTTTCGACTGCGGCGCCGCGGTCGGAGCCACCAAGAACATAGATAGTATCGTTTGCCGCGGCAGCCGGTACACCGTGCAACGCCACCGGCAAAGGTGGAGCGGAAAGCCACTCATCAGAAATAAGTTCGCCCGCCTGCTCGCCGCGCTATCCCTCGACGCCGCCCTCGTCCAGCTCATCGCCGCCTCCGCCGCCTCACTGTTTAGTCCCAATCCCCAAAAACGGGACGCTTTCCGGGACGCTTCGCGGAACGCCCGCGGAACGACCGCCTATTATGCTGGTATCAGAGTCGTTGAAACACAGCCAAACACAACGCACGACGACAGACCGCAAACAAACGAAATCCAATTAGGAGGATTACAATGTCTTACAACCCGACTCAGAAAGTAGTTGTTCACAGTGGTCTGGAAGCCGATTTCGCCGACGCCTGGAAAGAGGCCGTCCTGGGCGACCAGCAGACGCAGAAGAACTTTGTGCGCCGCATCAGCCGCAAGGGTGTGAACGGCAGCGCCGGCAACATCTAATAGCCGGCCGAACATCTACATCACACCTACATCGCCGCCCGCACATGAACAATAGAGCAGCAGCGACACGGGGCGCCGTTCTCCGCCCGGGGAACTGCGCCCCCGCTGCTTTCAGTAGAGGAACGCTATGACCCCCAGACAGATACAACTCGTGCAGGAATCCATGGCCCGCATCCTGGCCGCTGGCGGCGACTTCACCGACGCCTTCTACGCCCGCCTCTTCGCCCTGGACCCCGGCCTCAAATTCCTCTTTGCGCCCTATATGGACGAGCAGCAGAAGATACTGGTTGACGAACTGCACAAGCTGATCCGCAGCCTGGACCGGCCCCATCGCCTGCTGCCCGCGTTGCGTTACCTGGGCCAGCAACATGCCTACTACGGCGTGCGGCCCGCGGACTACGAGCTGGTGCAACAGGCGCTGCTCGCGGCGCTGGAACAAACGCTGGGCCCGACCTTCACCGCCGACGCGCGCCAGGCGTGGCGCGCCGCCTTCCGCCTGATGGCCGAGACAATGAAGGAAGCCGCAGAACACGTAGAGTCAACGTTGGGCTTTTAGGTCCGCAGCGCGAAAACGCAGCGCCGACACGCTTTTTTTGTACCGAAATAGCTTATGATAAGAGGAATTATCAACAGCGCTTATCATTTTACCGGCCTCAGAATTGAACGGACCATTACCTTTGAAGCCTGGCCGGCCTTCTTCACCGACGTTTTTCAATGGCAGCTACTGGGTCGCACGTTGTGGTTGGCCGCCGTCACGACCGCGCTGGGCTTGTTTATCGGCTATCCTACGGCGTACGGGGTGACACGGCTCAAGAGCCGCAACTGGAAGCTGTTCTTTTTTATCATCATCTTTTCGCCCTTGCTTACCAGCGTGGTCGTGCGCTCCTTTGGATGGCTGATCCTCCTCGGCGATCTCGGCTTCGTTAACTACATGCTCATGGCGCTCGACGTGATCGAGGAGCCCATACGCATGATTTACAACTTCACCGGGGTGACCATCGCCCTTACCCACGTCCTGTTGCCTTTCACCATCTTCCCCATCGTAAGCGTGATGACACAGATGGACGATACGCTGAAGGAAGCGGCAGCGGACCTTGGCGCGAACCGTTGGAAAACCTTTTGGCGCGTCACCTGGCCGCTTACCCTGCCCGGCGTCATTTCCGGCGCGCAGATCACTTTTGTGCTGGCTGCAGGCGCCTATGCCACGCCCTCTATTCTTGGCGGCGGCCGGGTGTTGGTGCTGGCTGCACAGATCTACCAGTCGGTGGTCGTTCTCAACTGGCCGCTGGCGGCGGTACAGGCAATGGTCCTGCTGACCATCGCGCTCATCATCATCTTCTTGTTTAACACGCTCTTGAACAAGGTATACCGGCATGCCGCCGGGACATAATCTTGCCGAGGCGTAATGCTATGGTAGCGAGCAGAAAATTCGATCTTGTCACGATTCTCCTCGGCGCCTATATCTGGGCGGTCGCCCTTTTCATTATGGCTCCGCTCATCATCATCATTTTCAATTCCTTTAATGGCGCCGCCTACAATGTGTTCCCGCCGGAAGGCTTCTCGTTGCGCTGGTATGAGGTAGTTCTCAATTATCCCACGTTCAAACCGGCGTTCATCAACTCCGTCGTGGTTGGTCTTGGCGCCATGGTCATCGCCGTCACTACCGGTACGCTGGCCGCCCGCGCTTTCGTCAAATACACGTTCCGTTTCAACACCGGCGCTCGCTCGCTTCTTTTCGCCCCGGCCGTCGTGCCGCGAATTGCCATCGGCGCTGCCATCTTTCTGTACTACATCCGCGTCGGCCTCTACGGCGGGCGCCTGGGCCTGATCCTGGCCCACGCGCTCCTGGGTATTCCCTTCGTCGTGGCCATCATCACAGCCGTGATGCTCAATATGGATCCGGCGCTGGAAGAGGCAGCCCAGGATCTGGGGGCCACGCCGTGGCAGACGTTCTGGCGCGTTAGCCTGCCACAGATGCGGACTGGGCTCATCGTCGCCGCCCTCTTTACGTTCATTATCTCATTTGATGAGTTAGAAACGTCCCTGTTCCTGGTGCGTCCAAGAAACAATACGCTGCCTATTGAGATGTTCCTCTACCTGCAGGAATATCAGAATCCATCGTTGGCAGCTCTATCGACCCTGCTGATTGCCTTTACGGCAGTCGTGGTCATTCTTCTCGTGCCTTTTGTCAGTCGCCAGGCCGAACGGCGGCGATTGCTCCGCTGACGACCAGAACACTATGCAAGGAGACTCCATGAAGCTCAGCCCCACCCTGTCCGGCCTTGTCACCGACATTTTGCAATTAAGCCAGGTCAAAGAAGATGAACGAGTGGCGCTTGTGACCACGACGGCTTACGATGCCGAGATTCTCGATGCGTATCTGACGGCTATCGAGAACACTGGCGCCGAAGCGCTTCGTCTCGTTCTGCCGCGGCGGGTAGACGACGCGGGACGCCTCTCGCAGCCGCTTAGCAACTACGCCGCCGACATGCTTAAGGCCGCCGACATGGTGTTGCGGCCGGTCACCAGGCCTGATAGCCCTACCCCGGACATCTTCATGTACGACGAGATCTTCCGCGAGATCCTTTTCACCGGCACGCGCTGGCTCGACGTGGTTATCAATGAAGAAGCGATGCGCCGCCTCTTTCCTGACCAGGCGCTCATCGAGCGCACGATGGCGGGCGTGGAGATGATGGAGCGGGCGGAGCAGGTTCGCGTTACTTCCGCCGCCGGCACCGATCTCACGGTGAGTAAAAAGGGGCGCAAAGCGCATAAGCAGACGGGCATTGTGGATGAACCGGGCATGTGGGATAACTTCGGCTTTGGCCTGGTGGCCTGTGCGCCGCTGGAAGATAGCGCTGAGGGCGTCCTGGTCCTTGACAGCGGCGATTCGGCCGGGCAGGTGGCCTTCGGCGATCGCCATCGCATCAATCCTGAACCGATTACCCTCACCTTCCGCGAGGGGAAGATCGTAGACGTGACCGGCGGTCACACGGCCTTGATGTTAGGCCGCTGGTTGGAGCAGTTTGCCGGGGATGGCGGGCATCGCATTGCACACATCGGTTGGGGGACGCACGACCGGGCCATCTGGCAGGGCGGATCGCGCTTCTCCCACGCGGATTGGGAGAGCTTTCTGGGCTGCATCATGATTCACTTCGGCGTCAACATCTTCGATACGCCCTGCCGCTTCAGCGGTCTGGGCGGCGCCACTTATCCTCCGGACGTTCATTGGGGTGGGTCGCTGCTTAACTGTGACCTCTATCTCGACGACGAGCTAATCGTCAAAGAGGGACAAATCATTCATCCTGACTGCAAGTAAATTGATGTTCTTAAAGGAGATAACAGCGTGAGTACCCTCAACATTGGTAATTTGAAGCTGGAGCCGGGCCAGCGCGCCCGGGGTGTGCTTGGCACTTTCTATCAGTCCGACGGCACCAAGGTCTCAATCCCGCTGATGGGCGTTCGCGGTAAACAGGAGGGGCCGGTACTATGGTTGAGCGCCGCCATGCATGGGCAGGAGCTGTCCGGCATACCAGTGGTGTGGGAGATAATAAAACAGCATACTGACCCGGACACGCTGCGAGGCGCCGTCGTCGGCGCGCCTATCCTCAATCCCTTTTCCTTCAACGGGCGCACCTATTTCACGCCGGAGGATGGATACAACGTCAACCGTGTTTTCCCCGGCGACCCCAACGGCCTACTCACTCACCGGCTGGCGAATCTGATCTACGAGGAAGCGGTAACGAAGTCAGACTACCTCATCGACTTTCACTGCAATGTTTCCTCGGCCATGTACTTTTCGATTATCAAAGGCTCCGAGCAGGAAGAAGCGTTCCGCGAGAGCCGCAAGATGGCAGATGCTTTTGGGGTGACCACTATTGAAATGATTCTGAAGCACGAGGCGCATCGCACGGGGACCATGTCAGACGAAGCGCGCAAGGCCGGCAAGCCCATGTTGGTTCTGGAGCTGATTCCCTGGCGCATGATATATCCCGAAGCGGTGCGAGTCGGCGTCCGCGGGACCCTTAACGTGATGAAACATTTGGGCATGATTGATGGAGAGCCCGACCCTCAGGACGAGATCGACGTGCTCGGGGGCCGCCTCAGCCGTACGGAGTTGAACGTTTCCCGCGGCGGGCTTATCGACAAGTTTGTAGACGTCGGCGACCGGGTTGAAAAGGGACAGTTGCTCGGGCAGGTTGTGGATGGCTACGGCGAACCGGTTGAGGATATTGTCAGCACGGTAGATGGCTGGCTGCTGGCCTGGCCCATGATCCATAATCAGGCAGCAGGCAGCGGCGATCACGTCGCTTTCCTGGCCTTCCCGATCGAGGAGTAGGAACAGATATGGGGGATGATCAGGTCACACGGGACGTCGAACTACGCGACGTTACCAAAACCTATGGTGACATCGTCGCCGTCGACAACATTTCTTTGCGGATTAAGCCGGGCGAGTTTTTCTCGCTTCTGGGGCCTAGCGGTTGTGGCAAGACGACGACGCTGCGCATGGTTGGTGGCTTTATTGACCCGACCGAAGGCGACATCTATATCAAGGGGCGTGTGGTAAACGGCGTTCCAGCCTACAAGCGCGATACCAATCTGGTGTTTCAACAGTTGGCCCTCTTTCCACATATGGACGTCTACGAGAACATTGCCTTTGGGCCCGAGGTCAGAAAACGCTGGAATCGCAAAGAGACCAGCCGGCGCGTGCGCGAGGTGTTGAATCTCGTAGACCTGGGCGGCTTTGAGGACCGGCGCATCCAGCAGTTGAGTGGCGGTCAACAGCAGCGGGTTGCCATCGCTCGAGCCTTGATTAACGAACCTTCGGTATTGCTGCTCGATGAGCCGCTGGGCTCGCTTGACCTGAAGCTGCGATTACAGATGCAGATCGAGCTGAAACGGATCCAGCAGCGAGTTGGTACGACCTTCATCTATGTGACTCACGACCAGGGAGAAGCGTTAACTATGTCCGATCGCATTGCCGTCATGAACAAGGGCCGGATCGAGCAGATCGGAACCAGCGAGGAAATATACTCGCGGCCGCGCACCCGATTCGTTGCCCGTTTCATCGGTGATACAAATCTGATTGACGGTGAAATCGTCCACAAGGAAAGGGATACAGTCACCGTGCAGGGTCCCGGCATGCGCATCGCGGCCAGTAGCGGGGCGCTCAACGGCTCCGGCCGGATGGTCGCGATCAGCATTCGTCCGGAGAAGATTGCCATTGAACCTGCGAGTGCCTCTACTTCGGCTGCCAACTGCTTTCGCGGTCGCGTCAAAACGATGACCTTCATGGGCTCGGTGCTGCGCTACGAGGTAGTTCTGGAGAATGACCTGGAGCTGCTGGTAGAAGAGCCAAACCACGAAGGATTGCGTCTGCGCGAAGGCGATGAGGTGAACGCCTCCTGGGCCGAGGAAAGCAGTGTCATATTGCGCGACGAAGAATGAGCGAAAGACGCGCAAACGACGGGCAGCCCGAAATCACGAAAGCGTTCGTTGAAGAAGCCATTGCCCGTAATCGCGCCTTCCTCCGCGCAGACCTGTGGGCAGAATGGAAGATCCGCGATATGGGCACTGATGAGCGTCATGGCGTGCCTGCTCCACCCCTGCAGAAACCGTATGACGAGCAGGCGCCGCGAATTCCGCTGGTGCCGCCGGAATCGTTTTCGCTGGGACGCGTGCCGCTAATCGACGTTATAGGACGACGACAGAGTCGGCGCACTTATTCAGCCGGCCCGCTGACGCTGGAAGAGCTCTCCTTTCTACTCTGGGCCACTCAGGGCGTGCACAAGATTATCCGCGAAGGAAAAGCGACCGCGCGCACCGTGCCCTCGGGGGGCGCCCGGCATCCGTTCGAGACATATCCGGTTGTCAACAACGTGGAAGGGCTTGAACCGGGTATTTACCGTTACCTGCCCTTGAGCCACGAGTTGTTGTTGGAGGACACCCCAGACAATTTGCCCGAGGCGGTGCATCGCGCCTGCCTGCAGCCGTTCGTTGCGGAGGCGGCCGTCGTCTTCGTGTGGTCCGTCATCCCCTATCGTAGCGAGTGGCGTTACAGTTTCCTGTCCCATAAGGTCATCGCGCAGGAAACAGGACATCTGGGCCAGAATCTCTATCTCGCCAGCGAGGCTATCGGAGCCGGCGCGTGCGTTCTCGGCACTTATGATCAGGAAGCGATCGATGCCCTTCTGGGGCTCGACGGTGAGGACGAGTTTGTCATCTACATTGCTGCCGTGGGCAAACTGGATGAGTGAAACGCATGTTTGCGAGCTTCAAGGGTCGACTCCAATTGCCGTAAGCAAGGAAGAAATCTATGCTATCAGACTTGAAGGAAATGCAACCCGCCTCTCTCTGGCGCCACTTTGAAGCGTTGTGCAAGATCTCGCGCTGTTCTGGCAACGAAGCTGGGGCGGCTGATTACGTCGTCTCCGTCGCCAGGCGTCATAATCTATCCTATCGACGCGATGCATTGGGCAACACAGTTGTGGACAAACCGGCCAGCGCCGGCGCGCGTGGCGCGCCAACTGTCGTGTTACAGAGCCACCTGGACATGGTTTGCGAGAAGGACGCCGGCGTTCAGCATGATTTCACACACGATTCTTTTACTTTGGCGCTGGCTGACGGGTGGCTCACCGCGCAGGGAACCACCCTTGGTGCAGACAATGGCATCGGCGCCGCCGCCCTTCGGCGGCTATAAGGAAAGCGGCTTTGGGCGTGAAATGGGCAAGGAGGCGCTGGATCTATACACAGAGGTTAAGACGGTATGGACGGGATCATAAGGTCGAACTAACGGTGTCTTCTTCATGCCGAGGAAATGAAACTACTGGCTGAACGAAGCGAAAGTGAGGGACGACAGTACACGGCGCCACCAGCGTGGGCGCCGGGTCCATTGTGGGCGGCGGAATTCTGGCGCTTGCCGGCGTGGCCTTCGCCGCCACCGGTCCATCAGCGCTGGCGAGCTTCGATCAACATTCCTTCTAGATCTCGATCGCTATGCGCGAACCGAAGGTACCAGCGAACGCACGGCAAAATGATTTCGGATTCGTCATGCCGCTTACGACTCGTGTGAAAAGTTGCCTCCTCCCGCGATCCTGATGCTTGAGGGTTACGGGCCTAACTCGTCGTTCCATCCTGATCGGCACGGCGCGTGTGCTCTTGCAACGGCTGTAACAGCGACGTGAACTCTATCGGAATCACGAACTTGGTTGCCTCACTCTGGCCCAGTTCCTTCAGCGTTGAGAGGTATTCCAGGCTCATCGTCTTGCTATCCACCTGTTGCGCTACCTTGAAGATGTTGTCCAGGGCAATGGCGTACCCTTCTGCGCGCAGCGCCGTCGCCTGACGCTGGCCTTCGGCTTCCAGGATCTCCGCCTGGCGTTGGCCCTCGGCCTTCAAAATGCGCGCCTGCTTATCACCTTCGGCAACCATAATGGCTGCTTCCCGCGTACCATCCGCCTCCGTGACCGTGGCCCGCCGGAAGCGCTCCGCCGACATCTGCCGGCTCATGGCGTCCTGAATTTCCCGCGGCGGGATGATCTCGCGAATCTCGACCGCCGTCACCTTGATCCCCCAGCGATTCGTAACCTCGTCCAGTTTGCCCTGCAGCATCTCATTGAGCTGATCCCGCCGCGCCAACACGTCGTCCAGATTCATGTCGCCGACCAGGGCGCGCAGCGTGGTGATAGCAATCCCTCGTGACGCGCCGCGAAAGTCCTCTACTTCCAGGACGCTGTGGAGGGCATTCACCACCTTCATGTATACCAGGAAATCTATCGAAAGCGGCGCGTTGTCTTTTGTGATGGTTGTCTGTGGCTCGACGTCAAAGAAATTCTCCCGCAAATCGACCCGCACGCCTTTGTCCACAAAAGGAATCAGCAGAACCAGGCCGGGACCACGGGCCCCCAGGGCGCGGCCAAGACGAAACACAACCAGCCGCTCATATTCTTTCACAATGCGAATTGCCAGCGCTGCAAGTACGCCCACCAACGCCAGAAGGGCAATAAAAACAATCCAGGTTCCTAAACTCATCTTCTTCTCCCATCCTTCGTTACCTGTCAGGTCACGCCGTGCTTTCCGCAGGCAGGTCCTCGACCGGCTCCACAATTAATGTAAGGTCTTCCACACCCAAGATCTTCACCCGCCGGCCGGCCGCTATCTCTTCACCCGACGGGCCCTCGGCGAACCAGAGCTGACCCTGGAAGCGTACGCGGCCTCGCGGTTTCAGCGACTCGTGAACGACCACAATCTGGCCGGCATAATGCTCGTAGCCGGTCATGACCGGCGTCTGTCGAGTGCGCATCACCTGCCCCAGGACCAGAAAGATGAAACCGGCCATCGTCCCTGTAGAGACGACGACGAGCCAGGGACTGACGCTTAAGTCTGGCAGAGCGGGCGAGGCCGGCTGGAATGGCCTGAAGAGAAACAAGCCACCCAGCAAGAAAGCAATGACCGCCCCGCCGCCGAGCACACCGGTACCGTCGGTACTTAATTCGGCAGTGAACAAGATTACAGCCAGCACGATCAGGGCCACGCCTGCCCAGTTGGTCGGTAGATTGCCCAGGGAGTAGAAGGCCAGGATCAGGGAAATGACGCCCGTGATGCCGGGAAAGAGGGCTCCTGGATTGTACAGTTCTGCGATGAGCCCGATGCTGCCCACGCTGAGCAGGATAAAGGCAATGTCAGGATCGGTCAGCACGTGCAGGAAGCGTTCGGCAAAGTGCATCGGCGATGCGTGAAGCGGCGCTCCGGCGACGTCCACGGTGACTTCACCGCTGGCGGTTTCCACGGTCAGACCATCCACCTGCCGCAACAGGTCGTCGAGGTCGCGAGCTACAATTTCGATCACGTTGAGTTCCTGGGCCTCGTTTTCGGTGATGGAGACGCTTTCCCGAACGGCCTGCTCGCTCCACTGGGCGTTGCGGCCTCGTTGTTCGGCAAGCGTACGGATAGTAGCGGCCGCGTCGTTCACAACTTTGCTCATCATGACTTCGTCGGCCTCGCCGCCCAGACCTACAGGGTGTGCAGCGCCGGTGTTGGTGCTCGGCGCCATAGCCGCGACGTGCGCCGATACCAGGATAAAGAGACCGGCCGACGCCGCGCGCGCCCCAGGAGGAGCCACGTAGACGGCTACCGGAACCGGCGAAGCCAGGATCGCCTGCGTCATCTCTCGCATCGAGCGGTCCAGGCCGCCCGGCGTGTCCAGTTGCACCACCACCAGGCGCGCATCTTGCCGGGCCGCCTCCTCTAGCACGCGAAGCAGATAATTGGCCACCGGCGGGTTGATAACGCCCTCAATTTCTACGAGGTAGACGGCGCCCCGCTCTGGCTGAGCGTAAGCCGAACCCACCACTGCCACAAACAGCCCGCACAGCGCGGTGAAAAGAAATACAGCGATACGAATGGCCCGCATCTTTAAAACTTACTCCCTTGAGCTGCAATGAGGGGATAATCCGCTAAAGGAATATGGTCTCGACGTCCAATTACACTGTACTTGAATCAGGCCATGGGGACAATACAAATCAGAAATCTCTTCCCTCCAGGTCAGACTGAGTCAGCCTCAAAACATAACCCGTTTATTGCGGGGCTGTTCGAATGAACGACCTGAACTGCAACGGCGTCCGTGCCCCGCTGCACCTGTCTGCTCTTACGCTAGATTCTTTTGCGGCAGACGGACGCGCCGCAGACTCATACCATTTGACGCATAGGGGACCGCTTGTGACGATGTATGACACACCTGATACAATGATTTTACTTTCAAGTCGATCCGCTGTTCTTGGCTTACTGTGGGATCCGTCGGGCAGCGTATGGCGAGGTCATGATGGAAGGGATCCCTATCCACAGCGAGCGAGGTGTTGCATGCGCAATATTGGGTTACCCTACGAAGCTGTCGATCCCGAAATTGTAGCTTTAGCGGAGAGCCACGGTCGCGATCCGCAGACTGTGTTGGAGATCCTGCGAATTCTGCAACAAAGGCATGGTGGACTCACCGAGCGCATGCTTGAAGACGTCGCACGTGCTCTAGGGATCAGCGCCGCCAGGGTCTATGGCGTCGCTTCTTTCTACAGCATGCTCTCTACGGAGTTGCGTCCCAAACGCACGCTTCGCATTTGTGACGGCCCTCCTTGTTGGTTGCGTGGCGCGGCGGCGGTCCGCGCGGCTGCAGAAGAAGCCTATGGCGAGCAGTGGCAGGTGGAACGGACAAGTTGCTTAGGCTTGTGTGATGTGGCTCCGGCGGCCCTGGTCGATCTTGACCAGTGCGGTCCCCTTAGCACAACGCGTGTATCCGAGATACAAAGCGGATGGCGCGGCGAACTTCCCCGCTATGATCAACCTCTACCCGGCGAGGAGCGCGTGATCCTGGCCGGAACCGGGCAGATCGATCCGCATTCGCTCCAGTCCGCTCTGGAACATGGCGCTTACCAGGGTTTGCAGAAGGCTCTTTCCATGTCGCCGGCGGAAGTGATTGAAGCGGTTGAGAAAGCAGGGCTGCGCGGTCGGGGAGGGGCCGGGTTCCCCGCAGGGGTGAAATGGCGTTTCGTGGCCCGGGAAGGGCGCACGCCAAAATACATCGTTTGCAACGCCGACGAATCGGAACCTCTGGTCTTTAAAGATCGTGTCGTCATGCAAAACCATCCCCACCGGCTGTTGGAGGGCATGGCTATCGCCGCTTTCGCCGTGGGTGCGCGAGAGGGGATCATTTACATTCGGGGCGAATACGAGCGCCAGGCCAGATTGTTGGAAGAAGCTGTGCGGCAGGCGAAAGAAGAAGGCTATCTGGGTGAAAGCATCCTGGACACCGGCTGCTCCTTTAACGTGCACCTCCATCGCGGGGCCGGCGCCTACATCTGCGGCGAGGAGACGGCTTTGCTCAACTCGCTTGAAGGCAAGCGCGGCGAGCCGCGTATTCGCCCTCCGTATCCCACCGTGCATGGTTACCATGGCCTGCCTACGGTGGTCAACAATGTGGAAACCTTGGCTGCCGTACCCGCCATTCTTGATAAAAGTGCGGATTGGTATCGTTCTCTTGGCGATCCCCATCATCCGGGGACGAAACTCTATACGCTCCTAGGTCACGTCAGACAACCGGGCCTCTTTGAGGCGCCCTACGGCCTGTCGCTGCGCCATATGATCGAAACCTTCGGCGGTGGAATGCAGGACGGTTCTCAATTCCATTTCGCCCTGACCGGCGGAGCCGCCGGAACCATCGTGCCCCAGTCACTTATCGATGTGCCCATCACCTTCGACTCGGGCGCCGAGGGAGTGTCTCTGGGCGCCGGAGCATTCTTGATCTGCGATCAAAGCGTATCGCCTGTGGCCTTGTTGCGTAAGTTGGTGCATTTCTTTGAAGTCGAATCCTGTGGTTTGTGCACCCCCTGCCGCATCGGCACGCGGCGGGCAGGTCACATTTTAGATGACATCCTGTCCGGCGAGTCGCCGGCGCAAGGCACGCAGGCGCTGGCATCTTTGGCCAAAATATTAGAAAACGATTCCCTATGTGGCCTGGGCCAATCGGTCGCCTGGCCCATCAATTCTGCCATCGTCCATTTCAGCGATGATTTCAGGCGTTGATCGCGCCGGAACGGAGCGTCATATGACAGTAGAACTTACCATCAACGGCAATAAAATACGGGCTCAGCCAGGCCAGACGGTTCTGGAAGCGGCGGCTGAGAACGGGATCACCATTCCAACCCTATGCTATCACAAAGATCTCACCCCGGTGGGCTCTTGTCGCCTCTGCAATGTCAAGGTCGATGGGTGGGGACGGGATGTAGCTTCCTGTACGTTGGAGGTTCAGGAGGGCATGGTTGTCCATACCGAAACGCCGGCCCTGGCCGAAGCACGCCGCAAAGTATTGGAGCTTCTGCTCTATCATTACCACGATGCCGGCTATGCAGAGGGAGATCGTCAGGAGACGGAATTCAGTCATTGGGTAAAGTTTTATGGGGCCCAATTGCCGGCAGGCGTGGAGTCGCAAGTTCGCTATGAGGTGGATAGCGATCCAAATCCCTTCGTGTGGGTGGACCTCAACAAATGCATCCTGTGCACGCGCTGTGTGCGCGCCTGCGCGGAGATCCAGTGTCGCTTCGTCTGGGGTGTCGGCGAGCGCGGACCTGAGGCCAAGATTATCGCCGGACCGGACACGACCATGCTTGAATCGCGTTGTGAATCCTGTGGCGCGTGCGTGGCCTACTGTCCCACCGGGGCGCTGGATGACAAGTTGTCTGTGGGCCTGGGAACCGCCGACAAAGTGGTCACCACAACCTGCCCCTATTGTGGCGTGGGTTGCAACTTCGACCTCCACGTCCAGGATCAACGAATCATCCGTGTGACCGAAAACCCTGAAGCCCCCGTTAACGGCATGCACTTATGTGTCAAAGGCAGGTACGGATACGACTTCGTCCATCATTCCGACAGGCTTACCAGGCCCATGGTTCGTGAATACCTGCTACAGGGTGAGGCAAAAGAAAGGGGGGCGGATCGCGGAGCGTGGGTGGAAGTCGATTGGGACACGGCGTTGGACATCACGGCGCAGAACCTGGCGAGGATTTGTCACGAATCCGGACCCGACGCCGTGGGTGTGTTGTCCTCAGCCAAATGCACCAACGAAGAAAACTATCTTGTGCAGAAATTCGCGCGGCAAGTCATCGGCACCCACAACATCGATCACTGCGCGCGCCTCTGTCATTCCTCGACCGTGGCAGGCCTGTCCATGTGCTTTGGGTCGGGCGCCATGACCAACACCATGGCGGATATCCTGGACAAGGCCGGGTCCATGCTCATCATTGGTTCCAACACGACCGAGCAACACCCTGTCTTTGGCACCTTCATCCGCGGCGCTGTGCTTGAGCGAGACGTAAAATTGGTGGTCGCCGACCCCCGCGCCATTGATATCACCGAATTTGCTGTGCTGCACTTGCAGCAAAAGCCGGGTACAGATGTGGCCTTGATCAACGGGCTGATGCACCTCATACTCCGGGAAGGCTGGCACGATCAGGACTTCATCCACGAGCGCACAGAAGGGTTCGCAGTGCTTCGTGAAACGCTCGAAAAGTATCCGCCCGGTGTCGTCAGCGAGATTACCGGTGTGCCTGCGCAAGATCTCGTGCGGGCAGCCGAGATCCTGGCTTTGTATAAGCCCATGGCTGTGATCTTCGCCATGGGCATCACGCAGCACACGACAGGCGTGCTCAACGTGCTCAGCCTCGGCAATTTGCAGATGTTGCTGGGGAACGTGGGAGTTGAAGGCGGAGGGGTGAACCCTTTACGCGGTCAAAATAACGTACAGGGCGCCTGTGACGTAGGCGCCCTGGTGAATGTCTTCCCCGGTTATCAAAGGGTGACCGACGCCCATGCTAGAGAGAAGTTACAGCAAGCCTTGGCACTGCAGGACCCTGAGGGCCGGGCCATCGCTCCCCTCTTTGGCCACGAGCCGGGTTTGACCGTGGTCGAAATGATCCATGAGGCCAAAAAAGGCCATGTGCGCGGGTTGTACATCATGGGCGAGAATCCTATGATGACCGATCCCGATGTGAACTACGTGCGTGAATGCCTTAAAGCGGCAGAGTTTATCGTCCTGCAGGAGATCTTCCCTTCAGAAACAAGCGCGTACGCCGATGTCTTACTTCCAGGAGCGACGTGGGCCGAGAAGAGCGGCACATTCACTAACACCGAACGCAGGGTCCAGCTTGTACGACCGGCGGTGGATTCGCCCGGGGAAGCAAGACAGGACTGGATCATCACAGCCAGCCTGGCCCAGAAACTGCTCGCCCTGAGAGGCCGCAC
>DATHSI010000042.1:0-24816 GCA_035464315.1 Candidatus Sulfomarinibacteraceae bacterium
AACTGGTGGTTGGAGCGACGAGGCTACACCCGGTCCCTTCCCGAACCCGGTCCGTTAAGTTCGTCAGCGCTGATGGTACTAGGGGCGCGAGCCCCTGGGAGAGTAGGTCACTGCCAGTTGTCCCGCCTTTTTCTGTGCCCCTTTCCCCTTCCTATTTCTTTTTCTCCCCCTTCTGATCGCATTTTTGGCTGCTGCGGGCCTAGCTGCAGTTCGATAATGTGGGTGGTCTGTGGCATAATTTCCTCGCTTTGTTGAATACATAGAGGAAATTCATGAACCGCTATCTCGCGCTGCTGCGAGAGAACCCAAACTACCGTAACTTGTGGCTGGCCTCGGTTGTCAGCCAGTTAGGCGACTGGTTCAATCTGATCGCATCGGCCTCCCTGATCGCCACGCTCACTAGTAGCGGCGCCGCCATCAGCTACCTCTTTCTGGCCCGCTTCATTCCCCTCTTCTTCTTCAGCCCTTTTGCCGGGGTGCTCGCCGACCGCTTCAACCGTCGCCACATCATGATCGCCACCGACGTGCTGCGCGCTCTTGCCGTGTTGGGCTTCCTGTTGGTACGCGACCCGGCTCACGTGTGGCTCTTCTACCTGCTGACCATTACCCAGTTCGCCCTCAGCTCCATGTTCACGCCCGCCCGCACCGCCGTGCTGGCCAACGTAGTGAAGCCGGAGGAGCTGGTGACGGCCAACGCACTGGATAGCTTCACCTGGAGCACCATGCTGGCAGTTGGCTCCTTGTTGGGCGGGATGGCTGCGGCGGCCTTTGGCCTGCAGGCAGCTTTCATCATGGACGCTGCTACGTTTCTGCTGGCGGGCTGGTTCGCCAGCCGCATTGTGCTGCCCGCGCGCCGCCCGGTTGAGGGCCAGCCGGTGGTTGTTCGCAGAGGGGGCTGGTTCGAGTTCGTCGACGGCTTGCGCTATTTGCGCAGCGAGCCCTACATTCTGGCCATCAGCTTGGTCAAAGCCGGCGGCTCCCTGGTATGGGGCGCGATCAACGTACTGGAAGTGAACTACGCCGAAGATATTTTTCCGCTGACCCAGGGCGGCTCGATCACGCTGGGCATCATCTACGCCATCAGCGGCGTCGGCACCGGTTTCGGCCCGTTGCTGTTGCGCGAGTGGTTGGGCGACGCCGCCGGGCGTCTGCGCCGGGGCATCGGTCTGGGCTTTGTCTTTCTAACGGTGGGCATTCTGGGACTGGGGCTGGCGCCGACGCTGCCCTGGTTCGGGCTTGCTACCCTGGTGCGCACTGTGGGCTCGGGCACCGTGTGGGTCTTCTCGGCGGCGATGCTACAGATGATCGTCCCCGACCGCGTGCGCGGGCGCGTGTTTGCCTTCGAGTTCGCCATTTTAACCCTGACGCAATCCATTTCCATCTTTTGGGCCGGATTTGGACAGGACACCCTGTTCCTCAGCGTGCGCCAGATCACGGTGGGCATGGCCGTCGCCGGGGGCCTGGTGAGCTTGCTGTGGTTCATCTTTCACCTGCGCACCCTCAGGCGCCCCCTGCCCGGCACGCCGGCCGGCGCCCCGGCCGCGCAGCCCCAGCAGCAGTCGAGCCACATCCGATGATGGTGACTCCCTGAACCATGACCACACCATTTCCCTTGCACAAATGGGCTCTGCGTCGCCTGCTGCAGATTGACCGGCCCGTCCCAGAGGCGTCTGACGAAGAGGTGGAGGCCTTCAGGGAGCGCCACTATCGTTGGAACTTCACCGTCAACCTGCTGGACGGCGCCACGTTCTGGTTTGGACTCAGTTTCGCCTCCTCCAGCACCATCGCGCCCCTGTTCATTGCCCGGCTCACAGACAGCCCTCTGCCCGTGGGCATTCTGGCGGTGCTGGCCCAGGGCGGCTGGTTCCTGCCGCAATTGTTCACGGCCAATGCTGTGGAGCGGCTGGCGCGAAAGAAGCCCGTGGTGGTCAATCTGGGCTTCTTCCTCGAACGGTTGCCCATGCTGCTTCTCGTCCTGGCAGCGGCGCTTGCCGCCCGGGACGCGCGCCTGGCTCTGGTCGTTTTTCTGTTGGGCTACGCCTGGCATTCGCTGGGTGCGGGCATGGTAGCCACGGCCTGGCAGGATCTGTTGGCCCGCTGCTTTCCCGTAGATCAGCGCGGGCGCTTTCTGGGCATCGCCACCTTCATCGGCACCGGGATGGGTACCCTGGGCGCGGCCCTCAGCGCCTGGTTGCTGGCGACCTTTCCCTTTCCCACCAACTTCGTCTACACCTTCGCCATGGCTGCTGCTGGCATCACCGTGAGCTGGGCCTTTCTGGCGCTGACGCGGGAACCGGTGACGCCCGTGCGCACCACGCGCCAGAGTACGCGGCAGTTCTGGGCCGGCCTGCGGGGCATCTTGCAGCGGGACCAGAACTTCCGGCGATTTCTGGTGGCGCGTCTTTTTCTGGCGGCGGTGGGTATGGGACAGGGGTTCATCACCGTGGCTGCCTTGCGGCGCTGGCAGGTGGCAGATGCGGTCGTAGGCGGCTACACGGCGGCGATGCTTCTGGGCCAGACGGCGGGCAACCTGCTCTTCGGTATGCTCGCTGACCGTTTTGGCCACAAGTTGTCCCTGGAGCTATGCGGCCTGGCGGGGCTGGTGGCCTATCTGCTGGCCTGGCTCTCGCCGGCGCCCGTCTGGTACTATGCCGTCTTCTTCTTCCTGGGCCTGTTCATCGGCGCTATCGTCGTCTCCGGCATTCTCGTCGTTCTGGAATTTTCGGGTCCCCAACGACGCCCGACCTACGTGGGCCTGGCCAACACCGGCGTGGGCCTGGTAGGCTCCGTGGCCCCCCTGCTCGGTGCGGGGCTGGCTGAATTCAGTTTCGATCTGCTCTTTGCCCTCAGCGCCGCCGCCGGCCTGCTGGGCTTCATCCTGATGCGCTGGTGGGTGCGCGAGCCACGTTGGGCGTCACAGAGCGTGTCTTAGGCCAGCGCGCTCTCGTCGCCGGAATCTCGCACAAAGATACAGGAGCCGTCTACCACTTCCACAATACGCTGCGAGAAGGCCAGATCCGGCTCGCGGGGCAGGCCAAAACTACTCAGGTCGGCGCGCGGCGCTTGCCGCAACGCTTCTTCGAACGGCATCTGCCACACGAACACCTCTGTGTTCTCCGGCAGGCGCGCCAGCGTGACCAGATCGGTCAGAAAGCGGCTCGCTTTTTGCTCTGTTTCGGCGTCAGGCACCGCCATGCACAGATTTATCTTCCCTCGCCAGTTTCGCTGCAGTTTGTAGGCCAGCAAGACCGCCAGATCCATGTTGCTCAACCGCAGATCTGGTTTCCAGTCCGGCCCCTGCGGCGAGACCCATACGTTCAACAGTCGCTCCCGGCCCAACTCGATCACCGGATGGCGCGCGAGCAAGACGATGCCCATGTGGTAGGCAGCCGTGCGGTCCACCAACGTCTGCAGTTCGCCCAGATCGCTTTCCGGATACAGGCGCAGGAAGAGAATGTTGGGACGGAAGAACGTGCTGCGCAAGACTTGTGTCGCGGCGCGCACGCCCTCGGCATAATCCTCAGCGTGTAATATCGTCAGGCGCGCGTCGATGCCATCATCGCCAAACGAGTGTGTGACCAGGTCCAGGTCCTTGAGGCGCTCTGTGCCATTCGTGACCAATCCCAGGACGTGCACGCGCCCCTGCGGCGCGGTCATGGCGTGCAGAAAGCGGTAGCTGCCGACGAGGGCGCTGGTCGTTTTGAGGGGAACGAGGACCGATGGTTTCCACGTTCTTTCCGGCGCCTTCGGCACCCGGTCCAGCCGGGTGGCTGCCCACTCGGCGACAGCCATGAACAGGCCACTACGCACGTCGCTATGTGTGGCTACCAGGCTGCGGCGCGCCAGATAGCCATATAGGATAATCATGAGGCTGATGGAGACCAAACTGAAGGTGGGGCTGACCAGGAACATGACGAAAACACAGAACGTCATGCCCACAAAAGGGACGATGCGCGGGATCGCTAGCGTCGGCCGGAAACTGACCATGCCCAACGTCTGTTCTACCAGCACGACGACGTTCAGCATGGTGTACGTTAACAGGAAGAACATGGTGATGACTGGCGCGATGGCGTCCAGACCACCGGCTAAGACGGCAAACAGCAAAGCGAAAAAGGCGATCACCAACGTGGCTAACATCGCCTGACGCGGCTCGCCGGTGCTGGTTTCCTTCATAAAGGTGCGAGCGTAGGGCAGAATGTGATGTTGGGCCAGCGCCTGCATCACCCGCGGCGCGGCGACCAGCGTGCCCAGCGCCGACGAGAAGGTCGCCGCCAACATCCCGGCCATTACCGCCCACCCAAACAGCGCCTTGTCCACCAGAACCCGGTTTCCGGGATCGGCCAGATCCGCCGGCGCTGCCGCTCTCGCCAGCCAGTAGGCCAGCACCAGGTAGACGACGAGGCCGGTGGCGATGGCCCCCAGCGTACCCGACGGAATGCTGGTGCGCGGATCACGCAGGGTGCCGCTGAGGCTGATACCGGTCATAATGCCTGTGACGGCAGGAAAGAAGATGGTAAAAGCCTGCCAGAATCCCCAGCGAGGAAATGTGCCCCAGAGCTGTGGCGTTTCAGTGAGGCCGGTGTGCGCGGCAATGGGAAAGCTACCCAGGAGTATCGAAATCAGGGAAAAGATAACGATAGCCAGAATCAGAAACTGGATGCGAGCGGCAAATTGTGTGCTGATGAAGGCAATGAAGCCCACCAGGGCGAAGGTGATGAAGGCGACCAGGGCCAGCGAATGGGTGGGGAAGATGATCAGCCATGCTTCACTGAAACCGATGACATAGAGGGCGACGGAAACGGCCTGCGCAACAAACAGAGGTACACCGACGCTGCCGCCGACTTCGACGCCCAGGGATTGAGAAATGATGGCAAAAGCGCCGCCGGCGCCAACGCGTGTATTGGTGGCTATGGAAGAGACGGAGAGGCCGGTGGTTATGGTAATGATGTGCGCCAACAGTACGATTAGAATTGCTCCGCCCAGCCCGGCGTTGCCCACGACCTGCCCGTGGCGCAGGTACATGATCACTCCCAGAATGGTGAGGATGGTGGGGATGTAGACGCCGGCGAAGGTGCCGAACTTCTGGACGCCCTGGTTCGGGCTCGACGCGCCTAATCTGGTTTGAAGCCATGCCAGCCCCTCCTGTAAACTCGCCATCCTCGCTCTCCTTCCTCTCTTTGTTGCGCCGTGGGTGTGTGGGTGACTTTAGCCTATTATATTATAGGCGAAACACGTTTTCTACTTACCGAGGATCTGAAAGATATGCCACCGACCCACACCATTACGATTCCTGTTCGTTACGACGAGTGCGACATGTACGGGCACGTCAACCATGCTAACTACCTACGCTATATGCAGGAGGGAGCATTTGCTGCCTCGGCGGCGGTGGGATATGACGTTAAACGTTATGAGGAACTGGGCCATTACTGGCTGGTGCACGAATCAGACGTAGAGTATGTGGCCCCGCTGCGCTACGGCGATACGGTGGAAGTGACGACCTGGGTGGCCAATTTTCGTCGCGTGCGCTCGCGCCGCGCCTACGAGCTGCGGCGGGCGGGCGACGGGCAACTGGTTGCCCGCGCACACACCGACTGGGTCTACCTGGATCGGGAGCGACAGCGTCCGGCTCCGGTGCCACAGGAGATGATTGAGGCCTTCAGGCCCGATTATGAGGAGCAGGACCCCGTGTCGCGCCGGCGCTTTCCCACGCCCCCATCCCCGCCGCCGGGCCAGTTCACGCAGCGCCGGCGCGTGCAGTGGTCGGATGTGGATCCCACCGGGCACGTGAACAACGCTGTTTACGTCAGTTATCTGGAAGATTGCGCCGTGCGCGACGCCGCTTCACGCGGCTGGTCAATGGCGCGGATGATGGATGAGGGCGGCTTTGGCATTGTGGCCCGGCGCTACCGCATCCGATACCGGCAGCAGGCGCTATTGGGGGATGAGCTGGAAGTGGCGACGTGGATTTCGGACGTGAAACGGGCGACGGCTGTGCGCCACTACACGATCCATCGCCTATCAGACGGCGAACTGCTGACGCGGGCGCGGGCGCTGTGGGTGTGGGTGGACAGCGAGAGTGGCCGCCCCACACGCATTCCAGAGCAGTTCGCGGCAGACTTTGCGCCAAACATTGTCTGATGCAAATTCGATCACGCGCTGCCGCCCTCAGGCGCAGGCGCTTGCCGGGCGGGCGACCGCCGGATCTTCGGACGGTTTTTGTGACGCCGTCGCCGGTTGCTCTTTTTCCCAGGCCACCAACGCCGGTGTGATGGTCATGAGCAGGGCCAGTGAGCCGACGGGTAGCACCAGGAGGGCCAGCCAGCCCAGGGATATCCAGGCCGCAATGAGGACGAGAACAAGTGCGGCTACTGCAAGTAGTGCTTTCATGGTGATTTCCTTACTGAGAGAAGTTGCACGTTTCTTGCGGAATTCTTCATATGCTGATCGACGTGCAACTACCTGCTAATAAGTACGCGTCAGGTATCTTTCATTGGCGAAGAATTTCTGTGAGCGTACTCAGCTTCTATGCTTTCTCTACGATAATAGGAGGCGTCTGGTTGCGGATCGGTCAAAGGGCGGAGATCGTGTCATCCTTTTGACCAGTGTTGGGGGGCTTCGGGGAAGGGTCTGAGACCAGGTAGTCAGAATTCTGTCGGTTTCTTGCCGGCATAAACTAAGCATAATCGGGTATAATGGGAGTTTTGGCCCCGCGTGGGGCCCAAGTGCAGCGCCGATCCTGTGATGGTAATCAGGAACGCCGGCGGCGAGGTGTGGCCTATGTCTGACGTGGTGTATGAGGGCTATGATCTGAAAAATGTGGTGGCCGACAACCGGCTGCGAGGCCTGTGGCGCCTCATGCACGGCTTCCACCTGCCCTACGCCGGGGCGGTGGCCAGCCTGGGGCTGGCTGCCATCAGCCGCAGCGCCTTTTATTTTCTCCTGCGTTATTTCGTGGACGAGATTTTCGGCCGGCCGGAGCGGACGCGGCTGATTCCCCTGATTGCGTTGGGCTTCGTGGCGCTGGCTCTGGTCCAGGGCAGTTTTACGTTTCTGAGCGGCAAGCTGGCGGCGCACACTGCTGAGAGTGTGACGGCGCGGCTGCGCGATTACCTGTTCGACCATCTGCAACGACTCAGCTTCACCTACCACGACAACACGCCGACGGGTGAGCTGATCCAGCGCAGCACGTCGGACGTGGATGCCTTGCGCCGCTTCTTTAACGAACAGGCCATCGGCGTGGGGCGCATCACCCTGCTCTTTGTAGTCAACTTCGTCGCGCTGCTGGCGCTCAACGTGCCGCTGGCCCTGATCTCCGTGGTACTCGTGCCCCTCATTGTGCTCATTTCCTATTACTTCTTCCGCCGCGTGTCCCGGGCTTACGAGGCGTTCCAGGAGCAAGAGGCGCGATTGTCCACCACGCTGCAGGAGAATCTGAGCGCGGTGCGTGTGGTCAAGGCCTTTGCGCGACAGGAATTTGAGCGGGACAAGTTTGAAGTGGAAAACCGCGAGAAGTTCATGCGCGGCAGGCGACTGGTGCTGATGCATTCCATGTTTTGGCCGGTGTCGGATATCCTCTGCGGTATCCAGATGTTGAGCGGCTTCGCCATCGGGGCGCTGATGGCCATCAATGGCACGATCAGCGTGGGCACCTATCTGGCCTACGCCGGGCTTGTGATCTGGATCATCTGGCCCATCCGCAACCTGGGGCGTCTGGTGGTGCAGGCCTCTACCGGCCTGGTTTCTTTCGACCGCGTGGTGCAGGTCATCCGACAGGATCGCGAGCCGTTGCTGGCTGCCACCTACCGGCCGGAAGGCGACGTGGACGGCGAAATCGTCTTCGATAAGGTCAGCTTTGCCTATGACGACGGCGTCACCGTGTTGCATGACATTACCTTTTGTGCCCTGCCGGGCCAGGTGGTGGCCTTGCTGGGCTTTACGGGCTCGGGCAAGACGTCGCTGGTCAGCCTGCTGCCTCGCTTCTACGATTACAGTTCTGGCTGCCTGACGCTGGACGGCGTGGACCTGAAGGCGTACAGTCGCGCTTATTTGCGCAAACAGATCGGCATCGTGGAGCAGGAGCCGTTCCTGTTCTCGCGCACCATTCGCGAAAATATTACCTACGGCGTGGGCCGCGCCGTGGATGACGAGGAAGTCTTCGAGGCGGCGCGAGCGGCGGCGATCCATGACGTGATTCTGACTTTCCCCGATGGCTACCAGACGCTTGTCGGCGAGAAAGGGGTGACGCTGTCCGGGGGCCAGAAGCAGCGCGTGGCCATCGCGCGCACGTTGCTCAAAGACCCGCGTATTCTGATTCTGGACGACGCCACGTCTTCTGTGGACACGGAGACGGAGGCGGCCATTCGCCAGGCGATGCAGCGGCTGATGCAGGGGCGCACGACGTTCGTCATCGCCCACCGCGTGCAGAGCGTGATGAACGCGGATCTGATCCTGGTCATGGAAAAGGGGCGCATTGTGCAGCAGGGCCGGCACGAGGACCTGCTGGCGCAGGACGGCGCCTACCGCCGCATCTACGAACTGCAGGCGCGCGTGGAGGAGGAGGTGGCGCAGGAGGTGGATGGGACGCAGGCGGCGGCGACGACGGCGCCCCAACACTGACTAACGTCCCCTTTTTATATCAGGGAAGTGTAAGGCTTTGCGCCTATCGCTATGCTCACCGCTGCTCCTACGATAAAATGATCTACTGTCGGGAGCGCTGATGATTATCCCGGTTTCTGAATGAAACAAAGGAGTGAGACGTCTCATGACTGAGGCTTTAGAACGAACGGAATACACTTATCGCAAGCACGTACAGGCGCCTTACGAACTGGCGATTGAGCAGGTGACGGCGGCGCTGAAAGAGGAAGGATTCGGGGTGCTGACGGAAATCGACGTGCGCGCCACCTTCCGCAAGAAACTGGATGTTGAATTCCCGCGTTACATTATCCTGGGCGCCTGCAACCCATCCCTGGCGCACCAGGCGCTGCTGGCGGAGCGCGAGTTGGGTGCGCTGTTGCCCTGCAACGTAATCGTCTACGATGACGAGGCAGGCGGCAGCGTGGTCAGCGCTGTGAACCCGCGGGCCATGCTGGGCGTGGTGCAGAACCCGGAACTGGACGCCATTGCCGAGGACGTTGCCCAGCGGATGCAGCGGGTGCTGGAGGCTCTGTAAGGGGGTATATCCCCGGTAGAGGCGCGATTGTGCCCCATGATACATTTCACGCGGCGCAATGGCGTGGATAATAGACGCGGGTTTGAACAAAAATAGACAACACGGCGCTCCCGGGAGCGCCGTGTGCACTTTTGCGGAGATGCGCTGCCGGCATGCGACAGGGCAGCCTACGGCGCTGGTCCTGGGGCGCCGGCGGGGCAGGAGGAGAACGATGAGCGTTGTTGAGGAAAAGGAAAGACGGCTGGAGTATGTGGAACGGCTCGAAGATCCGCCGGTCGCCAGAGCCCTGTTCGAAAGTGTGCGCTGGGCCTGGCTGTGGATAATCCTGCGCCTGTATGCCGGCTGGCAGTGGGCGCAGGCCGGGTGGGGCAAGATAGGCGCCGAGGCCTGGACCGGCGACAACGCCGGCGCGGCGATCACGGGCTTTGTAAGCGGCGCGCTGGAGCAGACGGGCGGCGCCAACCCTGACGTGCAGGGCTGGTATGCCTGGTTTCTGGAGAACGTGGTGCTGCCCAATGCCGCCGTGTGGGGCTACATGGTGGCCTGGGGCGAGCTTCTCGTGGGCCTTGCGCTCATTGTGGGCATTTTCACGGGCATTGCCGCATTCTTTGGCGCGTTCATGAATATGAACTATCTGCTGTCCGGCGCCGTGAGCAGCAACCCCATCCTGCTGGTAATCGCCATCTTCCTCATCCTGGCCTGGAAGACCGCCGGCTGGTGGGGCCTGGACCGCTGGGTGTTGCCCGCGTTGGGCACGCCGTGGAGCCCGGGACTGGTGTTCCGCGAGGAAGCAGCGACCTGATGCGCCACATGTAGGCCAAATGGCGCATGCACGCCGCCCGTCCATCCTCTATAATGTGACCATCCACCCCCCACCGGGGGGGGATAGGCGACGATTGTCACACCCGATCTGGAGGAAGGTGCACAGCATGAGCGAGAAAGAGAACCACAGGCACGACCACGACCACGGGCAGGAGCGAGACGAATCGCTGCAACACGAGGCCATGGACCGCGCGGCGCACGGCGAGGACGTGGCGCACGGGCGCCCGGCCGACGAGGAAGCAGCGCCGGAGGCGCACGAGGGTATGGAGGACGGCGCCGGGGCGCATGGCGGGCACGAGGGCCATGGGAGGCAGGGGGAGCACGTTGATCATACCGGCCACGAGGAAATGTTCCGCCGCAAGTTCTGGGTGTCACTGCTGCTCTCCATTCCCGTGCTGATATACAGTCCTACCATTCAGGCGTGGCTGGGGTTCACAGCACCGACCTTCCCCGGCAGCGAGTGGATCACGCCCGTGTTAGCCGTCGTCATCTTCTTTTATGGCGGCCTGCCCTTCCTGCAGATGGCCGTGCCCGAATTGCGCAACCGCCAGCCGGGGATGATGATGCTCATTTCGCTGGCCATCACCGTGGCCTTCGTCTACAGTCTGGCGGCGCTGGCCTTGCCGGAGAGCGAGACGTTCTTCTGGGAACTGGTAACGCTGATCGACATCATGTTGCTGGGTCACTGGATTGAGATGCGCAGCGTGCGTCAGGCCAGCAGCGCCCTGGACGAGCTGGCCAAATTGATGCCGGACACCGCCGAGCGCATCGGCCCTGATGGGGAGACAGAAGAGGTGCCGGTGTCCTCATTACAGAACGGAGATCTGGTGCTGGTGCGGCCGGGGGCCAGCGTGCCCGCGGATGGCGAAGTGGAAGAAGGGGAGTCGGATGTGGACGAGGCCATGATTACGGGCGAGTCCAGGCCGGTGTCCAAAGCGCCGGGCGACGAAGTGATTGGAGGCACCATCAACGGCGACGGCAGCCTGCGCGTGCGCGTCACGGCTACGGGCCAGGAGACGGCGCTGGCGGGCATCATGCGCCTGGTGGATGAGGCGCAGCAGAGCAAGAGCGAGACGCAGCTGCTGGCGGACAAAGCCGCCGGCTGGTTGTTCTACGTGGCCCTGGCGGTGGCGGCGATTACGGCTGTGGCCTGGGTCATTGCCGTGGGCTTCGACGTAGCCGTCGTAGCCCGCGTGGCCACGGTGCTGGTCATCGCCTGTCCTCACGCCCTGGGGCTGGCGGTGCCGCTGGTGGTGGCCATCACCACGGCGTTGGGCGCACAGAACGGCGTGCTGGTGCGCGACCGGCTGGCGCTGGAGGAGGCGCGGGAGATCGACATAGTCGTTTTCGACAAAACGGGCACACTGACCAAGGGCGAGTTCGGTGTGGTGGATATGGCCACAGTCAACGGCGATGCCGGCGCTTACAGCGAGGACGAGGCGCTGGCGCTGACGGCGGCGATCGAAGGGGACTCGGAACACACCATTGCGCGCGGCATCCGCCGCTCGGCGCAGGAGCGCGGGTTGAGCATCCCCGCCGGCGACGTACGCGATTTCGAGGCCCTGAAGGGGCGCGGCGTGCGGGCGCGGGTCAACGGGCAGGAGATGTATGTGGGCGGGCCGCGCATGCTGGAAATGCTGGATGTCGAGCTGCCGGAGGACATCGCGCGCTTTGAGGATGAGGCCAGCGAGAAGGGGCAGAGTGTGATCACCCTCATTCAGGTTGGTTCGGACGGGCAAGAACCTCGGGTTGTGGCCGCCTTCGCGCTGGCCGACGTGATCCGGCCGGAGAGCTATGAGGCGATCGAGCGCCTGCACGAGATGGGTATGGAAGTGGCCATGCTCACGGGGGACGCGGAAGCGGTGGCTAAAGCGGTAGCCGAGGAATTGGGCATTGACACCTACTTTGCCGAGGTGTTGCCGGAGCACAAGGAGAAGAAGGTAGCGGAGTTGCAGGCGCAGGGCAAACGCGTGGCCATGGTGGGCGATGGCGTGAACGACGCCCCGGCGCTGACGCGGGCCGACGTGGGCATCGCCATCGGCAGCGGCACGGACGTGGCGGTGGAGTCGGCGGGTATCATCCTGGTCAAAAGCAACCCGTTGGACGTGGTTAACATCGTGGTGCTAAGCCGCCAGAGCTATCGCAAGATGGTGGAGAACCTGATCTGGGCCACAGGCTACAACGTGGTGGCCCTACCGCTAGCGGCGGGCATCCTGGCCCCCTGGGGCATTCTGCTTTCGCCGGCGGTGGGCGCGCTGTTCATGAGCCTGAGCACGATCATCGTCGCCATCAACGCCCAGCTGATGCGGCGGCAGGTGTCGTTTGCGGGTGAGGTTGAAGGGGCGGCTGCGGCTGCCTGACGGTCACATGTTGCGGAAGATCGAAGAGAGCCTGCGGGTGGTATCCAGACACGAGCGCGAAGTGCTACGCCTTGTTGCTTTCGAGGTTTTCATAATGCCGGATGGGCCTGACGAGCTTAGCCTGGCTGTGCCGCTGTGGCCCGATGCCGATGATTGGACCCCGCACATCGCGGCGCTTGCCGAGGCGTTTGCGGCGCGGGGCAAGCAACCGCGGCTGGAGTTTTTCCAGGAGTTGCACCCGCGGCTGCCCGCAGCGTTGGAAGCTGCCGGTTTCGCCTGCGAGATGCGCGCGCCGGTGATGGCGCTAAGCGTGGACGGTTACCCTGTCCCCGGCGAGTCACAGGTGGACGTTGGCTACCATCGCCTGGATGGGGAGGACGAGCCGTTGTTGCGTCGCTATTTGCAGAGGCAAAGCGTGGCCTTTGGGGGCGCGGAGGATGAGAGCGCGCTGGGCTGGTTGCCTACCCTGCGCAGCGGTCTGAACGGTGGCACGGTGTTGGGCGCGGCGCTGGAGCGGGAGGGACAGTTGCTTGCCGGCGCGGTGATTCAGATCGGTGGAGGCATCGGGGAGCTGGCGGGTGTGTGGACGGACCCGGCGTGGCGCCAGCAGGGGTTGGCCTTTGCGCTGTGCCGGCGGCTGCTGGGCGAGTACGCCAGTGAAGGCTATTCGCTGTGCTGGCTCTCCGCAGCAGAGGGGGCGCAGCGGCTCTATGAGAAGTTGGGCTTTGAGCGGATTGGGACGCAGCTTAATTATGGGCGTGCGGTGCCTTCGCGGTAAGCGTGCGCTGCTTATGGCTGCAGCACAACCTTAATGCAGTTGTCCTGTTTGTGCTTGAACAGCTCGTAGGCGCGGGGGGCCTCGGAGAGGGGCAGGCGGTGGGTGGTGAGGAAGGAGGGGTCGATGTCGCCGGACTCGATGCGCTGCAGGAGGGGGCGCAGGTAGCGGTGCACGTGCGTCTGGCCCATGTTCAGGGTGAGCCCTTTGCCGAAGGCGGCGCCCATAGGCATCTTGTCGATCAAGCCCCCAAACACGCCGGGGATGGAGACGGTGCCCCCTTTGCGGCAGGCCTGAATGGCCTCGCGCAGCGCCGTGGGCCGGCCAGTCTGCAGCCGCACGGTCTGTTTCACTTTGTCATAGAAGCCCTCCAGACCGAAGCCGTGCGCTTCCATGCCGGCGGCTTCGATGCAGGCGTCCGGGCCGCGCCCGCCGGTAGCCTCTTTGAGCGCTTCCAACACGTCCACCTCGGCGTAATTGAGCGTTTCCACGCCGGGCGCCTGCGCCGCCATCTGCAGCCGTTCAGGGAAGCGGTCGATGGCCATGACGCGCTCCGCGCCCAGCAGCAGGGCACTGCGAATGGCGAACTGACCCACGGGCCCGCAGCCCCACACGGCCACGACATCGCCGGGCTCAATGCTGCAATTTTCGGCCGCCATCCAGCCGGTGGGGAATACGTCGGTCAGAAAAAGCACCTGCTCGTCGGATAGGCTTGCCGGCACCTTGAAGGGGCCCACGTGGGCGAAGGGCACGCGCACATATTCCGCCTGCCCTCCGGCATAGCCGCCCATGAGGTGTGAGTAGCCGAAGATACCGCCTACGGCGTAGCCATAAAGCTTCTCAGAAAGCCACGGTTTGGGGTTGGAGTTGTCGCACAGCGCCCACTGCTGGCGGCGGCAATAGTAGCAGTTGCCGCAGGAGATGGGGAAGGGCACGACGACGCGGTCGCCTACGTTAAGGTTATCGACCTCTGGACCGACCTCCATGACCTCGCCCATGAACTCGTGGCCCAGCACGTCCCCTTCCTTCATACTGGGAATGTAGCCATTGTACAAGTGCAGATCGGAGCCGCAGATGGCGGTGGAGGTAACACGCACGATGGCGTCGTGCGGATTCAAGATGCGCGGATCGGGCACGCTCTCCACGCGCACGTCGTTTTTTCCATACCAGCATACTGCTTTCATCGGCCGCCTCCTGCCGGTTGTCCTTCTACGGTGGGTAGTTCGCCCGCTTCCAGAAGGCGCTTGAAGTTACGAATTTCCTCTTTTATTTCCTGAGCGGTGACGGCGTTGGCCAGGCGTGCGAACAGTTCGCCGGCAGCGCCGGCCGGTGGACGGTACTGCATGTGAACGGTTACCTCGGTGCCCCGGTTGCCCGGTGCGCGGGCGAAATGGACCTCGCCGCGGTGTGCCACGTCGCTGCCGGGCAACGTCTGCCAGCCGATGACCTCGCCGGGCCGGTCTTCAGTCAATTCCGCTTCCCACTCGATGGCCGGACCGGGCGCCATTTTCACGCGCCAGCAGGAGCGTCCCTCTCCCACCTTTTCAACCGCCTCCAGGTGGTTCATAAAGCGAGGCAGGTTCTCCAGCTCTCGCCAGAACTCGTAGACTTCCATTGGCTCTTTGTTCACCGTGACGGACTTACGAACTTCGATGCCGCGCGAGCCTTCTTCGCTGGTGTCCATCTCCAACTGTTCGTAAAGCCGACTTCTGCCCGTCAGACCGCGGTAAAGCAGAGCTACGCCGACGGGCGCGAGCAGTAGACCCACACCTCGCCCCTGGCGCAGGCCGGCGACCAGAAGCGCGCCGCCGCCGGCAAGCGACAGCAGGCGCTCGGAGTCGCCTACGTTCTGTCTCGTCTCATTGACTTGCACTACCATTACAACCCATCCTTTACTCCCTACCTTCGTTAAATGCACTCTGGCGCACAGGGCCGCTGTCGTACTGGTTCAGACGGTGGGCCGCGCGCCGCCCTAGAGCCGTGGCGCCGCGCATGATCCAGCGCTGCGGCGCGGGGAGAAGCTCCTGCACGTACATTCCTTTCAGCCCCTCGCCGCGTTCGCCGCCCGCCGACGGCTGTACCAACCGGCCTGCCAGCCCCAGGATGCGGGCCGTGGCTCCGGGTAGCAGCCCATGGAGGTTGGCCAGGATGACGGCAGGCAGCGACAGGGTGCGCTCTGCCTCGCCGCGCTTCGTGGCAGCCACGATCTGTTGCGCCGCGCGCTCGGCGTTCATAGTCACGAGGGGGAGGCTGGCGGACAGCGCAAACCAGCCGTATTCGTAAGCCTGGCGGCCGCGGAAGATGGCATTGAGGTACGATCCCGTGCGCATCAGGCCGGGCACAATGGTGGTGACCGTGATGCCCTGTCCCGCCAGCTCGGCCCGCAACCCCTCAGAAAAGGAGATGGCGGCACCCTTCGCCGCGTTATAGGGTAGGAGGTGGGGCACGCTGGCCTTGCCACCGATGGAGGTAATGTTGACAATGCGCCCGGCGCGCCGCGCCCGCATCTGGGGCAGAACGGCCAGGGTGGGGTAAAGGATTCCCCAGAACATGACGGCCAACGCCTCTTCGAATTCTTTCACCGTCATCGACTCCAGCGGTCCCACTTCCATAACGCCAGCGTTGTTGACCAGAATATCGACCTGGCCAAAATGACGCCCGACGTCGTCGATTAACTTCTCTACCTCTTCCTGTTTTGACACGTCGCACGGCCGGGCGAGGACCATGGCTCCTGCCTGCCGCAATTGAGCTTCGGCGCGGTCTAGTTCAGCGGCATCCCGGGCGCAGATCACGATCCGGCATCCTTCGTGGGCAAAGGCATGGGCCAGCAACAGCCCCAGGCCGCGGGAACTCCCAGTAATCAGCACGACCTGGTCGGTAAGGTCGACGGATTTCGTTGTCAATCGGCGCAGTAGTTTGAAACCGGCGAGAGCCAGCATCGGGGCCAGAAATGGCTTGTAGAAGCGGCGCAGAAAGCCTTTTAGAACTTTGAAGAGAATCGTCGCGAATAGTAGCAGGCGAGTCATTATCATCTCTCCCAAAATCAGGTGTAGCAACCGTGTTTCTACGATAATAAACTGTCGGCGGGCAGCGCCGATGTATCGGGATACAAGCTGGGGATACAAAAGGGGGCACAGCCTGGGTGGCGACTACTGTGGGTAGGCGTTGTCGCAATTGGCACTCCCCCTGCCGCTCGGATTATTGTATAATGTCCGTTCGCCTATTTGCGCGGCAGGGAATAAGGACATGTCCGAGCACCGGTTTAAAGAAGAAGAGTTCTCCACACAATTTAACGGCCGTACTTTCATGCGCATCCTGGCCCAGCTTAAGCCTTACTGGGCCAGAGTTTTCGGCTTCCTGTTGCTCGTCTCCCTGGTCTCGTGGCTCGATTCTTACTTCACGTTCCTCAGCAAGCGCATCATTGACGAAGGGATCGTGGCCCAGGATCGAGAGGCGTTGTTTCACATCGTCACTATCTACGGCTCGCTCATCGTGGTGCAGGCGCTGGGGGTCTTTGGCTTTATCTATCTCACGGCCTTGCTGGGCGAGCAGGTACGCTATGATCTGCGCCGCAAGCTGTTCGGACACCTCCAGGAGCTTTCGCTGAGTTACTTCAATCGCACGCCGGTGGGCTGGATCATGTCCCGCGTCACGTCGGACACGGACCGCATCGCCGAGCTGGTTTCCTGGGGTATTCTTGATGTGACCTGGAGCATCATGAACATCGGCACGGCGATGTACTTCATGGTGCGCATTAACAGCCGGCTGGCGCTCATCGTCTTTGCCGCTATCCCCATTCTGATCGTCGTCGCCGCGCAGTTCAAAAAGAAGATCCTGGTGGAGTACCGGCAGGTGCGCAAGCTGAACTCGCGCATTACGGGCGCTTATGAGGAAAACATCATGGGTGTGCGCGTGACCAAGGCGCTGGGGCGGGAGGCGGAGAACCTGGAGGAATTCCAGGAGCTATCGGGCAGTATGTACCGCGCCGGCTACCGCGCCGCGTGGCTCTCGGCCCTGTTTCTGCCCGCCGTACAGTTGATCAGCGCTTTCGCCGTGGGCGGGGTGGTGTGGTACGGTGGTCTGGAAGCGCGTGTGGGGGACATGACGGTGGGCGGCATCCAGGCCTTCTTTTCCTATATCACCTTCATGCTGTGGCCCGTGCAGGAGATCGCGCGCGTCTACGCCGAGATGCAGCAGGCGATCGCCTCCGCAGAGCGCGTCTTTTCGCTGACAGACGCCGTGCCCGAGGTGCGCGACCGCCCGGGCGCTGTGGATCCCGGTTCTCTGCGCGGCGACATTGTTTTTGACCACGTCGAATTCTACTATGAAGACGATAAGCCCGTCCTCAGTGATTTCCACCTGCACGTGCGGCAGGGGGAGACGATTGCCCTGGTGGGACCCACGGGCGGCGGCAAGTCGACGATTGTCAACCTGCTCTGCCGCTTCTACGAACCGCGGCGCGGCATCATTCGCATGGCGGGGCGCGACTACACGGAGTGGACGCTACAGGGGATCCAGTCACGCATTGGCATTGTGTTGCAGACGCCGCACCTCTTTTCGGGCACCATTCGCGAGAATATTCGTTACGGGCGGCTGGAGGCCAGCGACGAGGAGATCGAAGCGGCGGCCCGCGTGGCGGGGGCTCACGACTTTATCATAACCCTGGAGAAGGGGTACGAAGAGCAGGTGGGCGAGGGCGGCAACCTGCTCTCGGTGGGCCAAAAGCAGCTGATCAGCCTGGCCCGCGCCGTGCTCGCGGATCCCGAGATTTTCATCATGGACGAGGCCACGAGCTCGGTGGACACGCTGACGGAGGCGTTGATCCAGCAGGGCATGGATGCGCTGATGGCCGGTCGTACCAGCTTCGTCATTGCCCACCGGCTCTCGACGATCAGGCGCGCCGACCGCATTCTGGTCATAGAAGCGGGCCGTATCAAGGAAATGGGCGCGCACGCGGAGCTGATTCGCGACCGCGGGCACTATTACCGGCTGTACACCCAGCAGTTCCGGGCGCATCGCGAGCAGGAGTATGAGATGGCCGGGGTTGGGGGGGAGAGGTTGGAGATTGGGGATTAGAGATTGGGATTAGAGATTGGAGATTGGTGGCTGTTAATCTCCAATCAACCAATCTCCAGTCTCCAATCAACCAACCTCGGATCTCCCCGCCAGCGGCGAAACCGCAGCCGCCGGGACATCTTCTACCTGCGCTTTCCCTTCCTCTTCAATGTTTATCAGCGAGGGACTGAAGAAGCCGGCAACAGCTACAGTCATAGTTATTGCGCCGCCGATCAGGTACCACAGTTGCACGCCAAAGCGGTCGGCCAACGGGCCGGCGACGAGCAGGCCCACCGGCGTCATGGCCGTGACCAGGCTGGTGAGCAGCGTGAACACGCGGCCCTGAATCTCTGGTTTGACCGTGGCCTGCACGATGGCGAAGATGGGCCCGTTGGCCAGGCCCATGGACAGGCCGGTGACAAACAGGGCCCCGATGGCCAGGGGCAGGCCCGTAGCCGGCGTGAGCCCCACGACGAGCACCGACAGGCCCAGGCCGAAAATGCCCAGTTGTGAGGTAAAGATGCGGCGGCGGAAGCCGCCCCAGGTGGTCAGCACCATGCCGCCCAGGACCAGGCCCAGGCCGGAAGCGGATTCAAGCCAGCCCAGTTGTAAGGCGCCGCCCTCAAAATGCACGCGCACCAGCAAAGGGAGCAAGGAGAAGGTGGGGTTAAGCACAAGATTGATGACCACGGCCATGCAGATCAGGATCACTAGCCCGCGCCGGCTGCGCACGTAGGACAGGCCATCGGCCAGATCGATCCACACGGAGGCCAGTTGCGCGCCGGACGCCGTCTGGCGCGAGGGTTGTGGGATGTCGATGAACAGCAGGGGCAGGATGGCAAAGAGGGCGGTGGCCACGTCGATGGCGATGATGCCCTGCATGGGCAACAGTTCCAGCAAGATGGCGCCCAGCGGCGCGGCGGCCACGCTCAGCGCGCCGTTCAGCGTCTGGTTCAGGCCCTGGAAGCGCGTGAAGTGCTTCTCGGGCACCATCATGGTCATCGAGGCCTGCATGGCGGGCCAGTGGAAGGCCCCGCCCAGCGACCGCAGGAAGAGGATGCCCAGAACGTGGCCGATTTGCGCCGCGCCAATCCAGAAGAGATAGCCCAGGAGCAGTGTGGATAGAGCAACGAGCGCGTCGGCAGCGATCATCACCCGTCGCCGGTTCCAACGGTCTACCAGGACGCCGGCCAGCGGGCCCAGGGCCAGCTCGGGCAGCAGGCCCACCAGGGAGGCCAGCGCCAGCATGGTGGCCGACTCCGTCTCTTTGGTCAGCCACCAGATCAGGGCGAAGTGCACCAGGCGGCTACCCAGCAAGGACATGGCCTGGCCGGCCCAGATGAGCAGAAATTGTTTCATAGAGCGTTGGTCATCCATCTTCGCCTCATAAAAAACAATGCAAATATGATATTATTGAATACTAGTATTCATTTTTTCAATATTATATCTAAATAATATAATACCAGCCCCGTTTGTCAAGGGTGCGTTCGGGTGCCGTTATTGAATAAATTACATGATTGAAAAGTGGTTCAGGGGCACCGTGTACCTCCCTGCAGATGAAAGCCCTTAGCGTACGTTGTATTCGACGCCGGCTTCCCCTATAGTTGGTATATGCGATACCTGGTTCACGCACAGTTGAAGAAAGAGAAAGCGCGCGACCTCCTGCGGGCTATTGAGACAGGCACGCTGGGACAGGGTTCCATTGCCGGCGGCGAATATTTGCGCGACATGGCCCACGCCCGGCAGTGTGAGGACGGCAGCGTGCGCTGGGTTGAAGTGTGCTACTGTCCCACGCCGCTGATGGAAGAGAAGCCCTATTGGGAGGAGTACTTTGAGCTGACCAGGATCCTCGACGCCCACGACCGGCGCAAGTGCCGCGATTGGAATGGCCAGGAACCGTGGGCCTGCAGCAACTGTGACTGCACGGAGCGGCTGGAGGATGCGTTGCGCGGGTGGGGGCCGCGCTTTGTAGATCTACTGTGCGAAGAAGTTGGTGATCAAGTAGAACGGACAGCGAAGTAGAGGTGATGCTCAGATGGAGCAGGAAATCCGTTTTTGTACGGCCGCCAATGGCGCGCGCATCGCCTATGCCACCGCCGGTCCGGGGCCACCGCTGGTCAAAGCTGCCAACTACCTGACACACCTGGAACACGACTGGCGCAGCCCTGTGTGGCGGCACTGGATGACAGAGTTGGCGCGGCACCATACGCTGGTGCGCTATGACGAGCGCGGCTGTGGCCTGTCCGACTGGGATGTGGAGGAATTCTCCCTCGAAGCGTGGGTGCAGGATCTGGAAGCGGTGGTGGACGCGCTGGGTCTGGACCGTTTTCCATTGTTGGGCATCTCGCAGGGGGCGGCTGTGTCTGTGGCCTACGCGGTGCGCCACCCGGAGAAGGTGTCACACCTTATCCTCTACGGCGGTTACGCCCGCGGGCGCTTTCACCGCGACCTGAGCCGCGAAGAGATCACTGAAGCAGAAACCTTGATCAACGTTATACGCGTGGGGTGGGGGCAGGAAAACCCCGCGTTTCGCCAGCTTTTCACGACGATGCTTATGCCTGAGGGCACGGATGAGCAGATACGGTGGCTCAACGAGCTGGCCCGCGTCTCCACCAGGCCGGAGAATGCGGCGACGATGGAACGCGCCTTCTACCACATTGACGTCAGGGAAATGGCCCGCCGGGTGGCGACGCCGACCCTGGTCTTGCACGGGCGCGATGACGCGGCCATTCCCTTTGAAGAGGGGCGATTGCTGGCGGGTCTGATTCCCGAAGCGCGCTTCGTTCCGCTGCAGAGCAAGAACCACATATTACTGCCGGACGAACCGGCCTGGGCCCGTTTTCTGGCCGAAGTCCGTTCCTTTCTGGGCGTCATTGGGCCGGAGCGAGAAGCGGCTGCCACAGGCCAGCTCTTTCCCGAACTGACCGGGCGCGAGCGGGAGGTGCTGGAGCTGATGGCGCAGGGGTTCAGCAACAGCGAGATTGCCGACGCGCTGGTGATTACGCCCAAAACGGCCCGCAATTACGTGGCCCGCATTTACCGCAAGCTGGAGGTGGACCACCGCGCCCGGGCCATTGTCCTGGCCCGCGAAGCAGGGCTGGGCCGTTCTTCGTTGTAGATCAGGCCACAAACGGCGCGACCAGTGTGACTGCCACGGCGGCGCCCAGGAGCAGAATGCCCAGCGGCGCGGTCATGCGCCGGCCCCACGAGGCGTTCTTCTCCGCCGCCATCACCGCGCCCAGCCCCAGCATCCACAGCACGTTGCCACAGGCGAAGGCGAACATCAGCAGCATCAGAGGCCAGCAGGTGCCGGCGCAATAGACGCCGTGCCGCACGCCGAGCCACAAGGAGCGCGCCCAGGATGCGCCGCCCGGCGTGCGCCTATTCAACTCCGGCGCGGGCAGCCCGCACTTCTGGCGGCAGGCGCGCTTCAGGGGGGTGAACTGGTAGAGGCCGGCGACAGCGAGCGTGGCTGCCGCAATGAGCCACGTATTGGCCCCCAGCCAGGAGAAGCGGTGGGTGGCCTCGTGCACGAACAGATCGCCAAAGTGCGCCAGTCCGCCCAGCACGGTCCAGAGGGCCACGTAGCCGCCGACGAACAGAACAACGGGCCGCGCGCTGCCTGGTCGACGGCCGAGCCGGCGTCTGACCTGCGCCACCTGGGACAGGCTGCCGGGCAGCATCATGGCCACGATCATCAGCGCCCAGCCGGCGATGAATATGAGCATCAGGAGGGCATAATCCAGGCTGAGCGTGAACGGCAGATGTTCCAGGATTTCGTGGTTCAGATAAGGAGCATACGGAGAAGCGCTCCAGATCGCGAGCAGCAGCCAGCCGGCGGCGATCAACGCCACCAATGGCGTCGCGAACGTGTCATCGCGGGTCGCGTGTCTCAACATGACTCTCTCCCTTTTTGATGGATTGCCAGATCAGTTGCTGCCGGCGCTGCGCGCTGTGGCCTTTTTGAATGGATTCACAAACAGTTCCTGCTGGGCCCCGGCGCCGGTCACGAAGGTGCAATCGGACCGCGGATAGGCGATGCAGAGCAGCACGTAGCCGCGGGCCTGTTGCGCTGCCGAGAGCGCCACGCCTTCGTTCTGGTCTACTTGGCCGTCTACCAACCGCGCGGCGCAGGTGACACAGCCGCCATAGCGGCAGCCGTAAGGCAGCGTCAGACCGGCGTCCTCGGCTGCGTCGAGGATGTAGTCGTCGTGACCAACGTCGATGGTGCGCCGGCGCTTGCGGAAGGTAACTTTGTACGTCTGTCTCATTTTGGGGACAGTGGACGGCGGCTTACCCTCTGGAGGAAAGGCCGCCGTCCGCCGTCTGCGATCAGTTAACCGTTACACCCAGATGTCCGACGTGCAGTCGCCGCCCGGATAGCGCATTTCGTGGGCGCGAGCGGGGCCGGCCGGTTCCTTGCCGAAATCGACGAAGAAGTCCCTGTTGATGGACAGACCGCCGTTTTCGGTGTCGCAGTCGATCTGCAACATGTAAGAGCCGCGCTCGGCGATCTGGGGATAGAACTGGTTGTCCCAGCTGCTGAGCAGCGAGCTGGTCACGTACAGACGCTTGCCGTCCAGGCTGAGCTGCAGCATTTGCGGCCCGCCGACCAATTCGTTCCCCTGCACCGGCTCTCCTTTACCCAATTGGCCGCCGCACCACACCTGGCCCGTCAATCTGGGGTTGGTGGGGTCGCTGATGTCGTACTGCCGGATGTCGCCGTGCAGCCAGTTGGAGAGGTAGAGATAGCGGTCATCCATGGAG
This sequence comes from Candidatus Sulfomarinibacteraceae bacterium, assembly GCA_035464315.1. Taxonomy (GTDB): domain Bacteria; phylum Chloroflexota; class Anaerolineae; order Promineifilales; family Promineifilaceae; genus JAAYYY01. Next base: position 22,949 of record DATHSI010000042.1, read on the forward strand.
ATCAGCAGGTCGGTGATCAGCGAGGGCACGGGCATGGGCCAGCCCTCAAGATCTACGGGCGGGATGTCAACTACCTTGTCCACTTCCCACTGGCCATTGGGTTTGTGCCAGTGCCACACGTTGCTGCTGAGCGCCGCGCCGACGTAGCCGTGCGTGCTGTCGGGGTTGTGGTGGAAGCGGACCTCCAGGGGCACCAGCCCCTCCTGGCCCAGGTCCACCGTGCGCTCCACGCGCCGCTCCTGCCAGTTCCAGAACTTCAGGCGCTGCCCGTATCGGCCGGCGCCCACGTCGTCGAAGTCGAAGCCCGGCATGTACGTGTTGGGGGCGGCGAACTCGCTGCTGACCATCACGTTGTGCCGCGGCTGGTACCAGAAGTCGTAGTTGAAATCGAGCTGCTCCTGATCCGGCTCCCAGCGACCGGCGACGTCAAAGTTCTCGTCTAGCAGCAGGAAGCCGCCGGGTGCGTTGCCCTCGCCGTCGCCCAGCATGGAAATCATCACCGTGCCGTCGGCCAGGCAGTGCACGGTGTGCGGCGCGCTCAAATTGGTCTTTTCCTTGATCGTCTGCGGCGGGATGACTTTGTACAGCTCCGGCGCGCGCTCGTTCTGCGTGTCTACGATGTGGATGCGGCTGGAGCGGAAGCCGGGCACGATCAAAAATCGGCGCGACTTGCTATCGTCGTCGTAGCACGAACTACACGCATTCCAGCCGAAGTGGTGGAGCTCGTCGCCGAGGCCGGGCATGGGGGTGCGGTGGATGACCTGGGCGTAGGTGGGGGAGTCGGGGTCGACGTCGACGGTGGCCAGGTAATCGGGCGCTTCCGTTTCTGTGCCTACGTAGAGGGCTGCGGTGTACAGTATCTTCTCGCGGTCGCCCTGCATTGCCTCCTGTGGCGAGGCGTAGCCGGGGCCGCAACAAACGTGCGCTTCCTGATGTTGGTGTTCCTTTCCTTCAACCATTTTCTGAGACCTCCCTGTATTGGGTTGCCCGCGAGGCGGCGCCGGCCCGCTGCCTCGCACTCACATTCCGTGAGGACCGGCTCAACAATCTGTTGTGAGTGTAGGGAGGATGACGGTCGCTGACCTGAGTCAGGCGTCACCAATACAGGGGGGAGTTCTGTGTATTTCCGGGACAGATGTCCCAGAAGTGCGACGCGGCGCTCATGGTCGAGCGCCGCGTCGCTAATCGCGGATTGATTTTTGGGGAGGGTTGGGGATGTTGTTAGTGTATCTGTCCGCGGATCTCGCCGCCGGGGTTGGCCGTCGTGTGCACGTTGACATAGGCGGCGCCGGCGTCGATGGCGGCCTGTACGTCAGCCAACGTCTGCCAGCCGCAGGCGTTGCCGGGGTTGGGCTCCGTGGGCGAGCCGGTGGCCAGCACGCCGGAATCCGACGTGGTGCTGCCGCCGAAGAGAGTCACGCCGACGGGGCCGTTGACGCCGGCCTCGCCGCAGTGGATGTGCGCGGCGAAGACCTCTTCGATGTTGGCCACGATCAACCTGTAGTGCAGGGCGCCCTCGCGGTGGTCAAACTGGAAGATGGCCTGACCCTGGGCGTTGGTGTTTACGGCGGGCACTTCCTCATCGCCGGTGAGATGGGCGCGGTAGTTGCTGACGGGCGCGTGACCGGCGGCGGCCACGACGGAGGCCAGCAGCAGGGATAACAGAACGGTCAGGAGTATGGGGGCTATTCGTCTTGTCTTACTCATTCTGGATCTCCTTTTTGTCTGAATAGTGGCTAATACGATTCGCGTTCCTGATTGGTAGTTGGTTCCCTATGTATGCTCACCTCCTTGCTCGCTATCCTCCAGTCGGGCGCGCTGTGGGGCGCGCGTGGTTATATAGTCGCGTTGGGGGGTGGTTTGGTTAT
>DATHSI010000043.1:0-15378 GCA_035464315.1 Candidatus Sulfomarinibacteraceae bacterium
GGCCGAACAGGAGAAAGCTTTTTATGAGCGAGTCACCAGGCGCTAGAGATGATTTCAAATTGATTACGGGCATCGGTCCAGCCATCGAGCGCCGGCTGCATGAGGCAGGCATTGTTACCTTTAGCCAGCTGGCGGGCCTCACCGATGAGGCAATTGCCGGGCAGTTGCAGGGGCTGGCGGGGATGTCGCCTGAACGTGTCAAGGAGCAGGAGTGGCTTCGTCAGGCACAAGAGCTGGCGCAGCTATCCCCGCTGGTAGAAGATGCCCCCCAGGAAATGGCAGCCAACGGCCAACATTACGCCACGTTTACTGTGGAACTGTTGATGGAAGAAACGAATGAGGTGCGGCGCACGCGCGTGGTGCACGTGCAGGATCGGGACACGGATACCTGGGCCGGTTGGGATTCGAAGCGGTTGATGCAGTTCATCGAGCAACAGGCAGCGCTGACGATAGTGGCCCAAGAAGCCGAAGAGGAAGAAGCGGCGCCGCGACCCGAAACAACGGCACTGAGCGGAGACCTGAAGCTGCGGGAGTTGCAGGTGACGAGCGCGGATCGGCCGGAAGGTACCCGCCTTATGAACCGGGAACAACCCTTTGACGTGCGCCTGGTGCTGGACATGGAGTCAGTAGAGACGCCGCCGGCCGGTGAGTTGCACTATTCGGCGCAGGTCTATGCTAAGGGGTTGAGAGACGGGCGCCGCCACCTGTTGGGACAGGTCGACGGGGAAACGCCGGCGGCAGAGTCACTCGTCATCCAGGTGCCCGCGCGAGCGTCCCAGATGACAGCCGGGGCTTATCGCCTTGAGGCCGACATTGCGCTACGTGCCCCGACCGGACGCGAGCTACTTACGAGCGTTCCTGGGATACTCGTGCAATTGTCGTAATTTACAGCGTTTTACTTGCACCGGGTCTTAGTACCCTTGCACCCTTACTCTTCTTCGTCGTCGAGGGGGCTGAAATCTAGCTCGTCAAGTGCTTCTATCAATTCTGGGGAGAGGCCTGGGTCTTGGGCCTGGTCCGGGGCGGCGTTTGTTTCTGACAACGATGATTCCTCGGCAGGAGCCGCTGTCATGGAATGGACGCCGCCTTTGGCGCCTGTGTGAACGGCCTCTTCGTCGCCGCTCTCCAGGATGATGCGCTTGAAGTTGGGGGGCCACTGCATAATAAAGCGACGGCCACACGTCGGACAGAACCATTCCTCGGTGCCGTTTTCGTGCTTGTCTGCCAGTTCCATCTGGTGTTGCTCGCCGTTTTCACTTCGCCACATATAGTCAATACTCCTCTTTAGGTTTAGGCTGCTCATTGGTTTGCCGCCAACCGGAATCTGATCGACGACTGGCTGTCTACCGTGCACCCTACACGATAGGCTGCGTGCCCGCAGGACGCCATAGGAATTTATTCCTTGCGCCAATTTTAGCGATTTCGGGGGGGACCCTTATGGGGTGGTTACCTACTCTTGGGCCAAAGTGCACCCTATTTGTTTACCAATACTTTTATCTGTACCGCACCGATTGTAGGTATTATGGCGAGGGCAGGCAAAAACACACATGTTCTATTTATGGTTGTCAACTAACGTTCACAACTGAAGGCTATCAACCAGGTTCCCAGCGCATCACGAACCGTTCTTCGCGCTCCTCGACCGTCTGGAAGCCGAGGCGTTGGTAGAGGCGGCGGGCGGCGCGGTTGGCTTTGAGGACGTGCAAGGCCAGAGCGCGATTTTGGCGGCGGGCCTTTTCCTGCAGGTCGCGGATGATGGCCGTGCCCAGGCCGCGCCCCTGGTGGGGTGGAGCAATCTCAATTAAGGCCAGGAAAAGGTTGCCGTCGCGTTCTTCGAGAGCCAGCACCCCTACGTCTTCCCCGCCCACGACGACAACCTGACGCGCAGCGGGATCCCACCGCTCGCGGAAGTAGGCTTCCTGGAAAGCGTCGTCCCAGCCCCAGGTTGCTTCCACCGCGTCGCGAATGGTGGCGCAGTGCAGGGCGTAGAGGAAGTGGTAATCGTCGTCGGTGGCGGGGCGGAGGGAGTAACTCATGGAACTATTGTAGACCGAATTTGCAGGACGTTCAGTGTGTGTGGGAGATTTTGTGACGATTTCCCCAAATCGCTTATAATCCCGGCGTTCCAATCACTGCTATCGTTGTTCGCCAGGAGACCCATCATGACCCCGGCTCCCAGACTTAGCGGAATGCGCGCCTTTATCATTGTGGCCCTGGGCCAGGTGGCCTCGCTGTTGGGCACCGGCATGACCGGCTTTGCCCTCACCATCTGGGCCTTCGGCGAGACCGGCCGCGCCACCGACCTGGCGCTCATCGGCTTTTTCTTCATCACGCCCATGCTGGTGCTCAGCCCCACGGCCGGGGCGCTGGTCGATCGCCACGACCGCAAGCTGATGATGATGCTCAGCGACCTGGCCTCGGGCGTGACGACCATCGTCGTGCTGGTGCTATACAGCAGCGGCGCGCTGGAAATCTGGCACCTCTACTTCACTAGCGCCGTCTCCGGTTCGTACCAGGCTTTCCAGTGGCCCGCATTCTCCGCCGCCATCAGCGTCATGCTGCCCACAGAGCAGTACGCCCGGGCGCACGGCATCACCTCCCTGGGCGAATCGGCCTCTGGTATTCTCGCGCCTCTACTGGCGGGCGCGCTGCTGGGGCTGCTCGGCCTGTCCTTTATCCTCATTGTCGACATTATCACCTTCGTCGTGGCCATCGGCGCCTTGTTGCTGGTACACATTCCTTCGCCGCCGCGGACGGAGTCCGGCGAGGATGGCCAGGGCAACATCTGGCGCGAATCCCTCTATGGCTTCCGCTACATCTTTCGCCGGCCGAGCCTGTTGGGTTTGCAAATCGTCTTTATGGCCGGTAACTTTCTGGCGGGGGTGGGCCTGACCCTGATGGCCCCCATGATCCTGGCGCGCACCGGCAACAATGAGCTTATCTTTGGCAGCGTGCAATCGATCGGCGCGGCCGGCGGCGTCGCCGGTGGCCTGCTGATGAGCATTTGGGGCGGGCCCAGACGGCTGGTGCACGGCGTGCTTCTCGGCTGGCTGGCCAGCAGCCTTCTGGGTTCGGTGCTGATGGGGTTGGGCCAGGGCGCCGTGATCTGGGCCATCGCCGCTTTCTTCCTCTCCTTCTTCGTGCCCGTCATCAACGGCTCCAACCAGGCCATCTGGCAGGCCAAAGTGGCGCCCGACGTGCAGGGCCGCGTCTTCTCTGTGCGCCGCCTCATCGCCTGGTTCAGCGCTCCCCTCTCGCGCCTCGTCGCCGGCCCCCTCGCGGACAACCTGTTCGAGCCGGCCATGATGTCCGGCGGCGCGCTGGTCGACTCGTTCGGCCGCCTCGTGGGCACGGGTCCCGGCGCGGGCATGTCCCTCATCCTCGTGTTCAGCGGTCTGCTGGCAGCCCTGGTCAGCGTGGCCGGCTACCTCACTCCCCTGGTGCGCAACGTCGAAGAGTTGCTTCCCGACCACATTGCCGTCGAAGGCGTTGGGCCGGAAGAAGCCGCCGTGGCCGGGTAAACCTACCTGGAACGATTTGAAAAATCGTTCTACACTTGCGCCATGAGCCAACGACAGGTTGCATTTGCGCGGGCATTGCCCATTTTAATCGGAACGATTCTTTGCGGAGCAGTGATTGTTGTTCTGGCGTTGCGCACGGTGCGCAGCGTGACGGAGTCGGAGGCGGTGGTACGGGCGTTTGCGCCGCTGGCGGCCGTTTGTGACGGTCAGGCGGCGCAGGCAGCCGCGGCCTATGACGGCGAAGCGGACGCGCCGGCAACGGTGGCCTTTCGCCGCCTGGGCGACGAGTGGCGGCTGGAGCCGGGCGCGGCGCCCGAAGGGTGGCAGGCGCTGTCTATGGAAGAGGCGCAGCTGGTGCTGTGCCTGGAGCCGCAGCCGCTGGTGGCGACTGTGTGCGCCCCCGACGATTCCGGCGCGTTGCCCACACGCGTCTACGGCGAGCTGCTCACCGTGCGCCTCTTCGCGGCGCAGCGCGGCGAGCAGGTGGCGGAGGGCACGCTGCAGAGCGTCCCCGCCCGCGATTGCGGGCCGGAGGAGGTGGAGGCGGCGCCGGCGGTGAGCATGGAAGTGGTGCGGGGGTGGTTAAGGGAGGAGATTGGTAATTAGAGATTGGAGACTGGTTGATTGGAGATCAATATTGGCCGCAGATGCACGCGAACAAACGCTGATTTTTTGTCTTATCCGCCTTCATCCTGGCCCGTCCCGGGCCGTTTATCAGCGGCCAATTCTCCAATCCCAAATCTCCGATCTCTAATCTCCAATCTCCGATCTCCAATTCCCGCCACAACCGCCGCCACCACATACGCCGCCAGGCCCAGCAGCAGGACGCGGCTGAAGCCGGCGAGAATGGCCACGGCGATGGCCAGGGCGGAGCCGGCGACGGTCATCACGCCGTTGACGGCCCAGGCCAGGGCCACGTCGCGGCGTCCGGCATAGCCGGGGGACCTGCCGCCCACCGCGCGCAGGCCCAGGGGGAAGGGCATGCCCATGGCCAGGGCCAGCGGCAGCAGGCTGAGCACGGCGACGGTCACGCGCCAGGGTCGGGCTGCGCCCAGGAGGTTGTTGCTCAGCGCGGGCCATAGCAGGAGCCAGGCCAGGGTGAGCAGGGCCACCGCCACGGCGGGCCACGGGGGCAGGGCGACCGGCGCGCGTTTGCCAGATGAGGCTGGGGCGGGCCACAGGCGTCCGGCGAGCCCGCTGCCCAGGCCACCGCCGATGAGCAGCGTGGCCAGCACGGTGGTCACGGCCCACGTGGGATGGCCCAGGAAGAGGCGCACCTGCTGGATGATGGCCACCTCCAGCGTCATGAATCCCAGGCCCAGCATGGCGAAATAGAGCGGCGACCACAGGCCGGCGGCTGGCGCACCGCGCCGCCGCACCCAGACGAGCGCGACGACGCCAAGCAGGATGACAGCGCCCAGGCCCAGCAGCAGGGGCCGCAGGGTGCTGGGCAGGCCGCGCTCGAACTGGTAGAAGAAGGGCCGATCGTCGCTGGTGGGGGAGATGTCGGACTCCGATTGGGCCACGATCTCGCTGAAGGGTAGCTCGCCGGCCTGCACAGCGTCTAGCGGCGGCTGGGCCAGTACGTGCGGCAGATAGAGGGGCGCGAGGCCGATACGCTGCGCCACAGCGCCCAGGGCCAGGCTATCCTCCTCCGTGTACGGTTCGTTGCGCACCAGCAACAGGGGGATGGGCGGGTCGCTGCGCGGGTCCAGGAAGGCCATCGTGTGCTGCAGAGCCTCGGCGTCGCTCTCGGCTCGCGGGCCGGTCTCTGGCCTTTGCAGGACGGCGAGGGCCGTGGACAGGGCGCGGGTCAGGGTCGGTTCGTCGTACAGCTTCAGGGCCAGTTGCCCACCGGGACGCAGGTGAGTCAGGTAGTCGGCGAACGCTTCCACCGTGTAGGCGCTTTCCTCCACCAGGGTGTAGCCTCCGCGCTCCGCAGCCAGGGTCACCACCTGGGAGAGGAATACGAGATCGTAATCGCGCCCCTCGCGGCGCAAAACGCTACGTCCCTCGTCGTGCAGCAGGCGCACGGGCGGCTGCTCGTAGAGGTGGCCGTTATAGTTGCCGAAGCGGCGCACGATATCCACGCTGGCCTGGTTGACTTCCACAGCCACGATTTCCTCCGCGCCGCTTTGCAGGCCGAACCAGACGTCCAGGCCGCCGCCGGGGCCGATGACAAAGACCCGCTGGGGCTGTTCGGTGGCGAAGGGGAAGAAGCCGATGTCGCGCCACAGGAAGTCGTTGTCCGTGGCGGGCGGCATGACGGAGCCCGCGGCGCCGTCGGCGTAGAGGCGGTACGGGCCGCCGTCGCCGGGATCGACCAGGTCGGTGCGCGCGAAGGCGTCCCACTCCGTGTGCACGATGTCGCCGCGCGGCTGCAGGCTCTCCACGATCGGTTTGTCTGCGGGCAGCGCGGCCATGTCTACGTCCAGAACGCCCAGGGCCAGGTTGCCCGCGCCGAAGAGGAGGCTGAGGAGCAGGACGGCGAGGGGTAACGACAGACGAGCGCGAAGGGGCGCGGTGGACGCACCGGCAACCAGGACAGCGGCGGCGAGGGCGAAAAGGGCGGCGGCAAGGGGGATGGCGTTAAAGCCGCCGGCCACGTTTAGCAGGGGCACGGCGAACAGCGCGCCCACGCCGGCGCCCAGCAGGTCGGCCAGGTAGAGGCGCGGGCTGCGGGCAGGAGCCGCGGCGAAAATGGCCACAAGCGCCAGGCCCATGAAAAAGTAGGGCAGGGGCAGCGGCAGGTACAGGGCCAATCGCCAGGACGGGGGCAGCAAGGCGGCAGCCAGGGGCATGAGCAGGGCGCTCGCTGCGGCAAGTGCCAGGTAAAGCGAGGTGCGCTCGCGCGCCTGCCACGCCGGGCGCAGGGTGGCTGCGGCGGCGCCCAGGCCAATGCCCAGGATGGCCAGGGAGAGGACGGCGAAGACGGTGGGTGGGTAAAAGAGGGTGGCGTAGAGGCGCGTCAGCGCCACCTCCAGCACCAGGCCGGCGGCGGATAACAGAGCCACAGCAACGGTGTCGCTGCTGCGGCGGCTGGGCGTGTGGGTCACCGGTTGCCCCGCATACTGGGATCCATGGCGTCGCGCAGGCCGTCGCCCAGGAAGTTAAAGCCCATGACGGTGATCATAATGGCCAGGCCGGGGAAAATGGCCATCCACGGCGACTGCTGGAAGTAGGCGCGCCCTTCGGACAGCATGCGGCCCCAGCTGGGATCGGGCGGCTGCACGCTGAGCCCGAAGAAGCTGAGGGCGGCTTCGGCCAGGATGGCGAAGGCCAGGCTGAGCGACGTTTCCACGATAAGGGGCGCCATGGCGTTGGGCAAAATGTGGTGGAAGAGGATGCGCGCGTCGGTGGCGCCGCAGGAACGCGCGGCTTCGATGAACTCCTCTTCGCGAATAGTGAGCACGGAGCTGCGGGCGATGCGCGCAAAGATGGGAATGTAGACGATGCCGATGGCGATCATGGCGTTGGCCACGCCCTTGCCCAGGGCGGCGAGGATGGCGATGGCCAGCAGGATGGCAGGGAAGGCGAACAGCACGTCCATGGCGCGCATGATGATTTCGTCCAGCACGCGACCCGCGTAGCCGGCGATGAGGCCCAGGGTGGAGCCGACGGGGGCGGCGCTGCCTACGGCGATTGCGCCTACCTGCAGCGAGACGCGGGCGCCGTAGACGACGCGGGTCAGGGTATCGCGCCCAAAATCGTCGGCGCCCATGGGGTGGCGCAGAGAGGGGGAGGCAAAGCGCTCCTCGAAGTTCATGGTGGTGGGTTCGTAGGGGGCCACGTAGGGCCCGACCAGCGCGACCAGGATAAGCCCGGTGACGAGGATGGCGCCCAGCATGCCCAGGCGATGTTTGAGCAGCCGGTACAGGGTGTCCTCCCAATAACCGCGGGTCTGTTGTGAGTCGGCGTGCGCCGGAAGGCTGGAAACGGCAGCGGTGGATTCAGCCATTCAGGCATTTCCCTCCTGTAACTGTTGCAGCAAGCGCTCGCTGGCGCCCCCGCAGTCGAAATGGTCTACCGCCGCATCGCGGCGCAAATACTCCTCCCACATGGGATCGGCTTCCACCAGCTTGCGCATCAGGGCCAGTCCTTCGTCCCAGCGGTCGAGCCGCCCGGCAAGGTGCAGGGCGCGCAAGAATTGCAGATAGGGCTCGCCGGGCGCCCAGCGGCCGATCTGTTGCACCAATTCGTAGGCGCGCTGCGGCTGGCCCCGCTCCACCCACTCGCGCACGTCGTACTCGGCCATGTAGGCGCGGTGCAGGGTCAGCATGCGCCGCAGTTCGGCGACGGGGTGCGGGTGGTGGTCTACGCGCAGGTCCACCAGGGGAAAGCGGGCGGGCGGGTGGCCCACGACGAGCAAAGCCGCGGCTTGCTTGCCGCGAATGTCGCCGCCTTGGCCTTCGGCGGCTTCCAGCGCCGCCAGCAGCCGCTGCGCCAGATCGCCCTCCGCGTCCCGGTAGCGGTGGGCCATGGCCTGCCACACGGTATCGCGAGCCATCATGTTGGCCTGGACGCAAAAGCCGTCGCCGGCGATGCTGCCCGCTTCGGGCAGGCAGCGAGCGCCGGTGTGCGTGGCGACCCGGCCCTGGCAATCGATCATGGATACCTGGCGAAAGTCGCGCCGGGCGTCGGCAGCCAGCAGCGCCGCCAGCGCCTCGGGCGCCGCCAGGTTGCCGCGCATCAGTTCCAGGCCCAGCGCGCCGTACCTGCGCTCGGCCACGGCCTGTGTGGCCACGGCGCCCACGCCGGCCTCCGCCCAGGGCACCCAGGCGCCCACGGCGAGATTACACGTTTGAACGGCGACGCCCAGATGGCCCGTTTGTGGGTCGCGGGCGATGATGGAGTAGGTCATGGATGGTTAATTGGAGATTGGTTAATTGGAGATTGGTTGATTGGAGATTGGGGCGCCTGAAGCGAATCTCCGATCTCGAATCTCCAATCTCTAATCTCTGATCTCCGGTTACTACTACGCATATTCAATCCGCGGATCCAGGAAAAAGTACAGCAAATCGACGCCGAGGTTGACCATGGTCAGCAGGACGGCGACGGTGAGCACGGTGCCCTGTAGCAGCGGATAATCGCGGTCGAGGACGGCTTCCAGGGCCAGACGGCCGAGTCCGGGCCAGCCGAAGACGACTTCGACGACGACGACGGCGCTGAGCAGGGCGGTGATTTGCAGGCCGATGATGGTTACGATGGTGATCATGGCATTGCGCAGGGCATGGCGCACGATGACCAGGCGCTCCGTCAGCCCTTTGGCGCGGGCGGTGCGGATGTAGTTGGCGTTGAGCACCTCCAGCATGGCGCTACGTATAAAGCGCGTCTGGATCGAACCGCTGATCACCCCCAGGGTGGCGGCGGGCAGGGTGATGTGCCGCAACCAGCCCACGAGGTCTTCACTCATAGGTGTGTAGCCGCGGGAAGGTAACCAGCCAAGGGTCAGCGAGAAGAGCAAGACGAGCATGATGCCCATCCAGAAGTCGGGAATGGACACACCGATCTGGCTGATGACGGACGTAAAGATGTCCGTCTTGCTGCCCGGACGTAGAGCGGAGATGATGCCCGCGGGGAAGGCGATCAGCATGCCCACGAAAAGGGCCGCGGTAGCCAGTTGCAGGGTGGCGGGTAGACGCTGGGCGATCTGAGGCCCGACGGGCTGCCGTGTGATCAGGCTGCGCCCGAAGTCGCCGTGCGCCGCGTCCCACAACCAGGTTGCATACTGCACCAGGAAGGGGTCATTCAGTCCCAACCGCTCGCGCAGCGCGGCGACGTTGGCCTCGTTGGCCTGCACGCCCAGGATGACGCGCGCCGGGTCGCCGGGCACGAGGTGGATGATGAGAAAAACCACAAAGGTAACGCCGAAGACAACGACGACGGCCAGCAGCAGACGTTGGATGATGTAGCGAGTGTTCATGGGTGGTGGTTGGAGATTGGAGGCTAGAGATTAGAGATTGGAGATTGGAGATTCAGCGCAATCGCGGTTCTCCAACCAATCTCCAATCAACCAATCTCCAATCAACTAATCTCCGATCTCTATTCTACTCGTCCAGCCAGACGGTCCAGAAGTTGTTGGCCTGATCCGGGCGCACGACGAAGCCCTGTACGTGGGGGCCGTAGGCGCGGATTTCGCGCTTGTTGTACATGAAGACGTACGGCGCGTCGTCAACCAGGATCTGGTTGACCTGCTCGTAGATTTCGTAACGCTCGTCGAAATCGCTGATGGAGCGGCCTTCCGTGACCAGTTGGTCGAACTCGGGATTGCTGTAGCCCGTGAAGTTGAAGACGAGGTCGGTGTGGTGCTGGAGGTAGTAGTACTGGTCGGCGTCGATGAGGCCGTTCCAGTTACAGATGTAGGCGTCGTACATGAAGTTGCCTTCCAGCTCCAGCCACTCGCTCCACTCGGGGGCGTTGATGGTGGCGTCGATGCCGACTTCGGCAAGCTGTTGTTGCAGCACCTGCGCCGCGCGCACCGTCTCGCCGTACTGTACCGTGGGCAGCAGTTCCATCTCGAAGCCGTCCGGATAGCCGGCGTCTTCCAGCAACTCTCGCGCGCGATCTACGTCGCGGTCATAGGGCGCGTAGTCGAAGTGCCAGGGGCTGCCCTGGCCCACGGGGCCGCCATGCAGCGGATCGCAGAGGCCGAAGTAGCCGGCCTCGCACAGCTGGTCGCGGTCGATGGCGTAGGCAATAGCCTGGCGCACGCGCACATCGTCAAACGGCTCGCGCGTCAGGTTGATGCCGATGTAATCGTAGGAGAGCTGCGGCGCGGTTTCCACGACGACGTCGGGATCGGCGTCCAGCGCGTCGAAGTTCTGCGGCGGAATGGCCAGCACCCAGTCTACCTCGCCGCCGCGCAGGGCGGTCTCGCGCACCGTGTCGTCGGGAATCGGCTCGATGACGATGCTGTCCAGGTAGGGGTACTCTTCCTGCCAATAATCATCGTGTCGCTCCAGCACAAGGCGCGTCGTGCCCTGCACCTCGGCTATCTCGAAGGGGCCGGTGCCGATGGGCACGCTGATGGTGCCGTCATCTTCCAGGCTTTCCTGGGCCACGATGCCCGTGGATTTGTCGAAGCCAAGCGACTGCGGGAAGATGCCGAACGGCTCGGGGTGGGTGATGGCCACGGTGTAATCGTCGATCACCTCGATTTCCGTCTCCGGCGGGCCCACGCGACCGGCGTTGCCCGCGCCCGTCTCGGGATCGATCAGCCGCTCGAAGCTGAACTTAACGTCCTCGGCGGTCATTTCGCGCCCATTGCTGAACATGACGCCTTCGCGCAGCTGGAAGGTCCAGGTCAGGCCGTCGTCGGACTGCTCCCACGATTCGGCCAACCAGGGTACCAGATTCAGGTCGTCGTCATAGAAGGTGAGGCCCTCCAGGACGTTATTCAGGATCTGGTAGCTGGAGTAAGAACTGACCGTGTGCGGATCCAGGCCGGCCCACTCGTTCTGGAAGGCGGCGTTGAGCGTGCCGCCATAGCGGTCATCGCCGGCCATTTCCTCGTCGTCTTCCTCGTCAGCGGCGTCGTCGGACATGTCTTCCTCGTCCGCGACCGTGTCATCGGTGGTATCTGTGGTGTCTGTAGTATCTGTGGTTTCCCCCACCGTGTCTTCTGTTTCGTCGCTCGTGTCTACCGGCGCTTCTGTCTGACCACAGGCAGCCAGGGCCAGCAGCAGCAGGGCGATCACAATAAGGCTAATACGCTTCATATCTCCTCCTGAATAGGGCTAATAAGTCGAATGGCGTGTGATCAATTGTCTGTCGGGCGTCACCTCCTTTATTCCGGTAGCTTCTTCGACAAGTGAATGGCACGTTTGTGACGACGGTTCGGCGGAGATTCTTCGGCTGCCGCCTCAGAATGACACATCACGACCACGCGCTGAGCGGTCCACCGTCGCAAGGCCGACATGATTAAAAAGTAAAAGTCCAATAGCCCTACGAATTCTGGGCCAGTTGTTCCTGGATGGCGGTCGCCGTTTCTTTCAGGAGCGTGACGTGGCGGTTGACGACCGCTTCGTCCATGCGGAAGGTGGGGCCGGCGGTGCTGAGGCCAGCCACGAGCCGGCCGCGGCTGTCCAGGATGGGCACGCCGATGGCCGTGGCCCCGGCGTCCACTTCGCTTTCACTGATGCAGTAGCCCTGACGCCGGATGTGGCGCAATTGGGCTCTGAGCGCTTCGGGGTCGGTGATGGTGTGGTTCGTAAAGCGTTCCAGCGGCTGCTGCAGATAATGGTCCAGTTGTGCCTCGGTGACGTAGGCCAGCAATATCTTCGACGACGCGCCCGCGTGCAGAGGCTGGAGCTGGCCGCGGTCGAAGCTGATGCGAATGGTCTGTGGCGCCTCTACGCGCTCGATACACACGGCGGAGCGCCCGGACAGCCGGGTGAGCAACACGGTCTCCCGCGTCTGCCGGCAGAGCTGCTCCATGTGGGGCAGAGCAATGGCGCCGACGTCCTCGCGACGGCGCGCCGCGCGCGCGAACTGTAACAGGCGCGGCCCTAACCGGAAAGCATCGTTGTCCGTCGGTTCCAGAAACCCTTTGTCGCGCAGGGTGCGGATGTAGCGATACGTGGTGCTGCGCGGGGCGCCGATGCGCCGGCTGATTTCACCGGCGGTGAGCTCTGGCCCGTCCCCTTCGAAAAGGAGCAAGACGTCGAGCACGTTCTCGGCAGTAGAACTGGATCGGGACACGAATTTTAGCGCCGCTGGTTCTCAAAAAATGAGACTGGAATGTTACATTATGAGACACATGATAGCCGATGGCGGAACGGGTGTCAAGGAGCGCGGGCATCCTTGCCGGCACGAGGCAATTTGGCCGGCTGGAAGCCGGCGCCCCAAGGGGATCTTGCTACCGGGGCCGCAGGTCATATAATTGTATCTGCTGTGCTCCTTGTACGACCTGAAGTTGGATGCTTCGCAAGGGACTGGCTCGTGTATGAGGAAGCCGGGCCGGTCGTGTGCAGGTGCGCGGTGAGGAGCCGTCCGCGAAATTGGGGCCGGCACGGAGCCGGCGCCACCGGCTACAGTAATATAGAAAGCAAGAACGGCAATTGTTCAAAGATGTGCTGCTTGTGAAGGCGCGTCATCCGCAAACCTACCAGGGTTACAGTAGATGATTTTACTTCCTACGACAATTTTCTTCGGATTCCTTCTGGCCCTCCTGGCCGGCCCGCTCCACCGCTGGCTCGGCGAGCGGGCCACGTGGCCTCTGACGGTGGGGCCGGCTCTTATTTTTGGCTGGTTTCTCACACAGATTGGGACCGTGATGGGCGGAGAGGCATTGGAGGCGGCTTATACCTGGGTCCCGCAGCTGGACATTGTGTTTGCGCTGCGCGTGGATGGTCTGGGCCTGCTTTTTGCCCTGCTGGTGACCGGCATGGGCGCTCTCATGATCCTCTACAGCGGCCCCTACCTGCGCGGCTATGCCACGATGGGCCGCTTCCAGGCCTACATGCTTCTTTTCATGGCCTCTATGCTGGGCGTGGTGTTGGCCGACGATCTGGTCACGCTCTACATCTTCTGGGAGCTGACGAGCATTTCCTCCTATCTACTTATCGGCTTCTATCACAAAGACGAGGAATCGCGCTACGGCGCGCGTAAGGCGTTGTTGATTACGGCCGGCGGCGGGCTGGCGCTGCTGGCGGGGCTCATCCTGCTGAGCCAGGTGGGCGCGGCGTCCTCCATCAGCGGCATTATGGCCGAGCAGGGCGGCGCGTTGCGCGAGCACGCGCTGTACACGCCGATTCTGCTCCTGATATTGCTGGGCGCGTTTACCAAATCGGCGCAGACACCGTTCCACGTCTGGTTGCCGGACGCCATGCAGGCGCCGGCCCCCGCCAGCGCCTATCTGCACTCGGCGACGATGGTCAAGGCCGGCATCTATCTGCTGGCCCGCTTCCAGCCGGCGTTGGGCGGCACTGCGCAGTGGATCCTCCTCGTCGGCATTGTGGGGCTAACCACAATGTTAATCGGCGCTTATCTGGCGTTTACGCAGAACGACCTTAAGGCGTTGCTTGCCTATTCCACGATCAGTTCCTTAGGCTGGTTGGTGGCCTTGCTGGCGCTGGGCACAGGGCTGGCGCTGAAGGCGGCTATGGTGGGCATCCTGGCCCATGCTCTGTATAAGGCGGCTCTTTTTCTGATCGTGGGCATCATCGAGCACGAGACGGGCACGCGCGATCTGCGCGAGCTGGGCGGATTGCGGCATGCGCTGCCCGTGACCACGGTGCTTGGGCTGCTGGCCCTGGTCTCGCTTGCCGGATTGCCCCCACTGGTCGGTTTCTTGGCTAAAGAGACCCTTTTTGAGGCGGTGCTGGCGACGCCGTCGGGCGTGTTGCCGGCGTGGCTGTTCATCGGGGTGGCGGTCGCCGTCGCCGTGCTGGGCGTGGCTTATAGCCTGCTGGTGGCCGCGGGCGTCTTTTTCGGTCCGCTGCGCGAGACGCCGAAACAGCCGCACGAGGCGCCCTGGCCCATGTGGCTGGCGCCGGGCATCATGGTGCTCTTATCGTTGGTGCTGTCGCTGCCGCCGGTGCTGGATAGTACGGCGGCGCTGGCAGGGTCGGCCACGGGCAGCGCGCTGGGCAGGCCTTACCAGGCGACGCTGTACCTGTGGCACGGCTTCACGGTGCCCTTGCAGATGACGATCGGAGCCGTGATCGGCGGCGTGCTGCTTTTCGCAGCGCGACGACCTATCCGCAACGCGCACGCGAAGTACTGGACGCGGTCGCCGCTGAACGCGCTCTACGACGGCTCGCTGGTGGCGCTGGACGTGGTGGCCAAACGGCTGACGGGCGTTTTCCAGACCGGCGTGTTGCGCCATTACCTGACGATGATTCTGGCGGCGATGGTCCTGCTGGTGGGCTATGGTCTGGTTACAGGACAGGGCATCATCTGGTTGCCGGGGTGGTTGGGTGACGTGGCCATCTACGAAGTGACCATTGCCGTGTTGATGATCATCTCCATCCTGGCTGTGGCTCTGGTTCCCTCACGCATCGGCGCCATTGCCGCGCTGGGCGGCGTGGGCTTCTTCGTGACCTTTTTCTACATCTATTATAGCGGTCCGGATCTGGCGCTGACGCAGCTTCTGGTGGAGACGTTGACCCTCATCCTGCTGCTGCTGGTATTCTACTACCTGCCGCGCTTTTTCGAAGATCGCAGCACGCGACTGGCGCGCTGGCGCGACATCGGTATTGCCGCCGGGGTCGGAACGCTGGTGACGGCGATGACCCTGATGGCCATTGGCGAGCAGGCCACGACGCCGCTGTCCCCGATTTCCGAGTATTATCTGCGCGCAAGCCAGCCGCTGGCCCACGGTTCCAACGTGGTCAACGTCATCCTGGTCGATTTCCGGGCCATGGACACGCTGGGGGAGAGCACGGTGCTGGTGATTGCCATGGTGGGGGTCTACGGGCTATTCAAGGTGCGCATGGCGGGCGTGCGCCCGCGCGTGGAGGGACGCGTGGTGGATTACCTCATCCTGCGCGTGACGGTGCGCCTGATGCTGCCCGTGTTGCTGCTCTTCTCGCTCTTTCTGCTGTTGCGCGGGCACGACCTTCCCGGCGGCGGGTTTATCGGTGGGTTGGTGGCGGCCACGGCGCTCATCCTGGACGTGCTGGCGTTGGGTCCGCGACACCTGCGGCGCTGGTTCCCATTCCCCTTCCGCTATCTGTTGCCCATCGGCTTGCTAATGGCTGTGGCCGCAGGGTTGATTGGAATCGGGGCCGGCGGTTCATTTTTAACCGGCACCTGGTACGATCTTTATCTGCCGGGTATGGGCGAGCTGCATCTGGGAACGCCGTTGCTCTTTGACATCGGCGTTTACCTGGTTGTGATTGGAATGACTGTAGAAATC
>DATHSI010000044.1:0-8472 GCA_035464315.1 Candidatus Sulfomarinibacteraceae bacterium
AGGAGTCGACGTTCTGCTACAGAACCGCCGGCGCCTGTATGAGCGGCTGGCCCGGGCCTACGAACTCCTTAACCGTTGGAATGAAGCAGAAACCATTTACCATGAAATGCTGGCTTTCGCTCGCGACAACGCTCTGCCGGAATGGATCGCAACTGCACTAAATCGCCTGGCACTGGTCCATATTCTTGGCCGTTGGCAGCCAACGAAAGGTGTGTCGTTACTGGAGGAAGCGCGTCAGATCGACGGCGGTCGTGCCAGTCTGATTGAGACAGAGTGCATCTTTTCTCAAATACGACAGTACGATTTTGAGCAGGAGGCCGCGATCAGCCACGCGCAGCGAGCTGTCACCCTGGCCCGCGAAGAAGGAGATGAAAAGCTGTTGGCCCGCAGCCTCAGTACGCGCGCATATGCTCGGTTCGGTCTCCCTGATGCTCTACAACAGATTGAAGCCGATGCCCGCGAAGCCACACGTCTGTATGCCGGGCAGGGCGACCGCGCTCTGGAAGCAGATAGCCTGGCGATGGTGGGCCAGGCGCAACGCCATCAGGGCCGCGTGCAGCAGAGTGTAGATACCATGAAAGAGGCACGGACTATTACGGTGGACATTGATAACAGTTGGGGCCAGATCAACACGTCGTCGCACCTTGCAGAAGGGCTACTGGAATTGGGCCAGTATGGGAAGGCATTGGAGATGATCGAGGCCGGTATAGCCACGGCGCGCGCCCACGAGCACACTGCACTACTGGCCAATACCTTCAGTGTGCGGGGCACAATCTACCGCGCCATGCGCCAGCTAGAGAGTGCGAGCGCCGATCATGAAGAAGCGCAGAAGCGCTTCGCGACTCTACCCTTCACCCTGCTTCCGGCCATCATCGCCACCCACCGCTGTGCTGACGCCGCTCTCAGAAGTGATTGGCAAACCGCCTATGATTTCGCTCGACAGGTTCTGGAGGTCGACGAACTGGCCTGGCTGTGGGTGTGGTGCGACGCCGGGTTCAGTTATCCTGCCGTCATCGAGGCATTGTGGCGTGCTGGTGAACAAGAAGCAGCCCGTGCCGCCTTGCAGAAGTACGACGCTGCTACCGGCAATAACCCCCGCTACCGCCTGTCATTTCAGACGGCCGCGGCCACGCTGGCCAAATTAGAGGGTAACTTGGAGGAGGCCATGCGGCAGTGGCGCAAGGTCGTGAGCGGAGCTAGAGAGATGGCGCTGCCCGGGGAACTATGGCCGGCGCTGATCGAACTAGCCAGTCTTGAAATCGCCCGCGGCGATGAGAGCGCGGCCAAAGACGCCCGGCGCGAAGCGCGCCAAATCACCCAACGGTTAGCCTCAACCATCGTTGATGAAGAGCAACGGAGCACCTTTTTAGAGGCCACCACCGTCGCCTGATATCATCTCCCACTCATCCCGTTCCTTTCACAAACCTGTCAAAGAACTGGATAGTGCGCTCCATGATGAAGCCCCAGTTGATGGTCAGGTTGTGATTGTCATCTTCCCAGACCCACAGATCCACGTACTGCCCGGCGGCCTGCATCTCCTCCGCCAGCAACTCGGACAGAATCACGGGCACCGATTCGTCCGCCGTGCCGTGATGCAGCTGCAGCGGACCTGAGATCTCCGACAGGTAGCTGTTGGGCGAAATGGAGGCCCAGAAGACCGGGTTCTCCTCCGGCCCACCGTACACCTCCGTCAGGTCGCGCCGCCAGGAACCGCGCGCCAGGCGCGTGGCGTCCGGGGTGGACGTGGGTCCCGTGCGCCGCCGCCAATGTTGCAGCAGATCCGGATAGGAGCCGACAACCCCGGCCCAGATGACGCCGGCTTTGATCTCATCGGAGACGACCATGGCCCGCAGCGTGATCTGCCCGCCCATGGAGTGGCCCCACATGCCGATGCGATTGGGGTCGATGTCCGGATGCGTCTTGACCGCCGCCAGCGCGTTCAGCACGTCCACCGTGTAGGCCGGCGAGCCATAACCGCCCTCCGCGCGCCCCTCCGAGTTGCCGTGCCCGCGATAATCGGGTCGCAAGACGACGTAGCCGTGGCTGGCCAGCGCCTCCACGTGCGCCTCATAACGCTCTGTGGTGCGATACTGGTCCGGCGGAATGTAACCGTGATTGAAGATAATCACGGGCCAACCCTCCTCCGGCTTTTCGCTGAGCGGGACGGTCAACAGGGCATAAATTTTGTGGCCCTCGGAAAGATAGGAGACAATGAAGCGCTCAAACCCCGGCCCCCACGTCAGCGTGGCCTCGTACGTCAGCTCGCTGCCCGGGTATGCTTGCTGGCGCATCACGTCGATCATCAAGGGGTGTGTCGGCGTGGGCGTGGCGCTGGGCGTCGATGTCACTGTTGGCGTCGACGTTTCCGTCGCCGTTGCTGTGGCGGTGGAAGTAGGCGTCTCCGTCGGTTGCGCCGTGGGCGGTGGGCTTGTCGCCGTCGCCGGGACCACAGTAGCCAATGTTGCAGTCGCCGTTGCCGGCGCTTCCTGTCCCAGCGCTGCACCTGCCCCAACCGCTGCCGGTCGCTCCTGCCCACAGGCCGCCAGCCACAGCACGGCGGCTACCATCAAGATAAAAAACAGTGCACGCGGTGAACGCTGTTTCATGTGCCACTCCTTCCTTTCCGTTACACGCTCCCCTCACATTGGCTGGACGCTATCTTATCCATACGGTACCATATTAGCCACTACTTATTCAGTACACACTATGGTAGCTCAACAAGATATGCGCATCGTCTCTCACAAATTCTGACTCCGCGCCCGTAGCATCACTCCCGCCGTGTGCGGGAGCTCCCCCCGCTTCACCTCCTGACTTCGGGTGATGGTGGCAGAAGCGGGTGGCAACCCGCTGCTGCGCCAACAACCTGAAGTCTATGCAGCCTTCAACCTGTCTTTTCAACCTGATTAGCGATCCTGCGCCGGCGACCACGCTGCCTGCGCCCTCACGGCCTGGAACGCGCCCCCTGTTACGACGCCCCCTGCCCAACACAAAGGAGTATCACTCATGAAGCGCTCCCTCACCACTCTCATGCTCGTTTGCAGCATGCTGTTCAGCGTCGCCCTGCTGGCGGCCTGCGCCCCGGCGGACGACGGCGACGGCGTGGAGCCGTTCGTCATCGGCGCCATTCCCGACCAGGACCCCGAACGGTTACAACGCCTCTACGGCAATCTCGCCGCTTATCTGGAGAAAGAGTTGGGCGTGCCTGTCGAATACCGCCCTGTCACCAATTACGCCGCCGCCGTCACTGCCTTCCGCACCGGCGATCTGGATATGGTCTGGTTCGGCGGCCTGACCGGCGTACAGGCCCGGTTACAGGTAGAAGGCGCCGAGGCCCTGGCGCAGCGGGAGATCGACGAGCAATTCACCAGCGTCTTTATTGCCAACCACGGCAGTGACCTGGCGCCGCTGGACAACGTCCAGGCGCTATCTGCCCTGCAGGGTCACACCTTCACCTTCGGCAGCGAATCCTCCACCTCCGGCAGGCTCATGCCTCAATACTTTCTGAGCCAGGCCGGCGTTACGCTGGGCGACTTCGCCGGCGAACCCGGCTTCTCCGGCTCCCACGACACGACAATCGAGCTGGTAGAAGCAGGCAGCTACGACGCCGGCGTGTTGAACAGCCAGGTGTGGGACAGCCGCGTGGCTGCTGGCGAGGTAGACCTGGAGCGCGTGCAGGTCATCCTGCGCACCCCGCCCTATCACGATTACCACTGGGTCGTCCGGCCCGACGTGCGCCAGCGTTACGGCGACGATTTTCCCCAACGGGTCACAGACGCCTTCGTGCAGCTGGAGGCCAGTCACCCCGACCATGAGGAGATACTGGACCTCTTCGGCGCCACGCGCTTTATCCCCACCAGCAACGAAAATTATGCCCAGATCGAGGCTGTGGCGCGCGAGATCGGGCAGATTGTAGAGGAGTAGCACGAGATCCAGGAGGATAGAGACATCCGATTTTTCAAAAAAATCGGATATCTCTACCAGCACCATGACCGACCCCATCTTCCAGCTACAAAACGTCAGCAAACAGTACGGCGATCTGGCCGCCCTACGCGACGTCACGCTGCGCATTGAGCACGGCGAGCGCGTGGCCCTGGTGGGGCCCAGCGGCGCAGGCAAGAGCACGCTGCTGCGCCTGCTCAACGGCGCGCTGGTCCCCGACGCGGGCGTGGTGACGGCTCTGGGCCACGATCTGGCGCGGCTCTCTCCGCGCCGGCTGCGCGACGTGCAACGCGACATCGGCGTCATCTACCAGCAGTTCCACCTGGTGGGCAACCTGCGCGTGATTCACAACGTCAACGCTGGCCACCTGGGGCGCTGGTCGCTGCTACGCGCCGCCCTCTCCCTGGCGCGACCGGCGCGGGTGCGGCAGGCGCGCCAAGCATTGGCCCGCGTGGGCATCCCTGAGAAACTGTTCGAGCGCACCGACCGGCTTTCCGGCGGGCAGCAACAGCGCGTGGCCCTGGCCCGCACCCTGGTACAGGACCCGCAGGCCATCCTGGCCGATGAGCCCATCGCCAGCCTGGACCCTGAACACAGCCGGCGCATCATGGAATTGCTCAGCGGTCTGTCCCAGGAGCTGGGTAAGACGCTGGTTGTCAGCCTGCATGCCGTAGCCTTCGCCTTCAGCCACTGCGACCGTCTGGTCGGCCTGCGCCAGGGCCGCGTGCTCTTTGACGCCACGCCGGCGCAGGTCACAGAGGAGATGGTGCAGGCGTTGTATGCGGTGGACACAGGAGAATGGAGATCGGAGATTGGAGACTGGGCCAATGACGGCGGACCGCCGACCGCAGACCGCCGCACTGTGTCATCCTGAAATGAAGGACCTACGCCAGTCTGTGCGTCGACGAGAGATGTTTCGCTCCGCTCAACGTGACACGAACCAAGCAGCAACACATTCCCGCGAGGTGTCGTCCTGAACGAAGTGAAGGATCTCCGCCGAACCGCCCTTGCCGATGACCACGCCCACCCCCGACAGTGGCCGACGCGCCGCGGCTGGTGGCTCCTGCTTTTCGTCCTGGCCCTTGTGTGGGCGCTGTGGCAGGCGGGCGTGGTCGGTCGCGACCTGATCAACGAAGGCGGCTGGGTGCTGATGGCGCGCTTCTTTCGGGCAGCGCTGCAACCCGCCCTCCAGGCCAACTTCCTACAACTGACAGCGCAGGCTACGCTGACCACGCTGGCCTACGCCGTCGCCGGCGCCTTCTTCAGCGTGCTCATCGGCGGCGCCGGCGCCCTCCTCTCCTCCGAGCTGTGGTGGCAATCGCTGCTGCAACACGGAAGACAGGGCGTTCGGCGCCCCGTCCAACGAGCGCCGTGGCTTGCCGTGCGCGCCCTGCTCGCCGTGCCTCGCGGCATCCACGAACTGTTGTGGGGCTTGCTCCTGCTCAATGTTTTCGGCCTGGACCCGCTCACGGCTATCCTGGCCATCGCCATCCCCTACGGGGCCATCACGGCCAAAGTGTTCGCCGAAATGCTGGACGAAGCGCCGCGCGAGCCCTACTACGCCGTGCTCAACAGCGGCGCGACGCTGCTGCACGCGTTCCTCTACACCCTCGTGCCCCAGACCCTGCCCGACCTCCTCTCCTACGCCTTCTACCGTTTCGAATGCGCCATCCGCGCCGCCGCTGTGCTGGGCATCATCGGCGCCGGCGGGCTGGGCTACCAGATTTTGCTCAGCCTGCAAAGCCTGCGCTACCAGGAGCTATGGACCCTATTCTACGCCCTGGTGCTGCTCACCGGTCTGGCCGATGTGTGGAGCAGCCTGCTGCGGCGACGCCTGAGTCGTGGCAGCCGGCGCGCGGCGGCCACCGATTGGGAAGCGGGCGCGCGCAATAGCCACGCTGCGCCGCAGTCCGGCGGCGGCGGGCCGGACCGTCTCGTGCGCGCCTCGCTGCTGCTGGCAGCCGCGCTCATCCCGCTCTCCTTCTGGTACGTGGGCCCCGACTTCGGCAAGCTGTGGGATCCGCGCAGCGCGCATCTACTGCAAGAGATCGCGGCGCAGGCCTGGCCGCCGCGGCTGGCGCCCGACTTCCTGCACCAGGCGCTGGCCCTGTCCGGCAAGACATTGGCCATGTCCATTCTGGCGGCGACGCTCGCCGCGCTGGGCGGCATGGTCCTCTCCTTCCCCGCCGCCAACAACTTCCTGCTGCCCGGCGGCCTGCTCAGCCGCGGGCGGCGCTCGCCCGGCGGCGACCTGTGGCGCTATCTGCTGTGGGGCAGCGCGCGCCTGCTCCTGTTGTTCATGCGCGCCATCCCCGCGCCCATCTGGGCCCTGGTGCTGCTCTTCGTCTTCTTTCCCGGCATTCTCCCCGGCGCGCTGGCCCTGGCCATCTACAACATGGGCATCCTGGGCCGGCTGATGGCCGAAGTGGTGGAGAATCAGCCGCCGCAGCCGCTGCACGCCCTGCAGGCCACGGGCGCCTCCGGCGGACAGCTCTTTCTCTACGGCAGCCTGCCCCTGGCCCTGCCCCGCTTCCTGGCCTACGGTCTGTACCGCTGGGAGATCGCTATTCGCGCCACCGTCATCGTAGGTCTGGTGGGCGCCGGCGGCCTGGGGCGCGAGCTGACGCAGCAGCTCAGTCGCTTCGACTACCGCAGCGTTGTCGTCACCCTCGCTCTCTACATCGCACTGACCTTCATGGTGGACCTGATCAGCGCCGGCGCGCGCCGCGCCTGGCGGGAGGGATGAAGGGCGAGGCAAGGAACCTCGACCACGATTCCATCCGCCATTCTCGCGCACGCTCCACACACGTTCCCGGCGTCAAGGTTCTCGTCTTCCCTCGTGGATGAAAGCGACGATCTCTTCCGCAACAAGATCGGTGTCCACGCCTTCCACATCCAGGGGCGATTTGCTCCTCGGTTCTGGACGAATAACAAACATCTGTCCGTCTTGCCGCTTAACTCGTACCTCACCCTCACGTATGGCCTGTTCAAGGAGAGAAGCAAGACGCTGTCGTGCTTCTGAATAAGTGTAAACAGCAGGCATCAGGGCACCTCCACTGTACTAATGTTCATCTGGCGCGCGACGTGCAGAAGACCGCGGTCCAGCGAAAGGAGCGGTGCACGGTATTTTACTGCACAACGCAACAAATAGGCGTCATAAGCATAGACATCATATTGATCGGCAATGGCCAATGAGTCGTCAAGCTCGACCTCAACGTAGCGGATCGGGATGCTGGCATACTGAGCCAGTACCTTTGTCGCCTGTTCGCGAGTTACCCTGCCGCGCTTAAGCATGGCTGAAAAAGCATTCCCGACTTCCCAACGAACGGAATGTGGTGAGATGAGATCGTCTCCAATAGTCGCGCGAATCAACGCGGGCTTTTCCGGTTCATTCACAATGATTGCGATGAGCACCGAAGCGTCTACAGCAACGTCCATTTGTCCTTGTCGCCTGCCTTACCACGAATATCTATATCACTTGTACAATTGTACATATATATTATAGCACGAAATCAGACGCTGCGACGACAAGCTTGACACATTCTGGATTTCGGTCACACTTATTTCTGCTCCATCCGCTTTAGTGAAATGAGGATTACACATGCAAACGACTGAAACAAGACAGTTAACGATGGAAGAACTGGAAGCCAGCCTGCCGCACATCCGGCAGTCGCCAGAGGATAACGGCGTGCTGGAGATGATCGTGCGCCGGCCGCGCACAGACGAGCGCGAAGTACTGGAAGAAGGCCGGCTTGATCCAGAAGAAGGTCTCGTCGGTGACAACTGGCGTGACCGGGGCAGCTCGCGCACGGCGGATGGCTCGGCGCACCCCGACCTGCAACTGACCCTCATGAACGCCCGCGTCATCGCCCTGGTGGCCCAGGACAGAGAGCGCTGGCCGTTGGCGGGGGACCAGCTGTACGTCGACCTCAACCTGAGCAAAGACAACCTGCCCGCCGGTACCCACCTGGCCATCGGCGACGCCGTTATCGAAGTCACAGCCGCGCCGCACACCGGTTGTAAGAAGTTCATGGCCCGCTACGGCCTGGATGCCCTCACCTTCGTCAACTCCAAGGTTGGCAAGCAGCTACGAATGCGCGGCATTAACGCCCGCGTCGTGCAACCGGGCGCGATCCGCCGCGGCGACCGGATCAGGAAGCTTTAGGCCACTGCACTGGAAAGGGCCGTTTGTGCTATACTCTCCTTGACGGGGCATATCAAGGAGAGAACAACGTGAAACAGATTCTGATCGCCGTCGACCAGGACTTGTTGGCCGAGCAGGTGATCCGTCATGGAAACCAGCTGGCGCAGGCCCTTGGCGCAACGGTCACCGTGTGCCACGTAATGCCCGAGGAGCATTACCGGCGGGTGGAAGAGCAACAGATACGCGAAAACCAATCATATCCCATCGCCTGGGCCGAGGCCGAGGCTCGCGATGTGGTAGAGGCCGCCCTGAAACGCGTTTCGACCACAGGGCTAGATATTAACATCCTCGGCGCGGTGGGCGAACCGGCTGAGACGATTGTAGAAATT
>DATHSI010000045.1:0-9002 GCA_035464315.1 Candidatus Sulfomarinibacteraceae bacterium
CAGGACGTGCCCCACACCATGTTCTTCGACGGCGATATCGCCCTGCACGGCGCCTATTGGCACAACGATTTCGGGGCGCCCCGCAGCCACGGCTGTGTGAACATGACGCCGCGCGATGCTGAGTGGGTCTGGTACTGGTCAGAGGAAGGGCCTAACGACGATCTCTGGGTATACGTCTACTCCTCACCTCAGGATTACTTCCTCCAGGAATACGGCAACGATCTGACGACAGTCTCAGCGCCTGCTATGTGGAGATTGAGGAGTGGAGATTAGAGGTTGGAGATCAGATCCCCAATCTCCGATCTCCAATCAACCAGTTACCCCATGTTTAAACTAATCGCCTTCGACGCCGACGATACCCTTTGGCACAACGAAGATCATTATCACGAGGCCCGCGACCGGTTTCGCCAGCTCATGGCCGGCTACAACGTCAATGGCTCCGTGGACGAGCGCGCCGATTATTATGAAGTAGCCAATATCGAGTATTACGGCTACGGCGTGATGAGTTTCGTACTCTCCCTCATCGAAGCCGCCATTGAGTTGACGGAGGGCGCTTTTCGCAGCGAGGACGTCCAGGCGTTACTGGACCTGAGCAAGGAAATGCTAACCACAGATGTGCGCGTGTTCGACGGCGTCCATGACACGCTTTCCGAGCTGGGGCAGGCCTATCCCCTGATGCTGATTACCAAAGGAGACCTGCTGCACCAGCAGAATAAGGTCGCCAACTCCGGGCTCCATGACCACTTCCGCTATGTGGAGGTCGTCAGTCATAAAACGCCGGGAGTGTATGCAGAAATACTCGAGCGCCACGAAGTTCCTCCTGAACAGTTCCTCATGGTGGGAAACTCCCTGCGTTCCGACGTGCTCCCTGTGGCTGAGCTGGGCGCCTGGGCTGTACACGTCCCCACCGAAGACACCTGGGCTCACGAAGTAATAGAGATGCCCGATTCTGTCAACGGCCATGTCTTCGAAGCGCCGGGCGTCACCCACGTGCCTGACCTGGTTCGCAAACTGGGCAGCTAGAGCGCCAGTATCCCCCCTAACCAAAGTCATCTTGCCAGACGCTCTATTGTGCGTTATGTTAACGGTTCAGGAACGTCCTCCCATCAAAGAGCGGAGTGGTCAGTGAGTGGAAATGTAGCACGATACGAAGAGGCGCTGCAGCGGGGATACGCCTGCAACGAGGCCGGGGAGTGGGAGAAGGCGTTCAAGATGTTCCGCGTAGCGCTGAGCGAGGACCCCAAGTCGGCGGAGGCTTACGCCGGTCTGGGAGAAGCGTGCTTTGGCCTGAAGCGATTGGACCGCGCGCTGGAGAGCTACAAGCTGGCTGCACGCTACTCACGGGGAGACATCCTGTATCTGGAACGGGTAGCCGACCTGCAAGAGCGTCTGGGCCAGTTGAGCGAGGCGGCAAAAACGTATATGGCCGCAGGTGAGCTGCAGTTGCGCCAGCGCCATCTGGAGGAGGCAATCCTCAATTGGGAGCGCGCCGTGCGCCTGGAACCGGGGTTGCTTGGCGCACATCGGCGGCTGGCCATGGTCTTCCAACGCCAGCAAAATGTAAAAGGGGCCATTCGCCACTACCTGGCCATCGCCCGCTCTCTACAAATGAACGGCGAGCCAGACAAGGCGCTGCAGATGTGTCACGCTGCCCTGCGCCTGGACCCGGGCAACGGAGACGTTCTGCTGGCCATGAAACTGGTGCAACAGGGTGAGGACGCCGTACGCGAACCAGAGCCAGAACCGGAGCCGCAGAAGCCAGTTGCGTCGCCGCTGAGCGAAGAGGAACGAGAACGCGCGGAGATGACCGAAACGGTGCGCCAGATCGCCACCGTGTTTGAGGAGGAGCGCAAGCACTGGCAGCTGTCGCAACAGCAACCGGATGATGGACAGGATCCGCTGCACCAGGCGTTGCGCCGGGCCCAGGACGAACTGGCCGAAGAGATCTTCCGCGAAGAGGAAGGAGAGGAGGACCTATACGGCATTGGCCCTAATGGCCTCAGCAAGTTGGAGCGCGATGCACTGATTGGGCAGGGTATCGATTTCCAGACGCGGGGTGAAACGGATCAGGCGATCGAGTGTTACGAAAAAGCCATTCGCGGCGGTCTGCGCCTGCCGGCTGCCTTTTTCACGCTTGGTGTGCTCTATCTGGATCAGAACCAGGCGCGCCACGCGCGCGCCGCCTTTGCCCGCGCAGGCAAAGATCATTCATACCGGCCGGCAATCAAGCAGGCCATGGCGCGCAAAAAGGTCTGACGCCCCTCTACCCTTACAAGCAGAATCCTCCCGGAGGTGACGTTACGCTGGGAGGCTCCGGGAGGCTGGGCTGCCGGCGTTAACTCTTGCGAAACAGCTCGCGCACGACGATCTCGCGCTGGATCTGGCTCGTGCCCTCGTAAATCTGGAAGATCTTCACGTCACGCATCAGCTTTTCCACCGGGTACTCGGCCATGTAGCCGTAGCCGCCGAACACCTGCACGGCGTCCGTGGTTACGCGCATGGCTGTGTCGGCGGCGAAGGCCTTGGCATAAGCGGTGCTCATGGTGTTGTTGCCGCTGCTGTCAAAGTCCCAGGCCGATTTCCATACCAGCAGGCGGGCCGCCTCCACCTTCATGGCCATGTCGGCGATCATGTGTCCCACGGCCTGGTGTTGCCACAACGGTTTGCCGAAGGTCACGCGCTCTTTGGCGTAGCGCACCGACTCGTCCAGAGCCCGCTGGGCCACGCCCACGGCCCCGGCGGCAGTGGCAGGGCGGCTGCGGTCGAACACCTGCATAGCGATCATGAAGCCCTGCCCCTCCTGGCCGACCAGATGGGACTCCGGGACACGCACGTCGTCAAACACCACTTCGGCGGTATCCGAGGCGTGCTGGCCCATCTTCTCGAACGGCTGGCCCACGCTGACGCCTTCCCGGTCGCGGTCCACGATGAAGCAGCTCATCCCTTTGTGGCGCACGGAGGGATCGGTGTAGGCGAACACGGTGTAGAAATCGGCCACGGTCGCCCCGGAGATGAAGGTCTTGTTGCCGTTAAGCACGTAGTCGCCGTTCTCGCGGCGCGCAGTCGTTTTGATGCTGGCCAGGTCGGAGCCGGCCTCCGGTTCCGTGGCGCAATAGGCCGCCAACTGTCCGTCCACCAACCGCCCGCAATACTCCTCTTTCTGCGCGTCGTTGCCGGCGATGAGGATGGGCAGTAGCCCCAACCCGTTGACGGCGATGGCCGTGCTGACGCCGGAGCAACCCCAGGCCAGCTCTTCCTGCACGATCACTTCTTCGAACAGGTTGAGGCCCAGGCCACCGTACTCCTCGGGCACGTTCATCGAGGTCAGGCCCAGCTCCTGCGCCTTGCGCACGATGGGCCAGGGGTACTCGTGCGTGCGGTCATACTCCTCAGCGTTGGGGGCGATCTCGCTGCGCGAAAAATCGCGAGCCAGCTGCCGAATCATTTTCTGCTCGTCGTTCAACCTAAAACTGACTGAGTGATCGTTGTTCATAATGGCTCCTTCTATTTAGCTGCCTCATACCGCCAGAATTGACGTGAGAACCCTTCTTCTCGGAAAAGAATGGAACGCTTGATCGCTTTTCAGCTATTCAGTTGGGCCGGGGCGCGACGCGTTACTCTTCTTCGTGGAAGGCGCTCGGCGGCGGCTCAGGCTCTGCCGGAGACGGTTCAGGCTCGGCAGGCAGAGGCTCGGGTTCGGCCGGGGGCTCAGGCTCGGCCTGCACTTTAGCCGGCGCCTCGACCACCGCGCCGGCGCCTGCCTGGCTCTGCTGCTCCACGGTAGCCAGATCCACCGTCATCACGCCGTCGCTGTTCCCCTTATCGACGATGGCTGCCTGATAGACGGTGCGGTTTTCGGCGATGGGCCCTTCCACGTAGACGCGAGAGAGGCTGAAGCCCACAATGCGCGCCTGTTCGTCCAGAATGGCGTCGCCCACGGTGCCCACCCGCGTGCCGCCGGTGCTATCCACTTCGCGGCCCTGCAACTGGTCTAGCCGCAACCACGAGGCCACGTCAGAAAGCTGTTTTTCATCGGTGACCACGTCGCCGCTCTTGGTCAGGACGTAGTCCACGCCGAAAACGGCAATCTCCTCGCGGGGGATGACCAGCGCCTTGCGGCTGAGGAGCCCTTCTTTGCCCAGGTAAATGCCCGCCAACCACTCCAGGTTCTGGTCGAGATACACGTCGCGCACGGTGCCCAGATCGCGCCCGTCGTCGATGCTGACAATTGACTTGCCGATCAAATCTTTACTGTATCGCATGGTTTTTCCTGCTGCCCGCCCGTTAGAGAGTGGATGGATGTCTACGTTCATTATATCTGAGTTTTGGGTCAGGTGAAAACCGCCGCTATAATCTGAGCCATGATGACAAAATCCTTTGATCCCCTGCACTGGCGACAACAATTTCCTGCCCTGCAACGGCGCGTTGACGGGCGTCCGGCCCTCTACCTGGACGGCCCCGGCGGCACCCAGGTGGCGGAACCGGTGATTGCGGCGATGGCTGATTATGCGCGGCGCGGCGGCAGCAACCTTAGCGGCCCTTTTGCCAGCAGCGACTTCTCGGAAGCGGTGGTACAGGCGGCGCGAGAGGCCGTCGCCGACCTGTACAACGCCGCGCGTCCGGAGGAGATCGTCTTCGGGCAGAACATGACCAGCCTGACCTTCGCTATGAGCCGTGCGCTGGCCCGCACCTGGCAGCCGGGCGATGAGATCGTGGTCACGCACCTGGACCACGACGCCAACATTTCGCCCTGGCTGCTGGCTGCCGAAGAGCGAGAGGTCACGGTGCGCTGGCTCGACTTCCGGCCCCAGGATGGCACGCTGGTCCTGGACGACCTGGCCGGCCTGTTGAACGAACACACGCGCCTGGTAGCGGTCACGCACGCTTCCAACGCGCTGGGCACCATTCCCGACGTGGCCCGCGTGGCGTCGCTGGCGCGTGAGGCCGGCGCTCTGACCTACGTGGACGCCGTCCATTTTGCGCCGCACAACCTGATCGACGTAAAGGCCCTCGATTGCGACTTTCTGGTCTCCAGCGCCTACAAATATTTCGGCCCACACACGGGCGTGCTCTACGGCAAGCACGAGCACCTGCAGCGCCTGCAGGCGTACAAGGTGCGCCCGGCCCCGTCGCAGCCACCGGAAAAGTGGGAAACGGGCACGCAGAGTTTCGAGAGCCTGGCGGGCGTGACGGCGGCAGTCGATTATCTGGCGTCCATCGGCGCGCGCGGCGACGTCGAAGACCAGACCAATGTCAGCCGCCGTCGCTTGTTGGAACGGGCCATGGCGCGCATCAAGGCCTACGAGGCCGCGTTGAGCGAGCGCTTTCTGCGCGGCGCGGCGGCCCTGCCGGGACTGCGCGTCTACGGCGTCACCGACATCGAGCGCCTCGACGAGCGCGCGCCGACCTTTGCCCTCAGCGTCGAAGGCCATTCCCCGGCGCAGGCGGCGCAAGCGCTAGGTCGTCAGGGCATTTTCGTCTGGGACGGCCATTACTACGCGCTGGCGGTTATGGAGCGGCTGGGGTTGCTGGAGCAAGGCGGCCTGGTGCGCGTGGGATTCGTGCATTACAACACGCCGCAGGAAGTAGACGACGTGCTGGAAGCGCTGGCGGCGCTGTAAGCTGATTTATTAGCGTGTTAAATAAAGGTTGACACTTTGGCCCATCTATGCCATAATCCCCGCATCATTGATTGATTTGCAGCAGAAGCTGCCCGCCATCCTAGAAAACAAGGAGGTGGTGCTTATGGATAGTTATGCAACTACCCGCACCGTAGCGCTGCCTCCTCGTGAGGAACAGTAGCGCTACGGTGCCGAAAAGGCCTCGTTCTTCGGAGCGGGGCCTTTTTTGTTGTTGGGGAGAAAAGAAAGAATGTGGCACGGAGGGGCACTGAGAAGACACTGAGAGCCGCGGAGGAGTTAGAGAGGTACGCGAGCTGAGAGAATGCAGAGAACCAGGGAGGAATTGGAGGTGCGTGAGCAGAGATGAAAGAAATACCGGTCATTATTTTTGGCGCAGGCGGGGTGGGCCGGGCGCTGTTGCAGCAGCTCGTCGAGGGACGGGCGGAGTTCGAGACGCGCAACCGTTGCCGTTTCCGGATCGTCGCCGTGGCTGACAGCAGCTCCTGGCGGCGCGAGGCCGCCGGCCTGGACGACGCCGATATCGAAACGGTGATCGCCGCCAAGAAAAAGCGCCAGCCGCTGGGCGAGGCGCAGGAGGACAGCGCGCAGCTCCTGACATGGGCGCGTTCGCAGGGCATCGAGCGGGCCATCGTCGTCGACGTCACCGCCGCCGGCGGCATGGAAGCGATTGTGGACGAGGCGCTGGCGCAAGAGTACGCCGTGGTTCTGGCCAACAAGAAGCCGCTGACCGGTCCCTGGGCCACGGCGCAACGGTACTACGACGAGCCGCGGCTGCGGTACGAGGCCACGGTGGGCGGCGGGCAGCCGGTGATTGCCACCCTGCGCTATTTGCTGGATACGAGCGATACGATCTTGCGCGTTGAGGGGCAGTTAAGCGGCACGCTCAGCTACATCTGCCAGCGCATGGACGACGGCACGCGCTTTTCGGTGGCCCTGGCGGCGGCCAAAGCGCGCGGCGTCACTGAACCGGACCCGCGCGAGGATCTGTCGGGGCGCGACGCAGTGCGCAAGCTGTTGATTCTGGGCCGCACGGCAGGCTGGGCGCTGGAGGAGGATGCCATTGACGTGGAATCGCTCTACTCGCCAGCCCTGGCGCACCTTGACGCGCAGGAATTTATGCTGGCCTCGCTGTCCATGGATCCCTCATTTCGCGATCGCGTCAACGCTGCCGGCGCGGCGGGAGAGGTGTTGCGCTACGTGGCCCGGCTGGAGGGGGGAAAGGGCAGCGTGGGCCTGACAGCGGTGCCCGTGGAAAGCGCGCTGGCTAATCTGAAGTACGTCGGCTTTCACACGGCCCGTTACGCCGAGGAACCGTTGCTGGTCGCCAGCAACACCAGCGGGGTGCAAACGACGGCGTCGGGCGTGCTGGGCGATATGCTCGATCTGGTCCGCGAGGAATTCTGAGCAACAGATTCTTCGCCCTGCGCCTGGTTCTCGCTACTCGGACAGGAGCATAAACGGCGCGCGGATGGCCGAGCCCTGGCTTTGCAGGATCACGTCCGGCCCATCGGGGTACTCGAAGCGCTCGGGCACGCCGGCGTCCTGATGCAGTATCACGTGCAGCACGTCGGTTGCCGCCGCGGCGTCGATTTCCACGCGCACACCGCGGTGCACGCCGGGGCTCACCAGCGCCTGTCCGATGACCTCATCGGGCGCGCCGTCGTCGTCGTTCCACACGGCAACCCAGGTGGCCAGATCGGTCACCACCAGGGGGACCTGCACCGTGTCATCCTCACCCAACGCCTGATCCTCGGTCATCACATAATTGCCTTCCTGCGTCTCAAACGAGAACAGCAGCGGGTGGCCCGCCTCGTCGCGATAGGCCGGATCTTCCGCAGGGTACTCAAACGTGCCGGCGACGCCGGTGTCCTCGTGCAACATCACGTGCAGGGTGTCGGTCGCGTTGCGGGTGTCGATGGAGACGCGCACGTTGCGGTGGGCGCCCGCTTCCAGTGGCGTGACGCCCAGGCGGCGGTCGATGAAGCCGTTGAAGTTGGAGTAGACGGAGACCCAGCCGTTGCTGTTGATCATGATGCGGTCGATGACCACTTCGCCCGTGGTCAGCGGCTGGCTGATGACCGTCACGTCCGGCGGCAGGCTCACGGTGAAGGCGGCGCGAACCGGTTCTTCGTTGATCACGACGGGGCGGTCGTCGCCGCCCAGGTCAAAGCGCCCGGACCGGCCCGCGTCGTTGTAGAGCACCACGTGCATTTGGCGCGTGGCGTTACGCCAGTTAAAGCGGATGACCACGTTTTCGTTTTCGCCCGCTTCCACCGCCGTCTGGCCCAACACCGCGTCCGGCTCCCCATCCGCATCCGCCTGCAACGCCACCCAGCCGGCCTCGGCGGCGGTGACGCTATCCACGACGATCTGTCCATCGCGGCCCAGGTCCTGGTCGGAGACCACGATCTGGGGCATGGTCACCTGAATATCAACCTCAAACGTGGCGCCGACCCACTCGCCGCCCACTTCCAGCGGTTCGTCCGCGCCGGGCAGCTCAAAGGTACCCAGCTCGCCCAGGTCCTGGTGCAGCACGGCGTGCAGCCGGCCGGTGACCCGGTAGGGGTCGACGCTCAGGCTCACGTCCCGGCTCTCGCCTTCCTCGACGGCCACGTGGCCCAGCACCTCGCCCGGTTCGCCGTCGTCGTCGGCGTAGAGCACGAGCCAGGCCGGTCGCGGCGCGTAGACGCTGCTTATAATCACCTCGCCGCTGTCGCCCACTGTCTGCTGCACGGCAGATACCTCCGGTTGGGGGGGTTCAGGCGTGGCCGTGGCTGTGGCGGTGGGCCGCGGCGTGGCCGAGGCCTCACTGGTCGCCGTGCTCGCCAGCGCGGTGGGGCTGGCGGTGGCTGTAGGCTCGGTGTCCGCGTCATTGCAGGCGGTGAGCAGAAGTAGAAGGGCGATCAATGCCCAAAGAAGACGTTGTCGTACCATATGGCGCCGATTGTAAAGTGTTCCGGCGAAATGCCAAATGCAGCGCTCAAACATTTTTGTCGATTGACATACGATCTGGCGTGGGTACAATGTAATTGAGCGGGTGTTGTGTTTGCTTGTTTTGTAATGTCAGACACGACTTATAAGCTGTTTAACCTCTGTTTGTTTGCCGCAACAAAATCTGCAATGGGCGGGTAGATCCGGGCACAGGCGGAACGGAGCAGAATAGTGGGAAAAGTCGCTACTATACACACGCGCATGCCGATCCCGAACAGCATTCTCATTCTCACGGCATTCTTACTTTGTGCTGCCTGCTCGCAGGCGCAATCCTCTCCTACCGAATTACTCCTGGGCATCGAACCGCAGTACATTTCACAATTGGAAGCGCCGGACAGGATCGCGCCAGGCCGCACTGGCATCGCGGCC
>DATHSI010000046.1:0-25338 GCA_035464315.1 Candidatus Sulfomarinibacteraceae bacterium
AACTGGTGGTTGGAGCGACGAGGCTACACCCGGTCCCTTCCCGAACCCGGTCCGTTAAGTTCGTCAGCGCTGATGGTACTAGGGGCGCGAGCCCCTGGGAGAGTAGGTCACTGCCAGTTGTCCCGCCTTTTTCTGTGCCCCGCTCTGTGTCCAATCCCCAATCTCGTATCAACCAATCTCCAGTCTCTAATCCCTCTACAACCCAATCTCATACAAATACTCGCGGTTACGCCTGGCGCTCGCTTTCGGCGTCCCCATGCCAGGCAACACATCCTGTTCCACCACTATCCACCCATCGTAGCCATACCGCTGTAGGGCGTCACGTACCGCAGCAAAATCAACACTTCCCTGCCCTAATTCGGAGAAAATGCCGTTGCGTACCGCCTCGAAGTAGTCCCATGCATTCTGTCGCCCTTGCCGGGCGACCTCTTCGTCGAAATCCTTGAAGTGCACATGCCAGATGCGCGAGCCATATTCGTCGATGGCAGCCACGGGATCGCCGCCGCCGAAACAGTAATGACCAGTGTCAAAGCAGAGCCCGACCAGTGCAGGATCGGTAAGTGACATCAACCGGCGTACTTCATCAGGTGTTTCTACGAAGCCGCCCGCGTGGTGGTGGAAGACCGAGCGCAGGCCGGTTTCCTCGCGTACGGAGCGGGCCACCCGCTCAACGCCGGCAGCGAAAACGTCCCACTGTTCGGAACTCAAACCTTGCTCCGGCGTGATGCGGCCTGCGTGCTGGATGCGTGTCTCGTCGCCGCCGTTGTCATCGGCGAGAACGATAAAGGGCGCCTCTCCTGCAACCTCGGAAAGCAAGCGCGCTGTACGCAACGTTTCAGCCTCCCCCTGATCATGCGCCTGCGGATCTCTGAAACGCACCGGCACAAATGCGCCCAGCAGGGCCAGATTCCGTTGCGCCAGTTCGCGGCGCAACTGGCCCGGGTCCGTGGGCATAAACCCCCAGTCGCCAAGCTCTGTGCCAGCGTAACCCGTCTCCTGTAGCTCATCCAACACCTGAGCGTACCCTAATTTTTGTGCCTGCCCATCGAACTCTAAAATTCCCCACGAACAGGGAGCATTCGCCACTCGTATCATTTCTATACCATCCTTATCGTGGCGCCGGACAAACGACGCCGGAGCCCACTCCTAACGCGATTAGAACGCGCGCGACCATTCCCTGGGCCAACGTTCGACGACCACCTTGGTCTGGGTGAAAAACTCCACGGCGTGATTCGATTGTCCGTGCAGGGTGCCGAAGAAACTATCTTTCCAACCGCTGAAAGGAAAGAAGGCCATCGGTGCGGCGACGCCAATGTTGATACCAATATTGCCCGCCTGTACTTTATGGCGGAACTTGCGCGCCGCGGCGCCGCTACTGGTGAAGAGACAGGCCATATTGCCGTAGCGACCACTGTTGATCAGCTCGATCGCTTCGTCCACTGTCTCTGCATGCATCAGGCTGAGCACAGGTCCAAAGATTTCCGTGCCTGCAATCTCGTTGGCGGGATCGACATTCTCCAGCACCGTCGGTCTCACAAAGTAGCCATTTTCATAATCGGCGATCCTCGCTCCTCTACCATCTACGAGTACCGTTGCACCCTGGTCAGCGCCCTTTTGAATCAGCCCTTCAATACGCTGCCGGCTCTGGGCGGTGATCACCGGTCCCATCTGTACCGACTCGTCGAGACCATAACCGGTGACACGCCCGGCGGCGACATCTGCGATTGCGTCTGTAAAGGTGTTGCGCGCTTCGCCAACAGTGACAGCCACAGAGGCTGCCAGACACCGTTGCCCTGCGCAGCCAAACGCTGAATCCGCCGTAATTCGCGTCGTCATTTCCACGTCGGCATCGGGAAGAATGACAATGGGGTTTTTGGCGCCGCCCTGGGCCTGCACTCGCTTACCCCTTTCCGCGGCGCGCGCGTACACATATTTGGCGACAGGGGTAGAGCCGACAAAGCTGATGGCCTGAATTGTCGGATGATCAAGGATGGCGTCGACCGCCTGCTTATCGCCATTTACAAGATTCACCACGCCCGGTGGGAAGCCGGCCTCCTCAATGAGACGAAACACTTGCTGCATCGTATTTGGCACGCGCTCCGACGGCTTAACAATGTAGGTGTTACCTGCGGCGACGGCATAGGGCATGAACCAGAAGGGGATCATGGCTGGAAAGTTGAAGGGGCAGATGGCAGCAGCGACGCCTACCGGTTGCCGGATCATGAATTCGTCTATGCCGGAAGCGATATCTTCCGAAAAGTCCCCCTGCATCAAAGAGGGCATGCCACAGGCAACTTCCACATTTTCAATGGCCCGGCGCATTTCCCCCCGAGATTCCTGCAGCGTTTTGCCACATTCCATTGTGATGGTGCGCGCCAGTTCCTCCAGGTTATCTTCCAGCAGGTTCTTCAGCCTGAAAAGATATTGAACGCGATCCACAACCGGCGCCTGGCGCCACTCGTGAAAGGCCCGTGACGCGGCCTGTGCTACGTCGTCTACCTCCGCCGGTGACGATAGTGGCACGTGGGAAAGCATTTCCCCGGTCGCCGGATTGAGTACATCCAGGAAGGAATCGCTATTCGCTGGGCGCCATTTGCCATCAACGTAGTTCATCAGATGAGCGGTCATTGTTTCCTCTCGCTATTACTCAGCCTGTTTCAAGCGCCGGCTCTGATTTGCGCGCTATAGATGGTAACGTTCCCGCTTCTGCTGGGAGTCATAGTCGCGACGGGCGGCCTTGACGCTCTCCATCTCCGAGACCTCCGCTACCGGTACGTCCCACCAGGACTCGTATCCGGGAACTCGCTGCTCGCGATCGGTCTCAATGACGACGACAGTTGTTTCGTCCCGCTCGCGCGTCTCCTGCAGCGCAGCGACAAACGATGGCAAATCGTATGCCTCTATGACATGAGCGCCAAGACTGCGGGCATTCGCCGCAAGATCGACGGGAAGATGGTCGCCGTCGAGATCACCGCTGGCATTACGCCGGTAACGATAGTATGTGCCAAAGCCGCCGCTACCAAGTGCCTGCGACAGTCCGCCGATACTGGCAAAGCCGTGGTTGTCAATAAGAATGACCGTGAGCTTATACCCTTCTTGAATAGAAGTGATGATCTCCTCAGCCATCATCAGATAGGAGCCATCGCCGACCATCACGTACACTTCACGCTCGGGGGCAGCCATTTTCACACCCAGCCCGCCGGCAATTTCGTACCCCATGCACGAATACCCGTACTCCAGATGGTATCCTTTGGCGTCGCGCGTGCGCCACAGCTTGTGCAGGTCGCCCGGCAGACTGCCCGCTGCGCAGACGACGACATCCCGCGGGTCCGCCACGTTGTTCACGGCGCCGATGACTTCACCCTGGCTGATCGGCGGGCCGTGCTCCAGATTGTAGAGTCTGGACACTTCCCGATCCCAGCGCCGGTTGAAATCACTCACGCGCTGTTGATACGTCAGCGCCGTTTCATAGCTGCTGCTGACCTGTTCCAGTTCCTGTATTGTGACCAGCGCATCGCCAACCAGGGGCAGCGCCGCCTGCTTAAAGGCATCAAACTCGGCCACGTTTATATTGATGAATCGCACAGCAGGGTTCTGGAAGGCAGTCTGGGAAGCGGTGGTGAAATCACTGTAGCGCGTGCCAAGGCCAATGACCAGATCCGCTTCACGAGCGATGATGTTGGCGCCCGGCGTGCCGGTGACGCCGACGGCGCCGAGCGCGAGCGGGTGATTGTAGGGCAGCGCGCCCTTGCCGGCCTGGGTTTCGGCAACCGGAATGCCTGTCTGCTCCGCGAAGCGCCGTAGCGCTTCCGTGGCCTCGCTGTAGATGACACCGCCGCCGGCAATAATCAAGGGGCGCCGGCTGTTACGGATCCACTGAGACGCCCGCTGCAAAAGCGCACGGTCGGGGCGGAGCCGGGGAATACGCCACACTCGTTTCTCAAATAGTTGTGAGGGATAGTCGAATGCCTCGGTCTGCACGTCCTGGGGCAGAGAGAGTGTGACCGCTCCGGTGTCGGCCTGGGACGTAAGCACGCGCATCACCTCAGGGAGCGCCGTAATGATTTGCTCGGGCCGGTTTATGCGGTCCCAGTAACGCGAAACCGGTTTGAAGCAATCGTTGACGGAAACATCCTGGGAATGGGGTAGCTCCAACTGCTGCAAAACGGGCGCGACGTTACGACGGGCGAAAATGTCGCCCGGCAGCAGGAGGACGGGCAGGCGGTTGATGGTTGCGCCAGCGGCGCCTGTAATCATGTTCGTGGCGCCCGGTCCGATGGACGATGTGCAGGCAAAGGTGCTCAGACGGTTCTTCATTTTGGCGAATGCGGCAGCCGTGTGCACCATTGCCTGCTCGTTTCGCGCCTGATAGTAACGAAAGTCTGGCGCCTGTTGCAGTGCCTGGCCGATCCCGGCGACATTTCCATGACCAAATATGCCGAAGCAACCGGCAAAGAACGGTCGCTCAGTGCCATCGCGCTCGACGTACTGTTGTTTTAGGAAGTAGATGATGGCCTGGGCCATCGTCATGCGTTGCGTAATTGTCATGCGCTTCCCTCGCTCTCCGATATTGCAGCTTCTGTACAGTCTGGTAGTCGTCTAAAAACCGCCCCGTGACCGGATAAAATCGAGCACCTCTGCCTCATAGCCCATAAAGTTCGCGCATCCGTGCCGTGTGACGACAATCGCGCCACAGGCATTGCCCATTCTTGCCGCCCTGTACCAGTTCCAACCCTTGACCAACCCGTAAATAAAACCGCTGGCAAAGGCATCGCCTGCCCCCAGAACGTTAAAAACCTCGACGGGAAATCCAGGTGCATCAATTACATCTCCATCCTGGAGAAAGATAGTAGCCCCCTGTGCGCCGCGCTTGACAACCAGCGCCTCTGGTCCGCGCTCCAACAACTGTCGCACGTTGGCATCCAGGTCGCCACTTATCTCAGGAGCCGACATCTGTGAGTGGGAAATGCGAATTTGCTCCGGATCCTGGAGCATCGCTGCATTTACTTCTTCCTCGGTACCGAGGGCCACGTCCACCAACGGCAGCAAGGCGCGAGTTATGACGCCAAAGGCGCGGGGATCGTGCCACTGGTCAGCGCGAAAGTCGATGTCCAGAACGACTTGTGCGCCCGCACGCTGCGCCTGTTCTACTGCCAGAAATACGGCGCTGCGGCTCGGCTCCTGGCTCAGGGCCGTGCCGGACACCTCCACAACACGTGCCTGAGCGATTGGTGTATTCATAATATCGTCTATATCCAGCGCGATATCCGCACAGTTATCACGGTAGAAGACAAGGGGAAACCTGTCGGGCGGCTCGATACCCAGAAGCACGGCGCTGGTACGGCGTCCTGCCTTGCGTGGAATATATGACGTATCCACGCCTTCGCTCTGCAAAAAGTTCAAGATGAAGTCGCCCACTGGATCGTGGCCCACGGCTGTCAGGAGCGCTGTCCGGAGGCCGAGTCGTCGCGTACCAACGGCAATATTTGTGGGTGATCCGCCCACATAGGCAGCGAAACTCTCTATGTCTACGAAAGGCTTTCCGATGTCATTGGCGTATAGATCAATGGAGGAACGGCCAATGGTGATGACGTCAAAGGAAGTGGAATGAGCGGTCTCCATTATTCTACCTGGCTTTCCATAGCCATAGAGACAATGGGCAGCCGAGGATCTTTTTCCTGCCAGGTCTCTTTGATCCAGGC
The DNA here is from genome assembly GCA_035464315.1 of Candidatus Sulfomarinibacteraceae bacterium. GTDB lineage: Bacteria > Chloroflexota > Anaerolineae > Promineifilales > Promineifilaceae > JAAYYY01. Next base: position 5,703 of record DATHSI010000046.1, read on the forward strand.
GTGCTCAGGATCGTCACTGTTGGCCAATGACTGCGCCGAGCCGGCCAGGAAGTTCAGATAGTAGGTAGTGTATCCGTGAGCGGAAACAACCGGATGATATCCTTCAGGCACCAGCACGAGGTCATTATTCTGGGCCATGATTAGTTCGTCCAACCGTCCGTCGCCGGTGTAGACCCGCTGGAAGGCATAGCCGTGTGGTTTGTCCAGTTTGTAGAAGTAAATTTCTTCCAGATCCGCTTCAAGCAGGCGTCCAGCTTCGTCCTCCCGGTGCTCGTCGTGCTTGTGCGGAGGATATGAGCTCCAGTTTCCACTGGGAGTGTAGACTTCAACGACCACCAGCCGTTGACAATCGAAGCCCGGAGGGATGATGTTGTTGATCTGCCGTGTGGCGTTGGCCCCTCCACGGATCTCTACGTCAATCTGATCGGGAGTGATGAGCTGGGGAGCGCGATCTTCATCAGTGGGGCACCAGCCATAGGCCAGATCCAGACCATCCGCGCCGGCTGTGATTTCAAATTCTGTATGATGCGGCAAATAGAGAGCATAAGGCATGCCGCTGAAAACGTCTGGTCGCCGTCCGGCATTGTCCCAGTTACCCTTTGATGAGTTGATGGTACAGTTGCCGCCCAGAAGAACGAACGCCCACTCGTTCCCCTCCGTGTTGGCGCGCCAGGATTGTCCGGGCTGCAGGCGACGCGCGGCGAAGTGTAATAGCTCCCATCCCGCCTGCTGCGGAGAAACTGAGGTATAGACCGCGGTGCTGTTATCACTTTCCTGGCGCACGAGCAGGGGTGATTCATGCATGGTGATGCTAATCTAGCATGCGAGAGTGGGGCTGTCAATAAACAGGGGTCGGACGAGGGCGCCCCCGGTGGCGTCATATGCGAAGAAGGATAGGCGATTGACACTGCCCTGGCACGCGCCGATCATGGCTCATTGCCCAGTGCCCACCACAGCTGACTCCATCCTCCGACCTCCTGCTTACGCTCCAGCGCCTCAGCGGCAGAGATGGCATTCAGACCATTCTCGCCCTGGATTGTCGCCAGGGCGAGCACCACTTCCCCAAAGCTGTACCCGTTACAAATCGACTGCTGCAATTCGTCACGTGGAGCACCGTCTTGTGCGATAAGTACTAGGCCCGACGGATGCCAGGTGGTCGATGCCGTATCCTGAGGACAGGAAAGGGAGGTCGGTTGGGTGTGGGCGTCTGCCGGAAGCGCCCGTGCCACAATATCTGTGAGTTGGCGCTCTTGATGTCTGAACACTTCGTTGTAGCTGGCTGCCAGCGCTTCGCTCTCCAGCAACTGCACCGTCTGCGACAGGGCTGATATTTGCACCGTATACGCCAGGAGTGCCGTCTGTACCCCTCTCAAATCGCCTGCCCCGGCTGCTGAGTTGGCTTCCTGCAACCGTTCCTCGGTTAATGACAAACGGTAACTGGCTATCTTCTGCGGATCGCGTAGCGTAGCCAGATAGAGTTGTTCCATCCCAAGATCCAGGCGGTACGCGCGGCTCGACGGTGTTAGTTGGTCAATTGCCCCCGCGCCAAAGATAGCAAGGGGCACAACGATCAGCAAAGCGCTGAGGACCACCAGAAGGGGCGAAGGGACGCGGGAAAGTGATAGGCCGGAGAGGGTGCGTCCTCTTTGGATGGAGCGCCAAAATGAGGTTTCGACAGGTGGGCGACGGCTGCTGGCAATTTGGCTCTCAATGCGGGTGCGTGCTGTCTGCTGGAACGTGCGCCGGGGCTGAATGCGCCGGGCATTGGTTACCATCTTCCCAAACTGTAACGTTTGCTTGAGTTGCTGGTTGTAGTCCTCCAGGTGCTCCAGGCACCCCTCGACCGATAGCGTGTCATCAACAATGTGGTCCAGGCAAAAGTTGGTGGCTTCAATGTGCTCGCCCCTGAAGAAATCATCCCGCACCCTTCGCCGTGTAAGCACCGCGTAGAGGGCGGTAAGCGCGCGATATTGCAAAGCATAGGCGCCCTGAACGGTGTCGCCGAGCACCAGGGCGACCTCTTTGAGTGGTAGACGCAGTAGAAAGCGTAAGACGACCACCTGCTGGGCAAGCGGGTCCAAGTGGCGGACGGCAAGCGCGAGGAAGCGTGGGTGCACAGCGGGAAGTTTGTGGCTGTCGGTATCCGAGGACCAGGCAACGAGTGGAGGTCGTAGCGCAGCTCCCTTCAGGTCATCAAGCAATTTGTTGTAATCGCTGACGAGCCGATTGGCGAGTCGCAGGAGCCACAGTTTGAACGGTAACCCGCCGAGCTCAGAATCGTAGGGTAGTCGCTCCCAGGCTCTGATGAAGAGACGATCTGTGAGCTGCTCTGCGATGGTGACGCTGCCAACCCGAAAGTAGAAATATCGGTAACTGGCATCAAGGTAACGATGGTAAAGGTGGCTGAACGCAGTCTCGTCGCCGGAGGCCGCGCGCGCAATGAGACGCCACTCATGCCTGTCCGGCGTCATACCCCGTTCCCTCCTTTACTTTGATCCAAAGGGTCTCTCATGCGCGCACTAAACTGCGCAGTCCGAAGAACTGCGGTTCATCAGTGAAAAACACCGATTCTGCTCTGCTCAGACTCTTGCACCTGTATTATGGCAGAATCGGCGTCATTTTCACAGTAATGTGCGTCATTCAAGCGCGCGATGGGACAATTGGGGGATGTAAGAGCGGGCAAAGATTAGAAGCCGGCGTGGGCTTCGACAGCCACGCAAGGGTCGAATCGATAGCCAGCTCCACGCTCCAAGGCGATGTACTGGTGCCCATTGGATGGCATCTTATTACGCAGACGATGCACGAACACGTGTAGGCGATCTTCGAAAACCATCTCATGTGGCCACATGCGGCGCAGCAGGTAATCATAGGGGATCGTTTGGCCCGGTTGCCGCAGGAGCATATAGAGGAGTCTGGCCTCTGTCGGCGTCAATACGGACTCCTGACCTTCATAGAAGAGCTGGCGTTGAGGGAAGTCGATGCGGAGTAGGCCGTCGATGGCAACCGGCATCTCGCGCGGGTAAGGAAAGATACCAATTCTCTTCAAAACGCGCTTCACTCGCGCCAGAAGCTCGTCCACTACAAATGGTTTGACGATGTAATCTTCTGCATATTGATCCAGAGCTTCTACAATGGCATCCGGCTCGTCCACGGCTGTCAGCATGATCACCGGAATGTCTGCCCACCGTGACAGCTGGCGGCAGAGCTCAAAGCCATCCATACGCGGCATACGCAAGTCACATATCACGAGGTGAGGTAGCCCCCGGTCGCGAATCATTTCCAGGGCTTCTTCACCCGATACTGCCGTGCTTACCTCATAGTTGGTGCGACGTAATGCAAAACGCACAATCTGAAGCGTTTCCGGACTATCATCAATTACCAGAATAGATGGTACGATGTCATCAATTTTGTACACGATGTCCCTCCCGTCTTATCTACCAACTACTTGAGTGTACCGCTATTGTGTCGGTGTCGTTATGTCTAGGCTTTGGGTCTGTTTCAATGTCAATTAAAGAGTTCCACCCTGGTAATGTGACTCCCGCTTGCCCTCAGGTCATGGTCTGTTCGGGCGGGCGTCATCTGGTGGGCCGGCATTGTCCGGCCGATCATCATTGGGCGGGCCAGCGTTCTCCGGCGGCCCGGCGTGGTCCGGTGGACCAGTCTCATCAGGAGCGCCAACGTTATCAGGCGGCCCGGCGCCCTCAGGGGGGCCTGTATGGTCAGGTCGTCCGGCGCCCTCTGGGGGACCAGCGTGGTCAGGCGGTCCCACATCATCCGGCGGTCCGGCGTTGTCGGGCACGTCTACCCCATCTGGCGGCCCAGCATCTTCGGGCGGCCCGGCGTCCTCAGGCGGACCAGGCTCGTCGGGTGGGCCGGGCGTCGGTGGTGTCTCAGTATCGCCGCGATCTCGTTGTAGGCCCGGCGGAACGCCATCGGCGAGTGCGTGCCACACCTGACCCCAGCCGCCAATCTCGTCTCTCATAGCCAATATGTCTTCAGCAGGAAGCTCATTCGCCGAGGCCGTGGTAAGAGCCAGCATGATTTCCCCAAAACCGTGTCCAGAACAGGACCAGTCGATGATGTCCTCGTAGGCAAGCTGGTATTGCCGGGCGAGCGTCAGTGCAACAGGATGGGCCGGCGCACTACCTTCGCGGTCGCAATAGTCGCTCGGACCTGAGACGGAATCCTCCACGGCAGGGCCAAGCGCCTGATAGAGGAAATCCAGACGCTGCTCGTGCGCGTTGAGCTGCGCTCCCAACGTCGTATTTCTGGACGGAGCCGACGAATCAAGCCCGTCAGAGGTCAGGTCTTGCGCCAGCGCCTCCACTTGGATCGCATACGCTACCAACGCAACTTGCAGACGCTCGCTGTCGCCGCTTGCAGCGACAGCCTCGGCTTCGGCCAATCGTTCCTCACTGAATGCTAGGCGTAGTGAATCTGCTGTATCAGGATCACCTGCCAGTCGCAGCTGCAACTCTTCAAAACGAAGGTCCAGCGGATAAAGCGTGTCACCCGGTAGCGCTGCGTCGCTTGCAGCGTAGAGCGCGGTGACGCCTCCGGCCAGCAGGACAAGGACGAGCGCTACTGTCGCAAGCGCCAGTCGCCAGGGATCACTATTCCCACGTCGCCTCCTCGAGGAGCGCCGGTCGCGCAACCACCACTGAACTCGTTGCCGCAGTGAAGGATTCCTCGGGCGAAGGCGAGTTCTGAGGCGCCGCCGTGACAGGCGATAGAAGTCCGGCTCCGGTCGAATTGCCTGGGCCTGCCGCAAATACTGGGCCAGCACTAGAAATTCTTCCAGAGACTCACCATATTCCGGGAAGTTAGCCAGACACTCTTCGAGTGTCCAGTTACCATCTACTAACTGGTCCAGACAAATCGACAGAATGTGGTCAAATTCGGTAGGCTGCTTATTCATCACGCAAGTCTGGCTGTGAATGTAGTTCTGTCATGTAAACGCGCAGATTGCTCAAAGCTCTATGCTGAATTATTCGCGAGGCTCCCTCGCTCTTTCCAATTATCTCGGCGATTTCGCTGTGCGATAATCCTTCCACAAAGCGCAGGATGATTACCTGTTGCTCCACCTCGTTCAGGCGTTGCACCGCCTGAGCAACCAGGGCCGCATCCTGCCTCTGGTGCGCTGCATCCTCAACAGAAGGATTTTTCGATTCCTCGAGCGCCAGCTGCTCTGACGTCCAACTTTGCGGCCGGCGCTTTCGGTGATAGTCGATCACCAGATTGTGAGCAATGCGGTAGAGCCAGGTACTGAAGCTCTGCTCGGTATCCGGTGTAAAATCAGGTATCGCTTCCCAGGCTTTGACGAACACTTCTTCGGTTAGATCCTCGGCTTCCGGGCCACTGCCGACTCGAAAGTAAATGAAGCGGTATATTGCATCCAGATAACGTTCATAGAGGACGCCGTAAGCTGCTCCATCTCCATTGATGGCTTGTTCGACGAGGTGACCTTCGTCGGATTCCTGAGCCCTATTTGCCATTACTTACCTATATAAACGTATTGTCGTACGATCCGTTACAAATCAATTGCCCGAAACCTGATATCGGTTCGATTCTAGCTTAATATCGGCCATCAGGTAGGGCAAATGGGCATTAAGTAGGGGAAGAGTGGGCATAGAATCAGAAATGGGGGCAATGGAGAGCTGACGCCCAGTCCGAGCATCACGGGGGTAGGGGAATAAACGAAACGCCGGTCTCACCTGACCGTGATGAGACCGGCGCAAAAACGAGAGCGGGCAGCGAGATTCGAACTCGCGACATTCACCTTGGGAAGGTGACGTTCTACCACTGAACTATGCCCGCATGCAAATCATTCGCTATGGAGGTACTATGCTACCCTTCGCAGACTGCCGCAAATTATAATCCTGTGACTTATCAAAGTCAAATTTGCACACCTGCTGATTCCTGCTTGCATCACGATCATATCATCTTATAATCCGGAGAGAGAATTGGGCGAGCAGTCTCGTCCCTGTCAAAAGGGGGTTCAGAGCGATAATGGGAAAATCACTAATCCTGCTTGTTGAAGGCAAGAGTGCGGGCAAAACGTCGCTGGCGCCGGCTCTGACACGGGGGGGCTTTGAGGTGCGTGTCTTTCACTCAGACGCCGATGCCCTGCGCTGGGCACAGGAGCACGTGCCAGATCTGGTCCTCCTCGACGGTGCGTCAATGTCTTCCAGCGGCATTCGATGTTGCCGGCGGTTGCGAGAGCAACTATCGAAAACACCAATTATTCACACGCGAGCGGATGGTGAACCCGAAGACAGTAGCGCCGGAGCTGACATTTACTTGCAGAAGCCTTATACGTGGCGCAAGGTAATCAACCGCGTGCGGGCGCTGTTGCCTGTAGATCAATTTGAGGAGGAAATAGTCCGCGCTGGAAAGCTGACGTTCTTTCGCTCAAAGCCCTCTGTCAACATCGAAGGACGCGGCGAAACACAACTTACACCCAAACAGGCACAACTATTAGAGGCCTTCCTGCGGCATCCCAACCAGATCCTAAGCCGCCGCCTGCTGATGCAGACTGTCTGGGACACCGATTACGTAGGGGACACACGTACCCTGGATGTGCACATCCGCTGGGTTCGCGAAGCGATTGAGGAGAATCCCGCCGAGCCGCGGCGGATCACAACGGTCCGTGGCGTAGGTTATATCTTTAGATTGCCACCAGCTCCCTAAAAACACTGCTTCATTCAGTTGTGAGAGTGCCAAGAAAAACACCACCGGCTACGGTGGTGTTCTGGGTATTCACAGTGAAATGCTTAAGCGTGTCTTATGCTACGCCAGCTTTCCGCTTGGCCTCGGCGAGTTGGCTCATAATGCGGCTTTTGCGCCGTGCTGCGTTGTTCGGATGGATGACGCCTTTGCGAGCAGCCTTATCCAACGTACTCACCGCTTTCTTTATAGCTTCGTCCGCCTCGTCCAGGTTTCCCTGCGCAATTAGTTGCCGGCAACGCTTAATATAAGTGCGGGCAGCGGAACGATAGCGACGGTTACGCGCGCGCCGCTTCACATTCTGCCGCATCCGCTTCTTTGCCGATGGTAAATTAGCCAATTTCAGTAACCTCCAAATTCAACTCATCACTTTCCAACGTCTCGATATCTAAAGGCGTGAGAGCAATGTATAATTTTACCAGGAATTCTCTTGAGAGCAAGAAAGAAACGGCGCGGCGCGAATTAATCGGGAAGGTAAGTGCGCAATAGGGTAACCGCCCCGTCACAGGACACAGAAAACGAGCCGAGGGCCGCTGGCAGCAGAGAGAACTGTACAGCCGTTAGGGTAACGGCGTTCTCACCGGCTGCCAGACGCGCAGCGCCTTCGATGGCTCCCCATATTTCCATAGTGGCACCGCTGCACGCGCCACTGACAGCAGCGCCTGGGTCCAGTCGCAGGCGTTCGACGACAAAGTATCTATTACGGCAAAGCTCCCATCGTTCCACGCCGTCAGCCTGTTCGACAAGCTGCGGCTGCGGTAATTGCGGCGTGATCTGCTCAAAGTTGATGACGTCCAATGCCTGCTCGACGTGTAGCGGGCGTGGCTTTCCATCTTGCCCGGTACGGTTCCAATCGTAAACGCGGTAGGTGACGTCGGAATTTTGCTGGATCTCGGTGATCAGCACCCCGCCGAGAATCGCGTGAAGCGAGCCGCTTGGGACGCAAATGAAGTCACCTGTTTGCACAGGGATATTGTGCAGATACGTTTCGAGTCCACCGTCCTCGATTGCCACAGCGAAATTCTCAGGCGTCGCCCCTTCCTTCAGGCCCAGAATAACAGCAGCGTCTTCCTCGGCATGCAGGATGACCCACATCTCAGTCTTGCCCAGTTCATTCCCTTCGTTGGCCAGTGCGTAGTCGTCGTTCGGATGAACCTGAACCGACAGACGGCGGTTGGCATCAAGCAGCTTGACCAGAAGCGGGAACTTGTTACGATCCTGGGCCCACTGAGCGCGCCGCCCAATAAGGTCTAATTCCAGCTTCTTGTGCAATTGGGAGAGGGTGAGGCCCGCATACACGCCGTTCTGGACCTGGACGTCACCGTGTTCGTGAGCCGCGATCTCCCAGCTTTCGGCAATATCCTTATGCGGCGGCAGTGTGCGTCCCAGGTGCGTCTCCAGGTTGCGTCCGCCCCAAATGTAATCTTTGAGAACAGGCTTGAAGAGGAGTGGATATAATTGCGGTTCTTGATGGTTCATTGTTATGTCAACTGTCGTCGTCAGTGTCAGGACGCCGGCCCAGATAGACGACCGCCAGCGGCGGCACGGTCAGGGCAATAGAGTGTGCGTGTCCTTGCCATGGGGTGGGGGAGCTCACCATCCCCCCGGTGTTGCGAACGCCGCTTCCGCCGTATTTCTCGCTATCGCTGTTAAATAGTTCGTAATAGGTTCCCGGCTGCAACACAGGAATTCGGTAATCGCGTCGCACAACGGGCGTAAAGTTGCAAACTACGGTAATGACCCCGTCATGTTGCGGCGTGTGGCGCGCAAAGGCAATGATGCTGTTCCGACTATCGCGAAAATCCAGCCAGGTAAACCCTTCCCAGGTGAAATCGGCGCGGTGCAGGGCCGGGTGATGCGCGTAGAAATGATTCAGATCGCGCACAAGGTTTTGCAGGCCCTTGTGGCGTTCATCCTGGTACAGCAGCTCCCAATCCAGCGCGCGAGCCTCGCTCCATTCGCGCCACTGGCCAAACTCACCGCCCATGAACAACAATTTCTTCCCGGGATGACTGTATTGATATGTGTAGAGAGCGCGCAGGTTGGCAAACCGTTGCCAGGTGTCGCCCGGCATCTTATCCAACATGCTCCGCTTGAGGTGCACGACTTCGTCGTGAGAGAAGGGTAGCACGAACCGCTCGCTGAAGGCATAGAGCATGGAGAAGGTTAGCGAACTGTGATGGTACGAGCGGTAAATGGGATCATTGGACATGTAGCGCAGTGTGTCGTGCATCCAGCCCATATTCCACTTGAAATCGAAACCCAGACCGCCCTCAGCGGTCTCGTGGGTCACGCCTCCCCAGGACGTTGATTCTTCAGCGAAGGTTAACGCGCCGGGGAAGTACTCATGCACGCGATCGTTGAAGCTTCGCAGAAAGTGAATGGCTCCCAGGTTCTCGCGTCCACCAAAGCGATTAGGAACCCATTCACCTTCGTCACGCGAGAAGTCCAGATAGAGCATAGAGGCAACAGCATCCACCCGTAAGCCGTCGATATGATACTTGTCCAGCCAGAACAGTGCGTTACTGATTAGGAACTGGCGAACCTCATTGCGCCCGTAGTTGAAAATGTACGTGCCCCAATCCGGATGCTCGCCCTGGCGCGGATCAGCATGTTCGTAAAGATGCGTGCCGTCAAAAAAACCAAGCCCATGTTCATCCTTAGGGAAATGCGCGGGCACCCAGTCCAGGATGACACCGATGCCCGCCTGGTGGCAGGCATCCACAAAGGCCATAAAGTCCTCGGGGGTGCCAAACCGGCTGGTTGGCGCAAAGAAGCCGGTAACCTGGTAGCCCCAGGAACCATCAAATGGGTGCTCGGCAATCGGCATCAGCTCAATATGCGTGTATCCCATCTCCTTGACGTAGGGAATCAAGGTCTGAGCCAATTCACGGTACGTTAACCACTCCCAACCATTCTTGCGACGCCAGGAACCCAGATGCACTTCGTAGATTGCCATAGGTTCCTGGAAATGATCGCGTTCGCGCCGTTCGCTGAGCCATTCGTCATCGTTCCACTTGTAATTATCAATATCCCAGACGATGGACGCCGTTTTCGGCCGCATTTCGCTGAAGAAGGCCACAGGATCGGCCTTGGCTGCCTGGTAACCAAGATAGTGCGTCTTTATCTCATATTTGTACAACTCACCCTGGTCAAGCTCTGGGATGAACAGCTCCCATATGCCACTGCCGGCGTGGAAGCGCATCGGATGCCGTCGTCCGTCCCACTGATTGAAATCGCCGATAACACTTACACGTTGCGCAGATGGCGCCCACACGGCAAAACGTACCCCTTTGATTCCCTCGACTTCCATCAGGTGCGCACCTAGCTCCTGATAGATGTAAGCATGGTTACCTTCAGCCATCAGATACTGGTCGAACTCCCGAAAGGTCGTGGGAAAACGGTACGGGTCTTCGTATAGATGCAATTCCTGTGCGCCATCAACCCACCGTATCCGATACACAAGGGGCATGGTAGCGCCATCAACAACTCCTTCAAAGAAGCCATCCGGGTGCACGCGCTGCATCTTATGCTCGCGCTCATCTTCGGTGACAATGCTGGCAGTGCGCGCCTGGGGCAGCATGGCGCGTACCACAACACCATCCTCACATCTGTGCGGGCCAAGTATGGCAAATGGGTCCCCGTGGTAAGCGCCGACGATGGCCTCAATTGCGCCAGCGGACGCTGTAGGTAGGTCTGGCATAGAAGAACCTCAACAGTAAGTGCAATGCAACAGACAACGGTAGTATGCCTGTTTTCTGGTAATCGGGCAATTAGACGCTGATTACTGCTCCTGTGGATTTACTTTAGATAATACTAATTAATTTAAGTATAATCGGATAATTACAGAATTCCTGCGCCCTTCTTCCGACCATGGGTAATATCAGTGCTTACACGTTTCTTTTATGTCTGAATCTGTATCTGGCTCTATATCTAGCGTACAGGTAGACGGCGTTGCCACAATTTATGATGAAGTTGCGACAAAATGAGCCACGATACTGGGCCTCACCCTAGCCGGTGTAGAGGATTAGAAATGGCTTTCTATTTTGCAAATCTGGACGAGCGTACACGGCACCTGATGCTAGACGAGGTCGAACACGACGAAGCGCGTAACGAGTTGCACATCAGCCCCTATCTCAGCGGACAGGGCATTCGCGATTATCCACAGTTGCTTAAAGACGCTATTCATGATGGTGATGAAGAGACACTCGCCAGCGCCCTGCGGGCGCGCCGACGAATAGCGCGCACGGCGCATCGCCGCCGCCCGACAGGTGGCTACACAATTGTTACGGTGCCTTCGACAGCGGCGGAGATGATCGCCTACGAAGCGTTCAACCGCTACTATATCCGCGCCCTATGTCGGCGAGCGATAGAGGATGGAATCGAAGAGCTGGTTGTTTATCGCGCCAGGCCGGTAGAGGAACCACGACCTCAATCAGAGGAACTCATCGAATCAGCCGTAGATCCGGAAGCGCTGCTAAATGATCTGAGGCAGCACATGGGCGACGAACCAAAGATGGGCATCCCCGGCGGTCCGAACTCAGGAATAAGCGTTCGGCTTCCCTAATGGGTCCCCCTACCCCAGACAGGCCGGTTTACTCTGACTCAGCCGTCTGGTCTGCAGCAGCCCCTGTACGTTGCCTCACTGCCGGCGCCACGACCTGGACGACAACAACGCGCGCAGCAGCCACCAACGGTATCGCGATAAGAGCGCCAATAACACCCCCTAGCCGCTCCCCGGCCACAAGAGCCAGAATGGTAAGTACAGGAGAGAGTTTGGCCTGACCCTTCATAATGTTGGGAACGATGATATTGCTTTCCACCTGTTGCAGAACGATGGCAAATATGGCCACAATCATCACTTTATCTGGCGCCTGAATCAACGCCGCGCCGACCATGATGACACCGGCCACAAAAGGTCCGACAACAGGTATGATCTCCAGAACCCCGGAAATGACCGCCAGGACAAGGGCAAACTCCAAGCCTATGATAAGAAGGCCAATGTAAGTGAGGATGCCGACGAGGACGCTATTGATAAAGACACCACGGACATAGCCACCCATGGCGCTACCCATAGCTGAGAAGAGCCGCTGCAAACGTGGTCGCGATCTCCTGGGGAACAGGGAAAGCGCGAATTCTATCGCAGCGGGGGCCAGGATTAACAGGTAAATGGACAAAAAGAAAATAACCGCGACGTGCACAGCAGAACGCGTCACGCGTTGTGGAAAGGACAAAAGCGTGGAGCTGAATGATCGCACGCCTGATGTGACAATATCGCGCAGCGAGGCGCCATCCAGGGGAATCCAACGGTCCATGCGCTCCTGAGCGCTCTCCATCATCTCTGGCAACTCCTCCACCGCCTGCTGCCCCTGTGTGATGACGGTAGGCAGCACCAACCAGCTCAGCCCAGCGAGGATCAGGACGAACAGCAAATAGATGAGAATCACTGCTACGGCCCGTGGCATAAAGTTGCCAAGGCGATCCACGACGGGCGCCAGGGCTGCGGCAAGCGCCACACCGCCAACCAGCAGCGCCAGGGGCCAGGCGAATAGATCGATGGCCCACAGTGCGCCCAGGCCAAGAATGATAGCCGCAGCCGTAGCTGACGCCCGGGCCCACCAGTGACCCTGAGTATCGGCAGTCGGTTGTAGTTCAATGGATTCCTGCGCAGTGGCATCCTGCGCCATGTCATCAGTCACATCAGGCCTCCAGGCTTTCGACAGCGACAGCGAGTTTTTTCCGTTTCATTATAGCCAGCACTTAGGGCGATCCGCAGCACATAGCTCCCTCACATAGGGGAACATATCTGAGTTTGTATCTGTTGCTGTGCCCGGATATAGAGCTGATGGTCAATGCAGGACCGCTTTTTGACAGCGGAAAGGAATTCGAAGGATTCTAAAAGCGTGCTAACATTATTGTATGCCCAAAGATGCAACGATAACTGCGCAGCGCATACTGGCCAAGGCGCCCTTGTTTGGCGGGCTCGATGAATCCATCTATGAAGCGGCGCTGGAGGCTGCCTATCGCCGGCGCGTCAGGCGCCAGGAGTTCTTCTTCTATCAGGACGAACCGGCGAAGGCATTCTATATCCTGCTTGAGGGACGTGCGCGCCTTGTGCAATTAACGCCGGAAGGGCATCAGGTGGTCATTCGCTACGTGGGCCCCGGCGACGCCGTGGGCATCATCGTGGCGCTGAGTAATGTGCCCTACCCCCTCTCCACAGAAGCCGTTACAGATTGCGTGACCCTGGTGTGGACGGCTGAGTCGGTGAAGCGATTGATGGAGCGTTATCCGCCGCTGGCCATGAACGGACTGCGCATGGTAGCCGGTCGCTTCCAGGATTTACAGATGCGTTATCGGGAGCTGGCGACCGAACGAGTAGAACGGCGCATTGCCCGCGCCGTGTTGCGCCTGGCGCGGCAAACGGGGAAACGGACTGAGGAAGGCGTGCTGCTTGATCTACCCCTTTCGCGCCAGGATCTGGGGGAAATGACGGGAACGACTCTCTACACAGTGAGCCGTGTTCTCAGCAACTGGGAGCAACAAGGTATCATTAACTCCGGCAGAGAACGGGTCGTCGTTTGCCAGCCCCACGAACTCGTGGCGATTGCTGAAGATTTACCCGGGCACGAAAAAGGGTAGATTGCTCTTGCTGTATGGTTAAAGGCTTTACAGGGTAATGACCTGATCCGGGGGATTACCAGACAATGCTGCGTATAGATCGGGGAAACAACCTACCTTAACCCCATCGACCGCCCCCTGCGTCTCGCAATCTCCTGGTTCGCCAACAGCCAGCTCGCGTTCCAGAGCGCACTGGTCACACATCATCAGCAGGATTCCCTGGTCTTTGGCAACCGTGGACAGCCGTTCGCCCAGAGGATCACCCTCGCGGAGAATATAGTTGTTGTCGTCGAAGAAGAACATCCCAACGACTTCAGCCCCGTGCCGCCCCTCTTCAAGCTGAGGAAGTATCATTTTGCCTAACTTGTAGCTTGCTGTATGCCCCGACGTGCTAAATACGTAGGCGACCTTCACAATCTTCTCCTTTTTACGAACGCCAGAATCGACGCTCCTCTCTATTAACCGTGAACCGAGATAAGTTTCAGGACACGACATCAATCATAGTGGCGATTCTCAAACCAGACAATGTAATCATCAACCAGCTGGAAATTGGCCGACGTTTCATCCATGGGTTCGAGTTGGGAGAGTGGGAAATCGAGGGAGTTTCCGCGATGTTTAACGCTTACGATGAGTCCATGTTCCTCATCCACGAGCGAGATACCGCTTACACTCACCGTATCTCCCTCCTGTAATGGGCCACGCTCCTGATAGTAGGCAACATCAGCAGCAAAGGGAAACACCAGCGCCTGTGACAGATGCGCCGCCCACTGCTCCAATTCCGCCTCATCGCTATCGGCGTCGGCAAGCAGCATCTCAATTCTATCGAGTTGGGCTGTAATTTCGTCCTCATCCTCCTCATCTGCGTAGCCGGCAGTCTCATACAGTTCTGAGAGCTGCATCGCAGCCACCGTTGCATCCTCTTCGCTGTCACGCGGGCGTGTTGGCTGCAGAGCGTCAGGCAGGAGATAGGCTCGTGTCCAATCGATCCCCGCCTCATCAGCGGTCTCGATGAATGCTTCCGGCATATCACGCAATGTGATGCTGTCCCACTCCACCCCGATGAGCTGCTCAAAAGTACCACCGGTTTCAATTTCAAACACCCTTCCCTGCCAACCGGACAGATCTTGGTCCAGATCCGGGTGCCTAACGCCCTGCGTCACCAGAACGGAGTCGCCAATCTCAAATTCCTGGGCCAACTCATCCATACTTACGCCTCCAACTAATAATTCGTGAACATAACAGACTCGTTTTTCTATTTTAACAGCCCGATCCTTCCCCTACCTGTGCCCCAGATACAAATAGATTTGCGAGCAGATGTGCCAGGTTGCTTACCGTGATCACAGCCGGCGCCTGTGCTAACATTGGGGGACAATGGCAGCCCGACAGTATTATCTACCTATCTCAGAACGACCGCTTCCTGACGCGCCAAGCTGGCTTGCGGCGCCGAGTTATCTCCTCGAAGTTGGCCACAGCAGTTTGCAAACCGAGTCAACCTACCGTAGTGGGTTGCGTCTTTTCGCTGACTGGTTACAGCACTATGGCCGGGATGGCTACGATAAGGAAGAGCCATGGCCCCTAGATCCTTCAGAACTTACGACGGCGACTGTCTTGAACTTCCGCAACTGGCTCCTGGCAAATCGCTCGCGCTCGACAGCCACAACCTATACCTCGGCCGTTCTCGGCTATCTCAACTTTCTCGACGGACAGGGCAACCTGCCTTCGGGCGTACAACTGGGCAAGTTGCAGCGACAACTTGGGCGGCGGCAGGTCGAGCGCAATCAGGCTGAGACAGTCATTGATATGGATGAGGCGCGCCAGGAGATCCCCAGAATCGTCACTTACTACGACGAGCTGCCACTTCCCGCAGAGAATGATCAATACAATCGCCGGCTTTCCCTGCTGCGCAATCGCGCGCTGGTACGCACGCTCTACTCTACCGCTGCGCGCATCTCGGAAGTGGTTTCGCTGAATCGGGCCAACGTCGATCATGGTCGCGCGCCTTATGCCTCGATTACGGGAAAAGGGGGGAAATCGCGCGCCATCCATTTGCGAGAGTATGCGCGCCAGGCCATTCGCGCCTACCTTGCCGAACGGAAAGATAGCAATCCGGCGTTATTCGTTGCACACAGCCGCAACGCACAGAACGCCCGGCTGTCCGCAACATCGGCCCACAACGTCATCAAGCACGCTGTGGAAGCCCTGGGTCTGCATAGCGCGCTCTCGGCACACGATTTTCGTCACTTCCGGGCCACCCAGTTGTTGCGTGAAGGCATGCCCATCGAAGTCGTCCAAGAGTATCTGGGTCACGCGGATATTTCAACCACCCGCAGTATCTACGCCCCGGTCCTGGGCGTCCACGTCGTGGGCGAGTGGCTGGATAACATCGACGTGCCCCCCAACAGTGCGCTTGGGAGACACGCCGGGAATGAGTAGTAGACGGCTATCAGGGATAAGCTAGACGATCATCCAGCCAAGCATGAACAGTGCCAGTGTGATTGCGCCGCAGGCTGTCAGAATGACCAGAGCAATAATGATGCCCAGAATGAGCCCAACTGGCGTGCCATTATCCATCTTCGCTTTTCCTCCTCGTCTAGCCGGCGCCTAACAGCTGCTCAAGCTGCTGCTGGAAGTTAGCCAGGGGCTGGTTGCCCTCCATCTTAATGCCATTTATGAAGAACGTAGGCGTTGCCGAGACTCCGGCGCTGGCGGCAACAGCCACGTTGCGCTGCACCACGCTGCGGTAGCGGTTACTATCGAAGCACTGTTCAAACGCGTCGACGTCCAGCCCCACATTCTGGGCAGCCTGCACAAAGCCGTCACGTGTTAACCCAGGACTCGCATCCTGAAACTCAAACAGCTCATGGTGATAGGGGAAGAATTGATCCTGCTCCGCGGCGCACATCGCTGCTTCGGCCGGCGGCTGGGTCGCTGCGCGCAAAGCATATGGCAGGACGACCCAGCGGACCTGACCATTATCAACGTAGGTCTCATAGAGAGCCTCAGCTGTGCCGCCAAGGTTGAAGTTGCGGCAGTGGGGGCAACCATAGTCGGCCACCTCTATGATTGTAACAGGTGCATCCTCGTCTCCCCGAAAAACGCAATTGTCTTCATTTGCTTCACAGTAGTCCGCGAGGCTGGCTACTGGCTCCGGCGTGGGTGTAGGCTGCCCTTGTCCCTGCAGGTTGATGAACAATAGGGCGAACAGACCAATGACACCCAGTGCGGAGATGCCGATAATGAGAAGCCAATTGGTGTTGCGCTCTCTGGAACCCCGCTTCCGTGGTGGTGCTACTTTTGCCATCTTTTTGATTCCTCTCCTTTCTAGATCTCGGCGTCAACGTATTTTACCCCGCTTCCCGCTACGCGCGAGGCAATACGCTACCGCCATCAGAACAAGGTTTACGTCCTTATGCTGTAGAAGTAAAGATCAGCTTGTTGGCTCTTGCGGCCGGTGCGGCCGAAATTGAGTTTCGTACAGTGAGGCGTACAATCCATCCTGCGCCAGCAACTCCTCGTGCGTGCCCTGCTCGACCAGCCGGCCCTCATTCATAACGAGAATGAGATCCGCTGCCAGAATAGTAGCCAGGCGATGGGCGATGACGATGCTCGTTCGGTCCTTCATCACGCGCTGCAGCGCTTCCTGAATTAAGGCCTCGGACAATGAGTCCAGGTGCGACGTCGCCTCATCGAGTACCAGCACCTGAGGGTTCTTCAGGATTACCCGGGCGATGGCCACACGCTGGCGTTCGCCGCCGCTGAGCCGGTAGCCGCGTTCGCCGACCACAGTGTCATAGCCATCAGGCAGGGACATGACGAAGTCATGAATGTTCGCGGCGCGCGCCGCCGCAACCATTTCGTCCTCTGTAGCATCGACCCGGGCATAAAGCAGGTTGGCCCGAATCGTGTCATAGAAGAGGTAAGTGTCCTGGGTCACCATCCCGATATTATCTGCCAGCGAGCTCAAGGTGACATCCCGAATGTCATGACCGTCGATCAGCACGCGACCGGACGATGCATCATAGAGGCGCGGTATCAAATAGGTGATAGTCGTCTTTCCTGCGCCGCTGGGTCCAACCAGGGCGACTAATTGTCCCGGCTCGATGGAAAAGCTGACGTTGCGCAGCGCCAACTCTAGCTGTTGCGAATCGAGATCTTCCAGCTCTGGCCTTTCCTGCCCGTTTTCCGATTGTCCATCTTCGCGTTGCGGCCCACGCTTCAGAATGGCCTCGCTGCCGCGCCGGTTATAGCGCGCGATTTCTTCCAGCCCGACAGGATCGCCGGCGACATAGCTAAAGGAGACATCTTCAAAAACAATATGACCCTTCACCGGCGGAATATCCTCTGCATCCGGTTTCTCACTGATCTCCAGAGGAAGATCCAACACCTCGAAAACCCGTTCGAAGCTAACCATACTCTGGGCAAACTCCACAGGGGCATTCGTGATCGACATCAGCGGACCGTATAGCTGGCTCAGATAAGCGCCAAAGGCCACGATGGTGCCTACGGTGAACGTGTCGCGCAAGACCAGGTGGCCGCCAACCCAGTAGACAACGGCTGTACCGACGGCGCTAACTACGCTCAACATGAGGAAGAACCAGCGACCAATGACGGCTGAGCGCACGCCAATGTCACGCACCTCCGCAGCCCGTTCGCCGAAGCGATCCATTTCAGTTCGTTCGCGGCCAAACAGCTTTACCAACAGCGCGCCGCTCACGTTCAGCGTTTCACTCATCACAGCGTTCATCTCGGCGTTGAACTCCATAGACCGCCTGCGCAACCGGCGCAGGACACGACCGATCCGGCGCGCCGGCAGGACGAACAGAGGAAGCACCGCAATACCTAGCAACGTCAGGCGCCACTCCAGCGCCAGCATAATCAGAATCGTAGAAATGACGGAGATGATGTTAGAAACGATTGTCACGAAGGTGCTTGTCACTGCGCTTTGCGCCCCCACAACATCATTGTTCAACCGTGACATCAACTCGCCCGTGCGCGTCTGGGTGAAGAAGCGCAACGACATCCGCTGCATGTGATGGTACAACGCGCGCCGCAGGTCATAAATCACCCCCTCCCCCACGCTGGCGCTCACCTGTCGCTGCAAAACGCCGACGAGGCCATTGATCAGGGGGATGGCGATCATACCCAGGGCTAGAAGGTTCAGCCGGCGGACATCGCCGTTTGGCAATGCATTGTCGATCAGGTCGCGAATGAGCAGCGGTGTGATCAATGAGAAACCAGTGATCACCAGGATAGTTGCCAGCAGAACCAGAGTCTGCCCCTTGTAAGGCCGGGCAAACTCCCAGACCCGAAGTAGCAAGTCGCGTGATACGGTAGGCCGATCCTGCTGCTCATCATAACGAACGTATGCCCACCAACCACTTCCGTGAAAGCCCATCTCTTCCTACTCGCGTATGATCTAATTGTCAGTGTTGGGTAATGGTAGCCTACTCGCGCTCTTACTGGTCAGAACACCGGTTGTCATTATATCTGGAATCACCAGCAGGAGCGAAGAAGGCCAGGCAAGGCTTTTATCAATTACTCACAGGAGGCTATGCACAGCGAACTGTGCAAACGCCCCCTTAATTTCGACGCCCCGCCGCTGGTAACTGCTCCATCTTCAGCCGCGTGCTTCCGATCGTAATCACGTCACCGGGACTGACCACAGTCGTATCAGAAAGCCGGATGCCATTAAGAAGCGTACCGTTGCGGCTGTTCAGATCCTCAACCCACCACTGTTGACCACGCAGCATAAGCAAAGCGTGTTCATTGGAGACATAGTTGTCCTCCAGAACAATGGTGTTGCTTGCCGCCCTCCCAATGCTGGTTACAGTTGATAGAGGATATACGGTTTCGCCGTCTGAGTCAGCGCCATCATCCGAGAGCACGCGCACCGCGCCGAAATGTTGATGGCGCTCGGCCAACGCCGCCCGCGTGATTCCAATCTCCTGATAGATGAGCCAGGCGATAGCTCCTAGAAAGAGCAGTAGTATGAGCGCACCAACGAGCCGTAAGATCAGTAAAACAACAGCGGGATCCATAATTCCTGCCAGGGATTGGTCAGAGTCGTGCGCTCAAAGCTCTCCGGCATCCGGTAAAGCCATAGTGTCCTGCCCACCATCATCCCCGATCTCCAACTCTGCGCGATTCTCAAGCCCCTCCCCGTATATCAGTGGAATCTTATCGGAGAGCGCAATGAGGTCGCCAGGCTGCAGCAAACACTCTTTGGCCCGCTCGCCGTTGACCGTTATTCCCCCTCGACTCCCCAGATCATAGAGTATGAAACGTCCAT
>DATHSI010000047.1:0-13214 GCA_035464315.1 Candidatus Sulfomarinibacteraceae bacterium
GAAAGCCCGGTTGCCCGGCGACGATGAAGAGAGTCCCAGCCAATAGCCAGGCGAGTGAGGCAGCCGCAAGGTATCCGTACCTTCCTGACCTCGCGTGTTCTTCCGGCGTGTCCTGCGCCATTTGCGCGCGCCACCCCCAGAGCAAGACGACAGCGGCTATCACCCAGCTCAATGCCAGACTGTAGACCGCAGCCTGAAAGGACGTGCGCAGCAAACCGTCGAGCAGGAACCCGCCGGCGACGGCCAGTTCGGCGCTATCGACCATCAACAGCGGCCCGGCAGCCGCCATTCCCACCAGCAGGAGCACGGGTAATAGGCGCCGGGTCAGGGCGGCGAGGCTGAAGGCAGCCCAGCCGATCGCGGGTACGGCCAGGATAAGCAACAATTGCAGGCCATGGAAGCCATAGGCGCTGACCATAATGGTGAGTGCCGCGCCCGCGGCGAGACCGCCGACCAGAAGTTTCCGCGCCTGCCCGCTTTGCGCATCCTCTGCCGGAACCGGCGTTGATTGTGCCAGATGGCGAATCAACAGCGCAGCTGCCGTGCCAAGTGCGAGGGCTGCGACGACGTCCAACACAACCTCCAGAGGGCCGCCCAGTGAGCCCAGGATGACCCATGGCAGGGCCAGAAACGGCCCCGCAGTTAACGCTGCCAGGGTCGCCGGCGCGCGCCGGTTGGGGCTGTAGAGACGAGAGTTCCGGGAGTGGGTCCGCCGCCACAAAAAGAATAGCAGGGCAAATGAGAACGCCAACACGATTTGCAGAGCAGTCGCCAGATAGCTCTGCAGCGGCGCGGCAAAGTGCAGCGGACTGGCCCACAGGCTGAAGAGGGCTGCTAGAAGCCACGTGCGGAAAATTGCCCGGTAGCGGGGTACCCGCCACCAGATGGCCAGGGGGAGCAGTGGTACAATCAGCAGCAAGGCGCTGCTCGCTGTGGCGGCAACCCAGTTCCAGCGTGGAAGGCCGCCGCCGGTAGCGTACGCGAGCTGGTCGGCGGACCACATGACGATGTGGACGGATGACGGCAGCAACGTCACCCACAAAAACAAGATAATAGCTACTATGCGGCTGGGCCAGTGGGGGCGTTGCTCTGCCGGGGCCTCGGAGGTCGTTTGTACCATGAATTGCTTCCTGTGAAAGGCTGTTCAATGAACTGATATGTATTATTCTTACAATAACGATTTGCGCTAAAAATGGTTGTGGTGCAGGAGGCCATCTTATGAATGAGCAGTATTCAGAAAAGAGCGAGGATCAGAGCACGACTGACACCGGTAGCTCGTGGCAGTTTGCCGGAGCCGGATTGGGATCCAGCGATTTCAATGCGGCAATGGTTCACTTCTATCGCGCCGAAGTGACCCGCTCTAACACCTGGCGGCAGCGGCTGGATGCAACCACCAACTGGGCCGTGATCTCCACAGGAGCGGCGCTTACTTTTGCTTTCAGCGCGCCCAGTAACACGCATCTGGTTATTATTCTTGTGACGTTGCTGGTGCTGCTATTCCTGTTTATCGAGGCGCGGCGCTATCGTTACTATGAATTGTGGACCTCTCGCGTGCGTGTTATGGAGACGAATTTCATTGCCGGCTTGCTGACGCCCCCGTACCGACCAGGGACGGAGTGGGCGCAACGCATCACGGAGAGTTTGCAGAATCCTCGCTTTCCCATCACCCTGCGCGAGGCGCTGGGCCGACGCTACCGGCGCAACTACGCCTTCATTTTTCTCATTCTGGCCGGGGCCTGGATTCTCAAAGTGCTCATTCACCCCCTACCGGCGCGAGATCTGGAAGGTTTCTTGATCAACGCTGCAGTCGGGCCGCTGCCCGGCGGCGCCGTCATTCTCGCTGGCATCGTCTTCAACGCCGGTCTCTTGCTTCTGGGCATCGCCACAGCTACCTTGCGTGAAACAACCACGGAAGTGATTCCAGAGGCCCCGGGCAGTAGCTTTCTGCGCAACGCGGGACGCCGCCTGCGTCGCTCCTTGTGGGAAGTCTTTGAAATGGATTTACCGCACCTTCCACGACTGCCTTATCGCCCTGAATCAAAACAAATGGCCTATATCGTGACTGATGAGGCGGAAGCCGTCAGCCGGGCTGTCATGAAGGCGTTGGGTCGAGGCGTGACCAGGTTCCGCGGCGAGGGTATGTTCACAGGAAAAGAACATGCCGTGCTAATGAGCGTCTTTAACACCCGTCAGGTGTCCAAGCTGCAGCACGTGGTGCATGATGTGGATCCGGAGGCCTTTGTCGTTATTTTAGGGGTGCGCGATGTGCGTGGCTCTGGCTTCCGGCCCCTGGAGGCGTGATCCGTTGTCCATGCTCTAATTGCTCCGTCATCTCGCTACTTCCTGTACGTTACCTGCTTCCTGCACCTCGCGCTGCAAGACCTGATCATAGCGGCCCGCCAAATCTTGCCAGCCGAAGCGGGTTACAGTGGGCGCCAGTTCGGCGGCAATTCGCCTGGCTTGGCCAGGGTGAGTCAACGCCCAACGCAGGCGTTGCACTAACCCCTCTTGACTTTCGTAGAGACAATCGCGGTGGAAGGCGGCGGGGAGCAGTTCCGGATAGCTCAGACGACGGGGCAGGATGGGGAAGGTCTGGCAGTAGATCGCTTCCAGGATGCTCACGCCGAAGAACTCGTGGTGCGCGGTAGAGACCGTCACGTCCGCCTGCCACAGCAACCGCCGGTAGGCGCGCGGTTCGGCGTAGCCCACGTGCACAATCTGCTGGCCCAGCCGCCTCTGAGCCTCTTCGAACTCCGCCGGCCGTTGCCGGAAGCGCTGCCCGCAGAGAGCCAGGCGGAAGGGGATACCTTCTTCGGCCACCGTGTAGAGTGCCTGGAAGAAGGCGGCCGGGTTCTTGTCGTACTCCCAGCGCTGGTTCCACAGGATCAGGGGCGGCCGGTCTGCGCTCTGCTCTCCGGCTGCTTCGCGCTGCGCCTCCAGCGCCTGTAGATCGAGGCCCACAGGCAGCACGCGGCTCTTTTCGCGTAGTGACGGGAGGCGCTGCAGCTCGTTGTAGTCGGGAAAATGCTTGAGGAAGTTGGGCAGCGCCTCGAACAGGCTCTCCAGGTGGTAGCGGGAGTTGAAGTAAACGGCGTTGGCAGCCAGCATAGAAGCGAAGTTGATAAAGACGTAGTGCAGGTCGCGTTCGCCGTGCTGCCGCCGCATGGGGCCGCGGTCGCCCTGGGTTGGCAGAGGGTAGGTGAGCTGGTTCTCGTGCATGTAGAGCGCAGACGGGATGGACCACGTGTCGCGACGCGTGAGCGCCAAAAATGTGCTCAGATCCAGCATGTCCGTGGCCAGTAGCAGGTCGGGACGCCGGCCCGCTTCCCGGAAACGGCGCGCCAGTGTGGCCGCCGCTCCGTGCATGCGCCACTTCCAGAATTGCGCCGGCAGCGTGAGTAACTCGACCTCGTGACTGCTGTGCCGCCGGTATCCTTCGGCCCAGGCCTTGTGGCTGCCCCCGTGATAGGGGGAAACGATCGTTATTTGCATTTGCACCGCCGATCAACCATGGAGCAATGATAGAGCACAGTCGCCTGAGGAGGCAAGCGGCGGTCGGTGAAGGAGGATTGGACTGGGATAAGTGCAGGCGCGAGCATAGGGAAACGGCTTGCAATGCGACCCCATTTTTATTAAAATTATCATAAAAATAGTGTTATTGGATGCCGTTTGTGAAATCCATCATTAATTTGCTCGACCAGGCACCGAGTTTGTTGTATGATTAAGCGGCGCGTGTTGGCCGACGCACGAAAAAGCCCATGCTGCCTATGTTGGATGAAGGAACAGAACTATTCTGGGATGCAACGTACGCGATTGTTGTGTCGCTGATGGAGCATTATCCAGATATTAGACCAGACCACGTTGGCCTTGAGGAACTGGAAAGACTCGTCGAAGATCTGCCGAACTTTCGCGATGATCCGGCGCTGGCCAACGAACGAATCCTGATGGATATACAAATTACCTGGTACGAGGAGGCAACTCAGTAGATGGCGACAGATGCACTCTCATCTGACATCCCCGTCCCCGAGGAATTGTCGAATAACGTCTTTATCACAAGCCTGGACAAGGTGTATAACTGGGGGCGGCGCAATTCTGTCTGGCCCATGGTGTTCGGGTTGGCTTGTTGTGCGATTGAAATGATCTGCACCGCCGCCAGCCGCTATGACCTGGCTCGTTTTGGAATGGAGGTTTTCCGCGCCACGCCACGACAGTCGGACTTGATGATCGTCTCGGGTACGGTGACCAAGAAGATGATCCCCACGATTGTTCGTCTTTATAACCAGATGCCGGAACCGCGTTACGTGCTCAGTATGGGCGCCTGCGCCAGCGGCGGCGGCCCTTTCAAGGAAGGGTATAACGTGGTGGATGGCGTGGACAAGTTTTTGCCTGTAGACGTGTATGTGCCGGGTTGCCCGCCCACGCCGCAGGCGCTGATCAATGGTCTGATCGCCCTGCAAGAGAAGATCGATCAGCAGTCGATTCTGACCGCACCCTGGTACCGTAAGGACACCCCGGACGAGCTCGTGCCCATTCCGATATTGGGTCCCGATCTGGTGGACCTGCGCCAGCTCGATCTAATCCGCGAGCATGCGGGTACCGTCCCTGAGAAGACGATTAAGGAACTTGCCGAATAGCTGCGAGGAAATAAACAGGATGAGTGACGAGGTTATCGATAACGAAGTTGCGGCGACCGCCGTTTCTGAAGATCCGGTACACGAAGCAACAGCGCGGCTCAAGGAACGCTTTCCGGATCTGAGCGAGGATGAGCGCCCTAATTACTATGGCTTTGTCGTACCCGCGGAGAAGCTCCGCGAAGTCGCCGCTTACGTGCGCGATGAGCTGGGTTTTGACTATCTATCCAGCGTGACCGGTGTGGATCTGATCGACGACGACAAGATGGAAGTCGTCTACCATACGTACAGCATCGACAAAGGTGGCGGCGCTTTGGAACTGAAGGTTCAGGTGGATCGCGAGGATCCTGTGGTTCCCTCGTTGACACCGATGTGGCCCGGGGCCGATTTCCAGGAGCGGGAGATATGGGACCTGTTCGGCATACGCTTTGAGGACCACCCTAATTTGCGCCGCATTTTGCTGTGGGATGGATTTGATGGTCATCCTATGCGCAAAGATTGGAAAGAGCCCTTCTTTGAGGAAGAACACAAGCCATTTGGCAGCCGTTGGCCCGGCGGCGAGGTATTCCGGGCTGAGGAGCGCAATCCGTACGGCAAGAACGTGCAGTACCCTGCCGGCTGGCAGCCTGAGGGCATGGAGTTTGACGTAGACGCCGAGATTTACGCCGGCGTCACTGTGACCCGTGAGGAGACGCCTGGGCTCAAGACGGAGAAGGTCACGGTCAACATGGGACCGCAGCATCCGTCCACGCACGGCGTGTTCCGCATGGTGGTCACCCTGGACGGCGAGACGGTGCTCAAACTGGACCCGGTGATGGGCTATCTGCACCGCAACCACGAGCAAATCGGCGAACGCAACACATTTATTCAGAATATCCCCTACACGGACCGCCTCGATTACCTTTCGGGGATGTGTAACAATCACGGCTACGTGCTGGCGGTAGAGCAGCTTCTGGGATCTGAGGTGCCGGAGCGTGCGGAGTGGATTCGCCTGCTTATGGCGGAGCTGACGCGTATTGCCAACCATGCCTGGGCCCTGGGCTTTCTGCTCAATGACATGGGCGCCTTCCAGACGCCGGCTCTGTACATGATTACGGAGCGAGAGTTAATTGTGGACTTCTTTGAAGCCACGGCCGGTTCGCGCATGATGGTCAACTACATGCGATTCGGTGGCGTGGCTTACGATTTGCCCACAGAGTTCCGTGGTCAGCCGACGATGGATTTCCTGGAGGAGCTGGTACATGACCAGTTGCCCCGCTTCATCGAAGAAATGGACAATTACCTGACCAACAATGAGATCGTGCGCGCCCGCAGCATCGACGTGGGTACCCTGACGGCCGAGGAAGCGATTGCCTACAGCACGGCCGGGCCCGTCTTGCGGGCCAGTGGTGTGCCTTATGACGTGCGCCGCGCCGAACCCTATTCATACTACGACAGCCTGGATTTCGATATCGCCGTCTTCTACAACGGAGACGTCTACGATCGTTATCTGGTACGCGTCGAAGAGATGCGCCAGAGCGTGCGCATCCTTAAGCAAGTGCTGCCTCACTTGCGGGAGACGGCAGGGTCGCCCATTATCGACGGCAAGCCGCAGTACGCCATTCGCGCACCGCGGGGCGGGGAGGCTTATGGCCGCGTGGAGAATCCCAAGGGCGAGCTTGGCTATTACGTGACGGCCAAGAGGCGCTCCTCCAACCCAGAACGTTACCATGTGCGCGCTCCCAGCTTCATCAATCTCACTGCGCTGGGCAAGATGTGCGAAGGGCACAAGGTGGCCGACGTGGTTACCATTCTGGGCAGCATCGACATCGTATTGGGCGAGGTGGACAGATAAGAACGGCTAACGGCTGGCATTGTGCGCGCCTGTGGTGGGCCCGCAGACACGTGACGCCGGACGTTAACAGGAGTAAGAATGTACGGACTTGGTATTATTAAAGGTCTTGCCGTAACGATGCGGCACTTTACAGAAACATACCTGGACGACTTGCGCTGGATGTTCAAGGGTGGACGTTACCACAACCCTGAGGCGCTCACCGTGCGCCAGAACCTGGCTAAGAATCGCGGCGCGGTAACCATCAACTATCCGGAAGAGAAATTACCGGTGCCGGAGCGGTTCCGCTTTGTGCCTTTCCTGGTCACGGATGATCCCGAACCGGGTCAGCAGTGGGGCCATGACTGGTGTACCTCCTGCGGCATCTGCCCCAAGGTGTGCCCGCCGCAATGTATCTGGATTGAACGCGGCAAGAAGCCTAATGGCCGGCCCAAGCCGGAGCCCGAAGCGTTTTACATTGACATCGATATTTGCATGAATTGCGGGCTCTGCGCCGAGTTTTGCCCCTTCGACGCCATCAAGATGGACCATGATTACGAATTGGCCAGTTACGATCGCACCTCGGCGCATATTCACGACAAGGCGCGCCTGAGCAAGCCGATCAGCTACTGGCGCGAGATTGCTCCAAAGAAGGCGGCGGCAGAAGCTGCTGCCCGCGAGCTTGCGGAGCAGAGCAAAGGGCGACGTCGCTCGAAAGACGACGACGAGCCAAAACCGCAATTGGAAGACGACGTACAGCGTCAGCTTTATTACAAGGGCGCGCTGTACTAAATAGAGAGCAGGCATTCCTGGTCGCGACGAAGGCCGGCTCCAAAAACAATGAATTTAAGATTACATTGAGATTGGTGCGACCGCCAATCTCAATTTGCTAATAGGGAGTAAAACGAGAGCTATGTTTGGCCGAAAAAATGAGAGTAACGGAGTGACCGAGGAGGCAGTACGCGAGGCGCTTTCCACGGTAATCGAACCGGAATTACATCGCGACCTGATCTCACTCAATATGGTGCGCGATCTGGAAATTGACGGCAATGACGTGACGTTCACCATCATGCTAACCACGCCGGCCTGCCCGCTGCGAGGTAAGATGGAGAGCGATTCGCGGGCTGCGCTGTCAAAGGTTCCCAACATTGGTAACGTGACCATCAACTGGGATTCCAATGTGCCCCAGGACCGGCGCATCAACGAGCAGGTAGGCCAGAACTTCCGCAACACCATTGCCGTTTCCAGCGGCAAGGGAGGCGTGGGTAAATCCACCGTTGCCGTAAATCTGGCCATTGCCCTGTCGCGCCAGGGCGCGCGTGTGGGCCTGCTTGACGCTGACATCCTGGGCCCCAACATTCCCATGATGATGGGCGTGGAAAAGATGCCGCCGCCAAGCGAGCGCAAGATGGTGCCCGCAGAGGCGCACGGCGTGCGCTTTATCTCCACCGGCTTCCTGGTTAAACCGGACCAGCCGCTGGTGTGGCGCGGACCGATGCTGCACAGCGCTATCCGCCAGTTGCTCACCGACGTCTCCTGGGGCGAACTGGATTATCTGGTAATCGACCTGCCACCCGGCACCGGTGATGCGCAGCTTTCGCTGGCGCAGGCCATTCCGCTTTCTGGAGCCATTATCGTCACACAGCCCATGGAAGTGGCGGCTGCGGACGCTCTGCGCGGTCTGAAGATGTTCGAAAAACTCGACGTGCCCATTATCGGCGTTGTGGAGAACATGAGCGGCGAATTCTTCGGCACGGGAGCTGGCGAAAGGCTGTCTGAGGATTATGAAACCGAGTTTCTGGGATCAGTTCCTCTGGATGCTAATGTGCGCAAGGGCGGTGACACGGGTGAGCCCATTGTCGTCAGCCATCCTGACTCGCCGGCAGCCCAGGCCTTCAATGAAATCAGCCAGAAGGTGGCTGCGCGCGTCAGCGTGTTGACGCTGGCCAATAAGGATAACGTCATCCCAATTGAGATGATTAACTGAACTGGCTGAGTAGCAGCAGTCGATTGTTGCGTGGCAGATCCTTTCAGAGTCTTATCTCTGGAGGGATCTGCCGTTGTTTTGCAATGGGCGTTGTCCAACGCTAAACTTGGGTGTCATTAGAGTCGATTGTAAGGGTAACGGACGTCTAGATGTGCCGGCTCGACCATATGGAGTAACTATGCCAAGTGCCATAGGTGTGCGCTTTCAGAAACTGGGCAAGCTATATCACTTTGAGCTGTCGGACAGCGATAAGATAGAGGCTGGCGATCACGTGGTTGTGGAGACCAAGCGCGGTCGCCAATTGGGGCAGGTCATCGCCCACATTCCTCCGGAAAAAGTGTATCAGGGACGCGGACTGCGGCCGATTGAGCGCAAAGCAACGCCGCGGGACCTGGTCATGCAGCAGGTATGGCAGGAAAAGGAGCTTAGCGCGCTGATTACCTGCCGCGAGAAGGCTCACGAACTGGGGGTCCAGGACGTCAAGTTTGTCAAAGCTGAGTATAGCTTTGACGGCTCCTGGCTCACGTTCTATTATGCTACCGAGAATAAGAAGATCAATTTAAACCGTCTGCGCACGGCGCTGAACCGGTCGTTCCGCACCCGCATTGAGCTGCAACTGGTTGGCCCGCGGGACGTGGCCAAGATCCTGGGCGGGCACGGCGCCTGCGGCGGCCCGCGTTGCTGTTCTACCTTCCTCACGGACTTCAGCCCTATTTCAATCAAGATGGCCAAGGAACAGGGCATCTCCCTCAACCCGCAGGAGATTACGGGTATGTGCGGGCGCCTGCGTTGCTGCCTTATATACGAGTATGAGCAGTACGTGGAAGCCAAGAAACGGTTGCCCAAGCGCGGCAAAAAAATCGGCACGCCACACGGAGAGGCAAAGGTCAAAGACGTGCTGGCCATGCGCGATGCCGTCGTGGTGGAGATTGAGGGGGAGCGCTATGAAGTGGCGCGCGAGCAGATCGAGCCGCTGGAGGAGCTAAAGGCGTTGCAAAAGAAGGCTGAAGAAGGGTGCTCGCGCGCAGAAGAGGGCGGTTGCGAGTGTGGCGCCCGCGGCTAGGCCGTAAGGAGGTTTTCGTAACGGTGACCAACGCTGGACGCAAGCTGAACGGGCAACGGCCGGACCCAGAGTGGGCCTGGAGCACTGTGCGCGAATTCGTACAAGATGATGGCCTGCGCCGCCACATGCTGGCAGTGGGCGCGGCCATGGAGCGCTATGCACGACAACTGGACCAGGATTCTGACTATTGGCGGGCGGTGGGAATTCTGCACGACTTTGACTGGGAGATTCATCCCGACCTGGACGAGCATCCGATCAAAGGGGCTGAAATCTTGAGGGAGCGTGGCGTGGACGAGGAAACAATTCGCGTCATCCTCTCCCACTATACAGCGGGCACCGGCGTTGAGCGCGAGAAGCCGATTGATTACGCGCTCTTCGCCTGCGACGACATTACCGGCCTGATCACAGCCGTGACTCTGGTCCGGCCCTCCAAAGATATCGCCGACGTGAAGTTGAAGTCTGTACGCAAAAAGTGGAAAGACCGGCGCTTTGCTGCCGGTGTTGATCGGGAGCACGTTGAAGAGGCCGTGGCTGACTTCAGTCGCGCCTGTTTCGACGGCCAGCTTGATCTATGGCGGCACGTGCAGAATGTGTTGCAGGCGATGCAGGGCGAGGCTGAAGCGTTAGCTCTTGATGGGCAACTGGCTGCTTCCTAGCGTAGAGTGGGCGGCCGTAGCCCACGCTGAAGTGCCAATAACTTCAAGAAACAGGAGAGACAGAGACTGTTATGGCTGAACAGGAATACCTGACCGTTGCCGATGCTCTGGACATGGTGCTGGCCGGGGTGGACGTGTTACCCGGAGAACACGTTCCATTGCTACAAGCCCTTCACCGTATTCTGGCCCAGCCGGTCGTGGCTCAGGATAGTCTGCCTCCCTTCGCCAACTCGGCGATGGATGGGTATGCGGTACGGGCTGACGATGTCACCGGCGCCTCTCGGGAAGCGCCGGTGACGTTGCGCGTCGTGGGCGACATCGCCGCCGGTTCAGACGAGGATATCGTGCTGAGCGCCGGGAGTGCGGCGCGCATTATGACCGGAGCGCCGCTGCCAGAAGGTGCGAACGCGGTCATCCCTGTTGAAGATACAAGCGAACCGTGGCGCGACGCGGAGCGCCAGCTGCCGCAGCAGATCGAGATTTATCGACAGGTTGGGGCGGGTGATTATGTCCGTTATCCGGGTGAGGATATTGAGGCCGGAACAGAGGTGTTGCCCACGGGCCATTTGTTGCGCCCGCAAGAGATTGGGGTACTGGCTTCGCTGGGCGTGGCCCAGGTACCTGTCATCCGCCGCCCGCGCATTGGCGTGCTGGCGACCGGAGACGAACTGATTGCAGTGGAGGAGCCCCTGAGCCCTGGCAAGATACGGAACAGTAACGGTTACGCACAGACCGCGCAGGTGAGCAGCCTGGGCGCAAAGCCGGTGGTGCTGGGCGTCGCCGGCGACAGTGAGCGGAAAGTGCGCGACCGCCTCCAGGCGGGCCTGGATGCCGGTGTGAATCTATTTGTCAGTTCTGCAGGTGTGTCCGTGGGCGCCTACGACGTGGTCAAGGCCGTGCTGGAACGGGAAGGCAATGTCGGCTTCTGGCGCGTGCGCATGCGGCCGGGCAAGCCGCTGGCGTTCGGTACCTACGCCGGGGTTCCCTATCTTGGATTGCCCGGCAACCCTGTATCAGCTATGGTTTCCTTCGAGCGGTTCGTGCGCCCTGCCATATTGAAGATGGCGGGACATACGGTTTTGGAGCGACCGCGCGTCGCGGTGAGGGTGACCGAAGCGCTCACCTCGGACGGTCGGGAATCTTATCTGCGGGCCCATGTGGCACGAGCAGAGGATGGAGATTATATTGCGACCACGACCGGAAGCCAGGGGTCGCACATCATGACATCATTGGTTAAAGCGAATGCACTGGTCATCGTCCCTGAGGGCGTGACCGAGGTTGCGGCGGGTCAGTGTCTGGAAGCCCTGATGATCGACTGGCCCCCCACCGTTTTTTAGGGGATCAAACCACACCGCCGGGCGGCGCTTAGACCGAATACGGTTAACGTTAGCGTGGGTCGCTTCCGTCTAGTCTCGTAATTTCAGCGTTCGGCGCAAGATGTCTTCTTGACTTTCTTTCTGCTTGCGCTGCCTGCCCTTCTTGCCACCCTTGCCGTTTTCATCGCGATCCAGCTTGCTCATGGCACGGCGCATGGCAATTTCCATGGCTGTGGGCATCTCGTCGTTGCTATCGTCGAGGTCGGCGTAATCTTCGGGGCTGGCAACCTCTTCCTGCTCCGGTTTATCCAGCAGCGCTTTGATGCTGAGGTCGATGCGACGTTTACGCTTGCTGTAGCCGATGACCTTAACCTCCACCTCATCGCCAACCTGCACCACTTCTGAAGGGTGCTTGACGTAGTCATGGCTGAGCTCGCTGATGTGCACCAGACCCTCTCGCTCTGCGCCAATGTCGACAAAGGCGCCGAAGCTCTCCAGGCGCGTCACTTCGCCCGTATATACCTGGCCCTCCTTCAGGTCGTTCCATTCCACTGCCAGCGGTTCGACCATGCTGACCATGATCTGCCCCTGCTCGGGATCGACCTTGTCAACCCAGACCTCTACCTCGTCGCCGACGCTGACGACATCCGACACGCGGTTGACGCGCCCCTGTCCCAGCCGGGAGATGTGAACGAGGGCGTTGGTTTCCAGCCCAATATCAACAAACGCCCCATAGAGTTCGAGGCGTTCAATCGTACCACGCAATTTCATTTTGCGCTTAAGCTGGTCTATGCTGCTGACTTCGGCAATTTCCTCTGTCTTGGCAGCACCCGTATCCTTGGTTTCTTCGCTCATACTCTTCACTCCACATCAATACATGAACAATGACCTATTCTGCACTTTACATACCAGTTCCTTATTGGAATAAGAAAGCGAATTTTGACAGCCTTCATGGGGGGCAGAATATGTCGTTAGCAGACGCTAATTATAACAGGGGGAGAGGGGCTGTCAACCAACGCCGGAGCGTCTCTTAGCAGTATCATACACGCCTGAAACTATCTAAAAAGAGCGCCGGCATTCTGGCGCTTTAGGCGCGAACACCGGCGCTTCCTCTTCCCAAGAATGGGACGAAAGCCAAGGACTTTACCTTTATTCTGTCTCTGCTTCCGCCTCTGCCTCTACCTCCGCTTCTTCCTCTTCCTCGGCAAACCGCTTGGGAATGCGCAAGCCAGCCTCCTGCCGGATCAAGAGCTCCACTTCATCCATCATTTCTGGGTTTTCCAGGAGGTATTGCTTGGAGTTTTCACGACCCTGGCCCAGGAGCTCTTCGCCATAGCGATAGTAAGAGCCGCGCTTCTCCAGGATTTCGTATTCCACACCCAGGTCCAGAATGTCTCCGGCTTTGGAGATGCCTTCGTTGTACATGATGTCGAACTCAGCTTCGGTGAAGGGGGGCGCTACCTTGTTCTTCTTGACCTTGATGCGCGTGCGGTTGCCCACCACCGACCCGCCGTCCTTCAGGCTCTGAATGCGCCGGATGTCCAGGCGCACCGAGGCGTAGAACTTCAGCGCGTTGCCGCCGCTGGTCGTCTCCGGATTGCCGAACATCACGCCAATCTTCATGCGCAGCTGGTTGGTGAAAATCATCACCGTATTGGTCTGCTTGATGACGCCGGAGAGCTTGCGCAGCGCCTGGGACATCAGGCGCGCCTGCAGGCCGACGTGGGCGTCGCCCATCTCCCCTTCGATTT
>DATHSI010000048.1:0-43820 GCA_035464315.1 Candidatus Sulfomarinibacteraceae bacterium
AAGAGCGCCTATGCCACGGGCAAAGGGCGTGTGATTATTCGCGCCGTCGCCGAAATTGAAGAGTCTCGCACGCGCGCCGACCGCCAGCGCATCAACGTCACCGAGATCCCCTTCCAGGTGAACAAATCGAGTCTCATCGAGCGCATCGCCGAACTGGTCAATAAGGGCGTGCTGGACAACATCGCCGACCTGCGCGATGAATCGGATCGCCACGGCATTTCCATCGTGGTGGAGCTGAAACGCGGCTGCCAGCCGATGAAGGTTCTAAACCAGCTTTACAAGCACACGCAGTTGCAGACCACCTTCGGCGTGCAGACGTTGGCCCTCATCGAGCGCGAGCCGCGCCTCCTCTCTCTCAAGCGCGCGCTGCAAGTGTACATCGACCACCGCGTGGAGGTCATCACCCGTCGCACGCAATTCGAGTTGGACAAGGCGCTGCGCCGGCAGCACATTCTGGAAGGGCTGCTGATCGCCCTGGACCACCTGGACGACGTGATCGACACCATCCGCAACGCCGAGGACGTGGACGACGCGCGCGGCAAGCTAATGGATCGCTTCGGTCTGACTGAAGCGCAGGCCAACGCCATCCTGGACATGCAGTTGCGCCGCCTGGCGGCCCTAGAACGGCAGAAGATCCAGGACGAATACCAGGAGATCATGGCTGAGGTGGCCCGTCTGCGGGGAATTCTGGCCGACAAGGGCGAGATTCTGGCGATGATCAAGGAAGATCTGACCTATCTGAAAGAGAAATACGGGGATGAGCGGCGCACCGAAATAGCGCCCAACCTGGACGCCGATCTGAATATGGAGGATCTGATCCAGGACGAGGACGTGCTCATCGCCGTCACGCAGCGCGGCTATATCAAGCGCACGCCGGTCGAAGCCTATCGCAGCCAGGGCCGCGGGGGCAAGGGGCTGATCGGTATGAGCACCCGCGACGAGGACGAGCTGGAACACCTCTTCGCCGCCGGCACTCTGAACAGCATTCTCTTCTTCTCCGACCGCGGAAAGGTCTATTCTGAGAGGGCGTTCCTGATTCCGGAACTGGATCGCACTGCGAAAGGCAGCTCGCTGATGAACGTGCTGCCCCTGATGCCCACCGAGAAGATCACCGCCGCGCTGCCCGTGCGCGACTTCGACGAAGGGGAGTACCTGACGATGGTCACGCGCAACGGGCGCATCAAGCGGGTGGAGATTGGCGCTTTCCGCAATGTGCGCCCCTCTGGCCTCATCGCCATCAATCTGGACGACGACGATGAGCTGGGCTGGGTCAAATTGACGCGGGGCGGGCAGGATCTGATCCTGGTCACCGAACAGGGCCGGGCGATTCGTTTCGCGGAAGAAGACGTGCGCCCCATGGGTCGCACCGCCGCCGGTGTCAATGCCATGCGTCTGGAGCCAGGCGACCGCATCACCGGCGTTGACGTGGTGCTGCCCGACGAAGACCTGCTGTTGATTACAGAGAAAGGGTTCGGCAAGCGCACGCCCCTGGACGAGTTCCGTCGCCAGAGCCGCTATGGCAAGGGTGTGCGCGCCATGACCCTCAATAGCCGCAGCGGGCACATCGTGGGCGCGCGCGTGGTGACCGGCGACGACGAAGTCACGTGCATCTCGGTCAATGGCATCATTCTACGCACGCCGGTGCGCAACGTGTCGCAACAGGGCCGTTACTCGCGCGGCGTCACGGTCATGGATTTGCGCGAGGGGGACAGCGTCGCCTCCGTCGCCGTCATTCGTGAGGGCCGCCTGACGCGCAACAACGAGGATGAGGGCGAGGAGCCCGCACAGGAGGCCCTGGGGAGCGAGCAAACGGCTGCCGTAGAGAGCACGGCCAGCAACGGACAGCCGCCGGCAGACTCCGACGGATCCGGCGTTTGAGCCGTGTTGGGGGCCAGTGACGGCCTCGACTTATCCTGACACCAAGAAAAAGACGCCCCGGCCGGGGCGTCTTTGTGCATTCTGGGCCAGAACCATACCGTTTTTCCTATTTAAGCGCCCGGCGCTCTACGCTATAGTCAGACTGCATCAGCCTGTCATCGTAGTCACATACAGCGGAGAGTTAAGGATCATCGTGGACGAACAAAAACAGCAATTAGCCAAGATCATGACGCCGGTACGCGAAGTCGAGGACCTGGATGTTCCCCTGAGCATCGTCGTCGACCTCATTTACCGCCTTCTCTTTTCGGAGGGGGACGTCAGCGTCAGCCGTTTCAGCGAGATCATTCGCGTCCACGCGCAATTGTTGGACGAAATCATGGCTCGCCTGAAGCAAGAGCACATGGTGGAAATCAGCAAGACCGGCGCGCTGGGCCGCTTCAGCTACACTTATCGCCTGACAGATGAGGGCACAAAGCGGGCGCGAGAGGCGATGGAAAGAAGCCAGTACGTGGGACCCGTGCCCGTATCGCTGGAGAAGTATCGCCAGGCTATTCTGCTGCAGGCCAGCGGCGGGCAGGCGGTGCGCCCGGACGACGTACAGCAGGCCTTGCGACACCTGATCCTGCCTAAAGGGTTCCATCGCCGCATCGGGCCGGCAGTGAACGCCGGAACGTCCCTTTTCCTCTATGGTCCGCCGGGCAACGGTAAAACGACTATCGCCCAATCAATCGCACAACTCCTTGCCGGCGTTGATCCTATCTGGTTACCCTACGCCCTCACAGTGGGCGGGCAGATCATCCAGATTTACGATCCGCTGGTTCATCTGCCGGCCAAGAGCCACCTGCTCAACGGCAATGGCAACGGTCATCATGCAGGCCGCGGGCAGAGCACTGCCAGCATCGGCAACGGGGGGCCCAAGGTCGACAAGCGTTGGGAGCTGTTCAAGCGACCGGCGGTGATGGTCGGCGGCGAGTTGAAAATGGAAGCATTGGACCTGCGCTTCGAGCCGGTGGCTAAGTTTTACGAAGCGCCGCTGCAGCTGAAAGCCAACGGCGGCATGTTCCTCATCGACGACTTTGGGCGTCAGCAGATGAGCCCGCAGGAGCTGCTCAATCGCTGGATCGTGCCCCTCGAAAGCGGCGTTGACTTCCTGCGTTTGCAGTCAGGCCAAACGATTGAAGTGCCTTTCCGGCAGCTCATCGTGTTCTCCACCAATCTGGACCCCGAAGATCTGGTCGACGACGCCTTTCTGCGCCGCATCCAGATGAAGGTGGAAGTGACGGGGCCGGACGAGAAAATGTACTATGAGATTTTCAAGATGATGTGCAAGGCGTTCAACGTGGGCTTCGACCAGACAAGCTTCGTACATTTACTGAAGAAGTGGTACCGGCAGCCCGAGCGCACGATGCAGGCAGTGCATCCACGCGACATCTTGAAAGCCGTCGTCTCTATTTGCCGCTACGAACAGATGGACCCCCACCTTTCTCCCGAATTGATTGACGAAGCCTGCATCAGTTACTTTGTGAACTAGGAAGTGCTGGCAGGGATTAACACAAGAAGCCTCCCTCGCGGGAGGTTTCTTGTGCTCACATGCGCGCTGCATAACGCGTTTTACTGTTCCAGGAAATTGCTCAGTCCACGAACCACGGACCCTTCGCCCTGCGTCTTGCCGCCCGTGCTGGGCGCGTTGGCCAGAATGCGGTCGGCCAGGCGCGAGAAGGGCAGGGATTGCAACCAGACACGCCCGGTCCCCTGCAACGTTGCTAGGAACAGGCCCTCGCCGCCAAAGAGCATCGACTTCAAGTTACCCGCTCGTTCAATGTTGTAGTCAATGGTATTTTCGAAAGCCACCAGGCAACCGGTGTCCACCAGAAGCTTGTCGCCGTGCAACCGCTTTTCCACAATGTGTCCGCCGGCGTGGATGAACACCATGCCATCGCCGCGCAGCTTCTGCAAGATGAAGCCTTCGCCGCCGAAGAGCCCCGTGCCCAGCCGCCTGTTAAAGGCGATGGTGATCTCGGTGCCCAGCGCAGCCGCCAGAAAGGCATCCTTCTGGCAAAGCAACTCGCCGTTGGCCTCGTCCAGGTCAATGGCCATCACCTTGCCCGGATAAGGCGCACCAAAGGCGACGTGTTTCTTGCCCTGTCCGTTGTTGGTAAAATGGGTCATGAACAGAGACTCGCCGGTGATAGCTCGCTTGGCCACACTGCCCAATTTGCCCAGCAGGCCCTCGTTGGGATTGGAGCCGTCGCCCATTTTCGTCTCAAATCCGATGCCCTCGTCCATGTACATCATGGCGCCGGCTTCGGCGATCACCGTTTCTCGCGGATCCAGTTCCACGTCCACAAACTGCAAATCGTCGCCAAAGATCTCGTAATCAACGACATGAGATTTCATTTGGTTCACCTTCCTTGAATTATTGGAAAATTAGTAAGAGGCGCAGCGCACTGGCGCACGCGCTGCTCAGACTCTCACTCTATTATACGGAGCAACACGAATTTCGTCGCAACTTCTGCTACAATTACCAACCTTGATGACACGTTTACACCGCAACCGGGACATCGTCGTACTCCTTCTGCTATTCGTCGGGCTGGGCCTGGCCTACAGCATCATCAATCCCCTGCATGAAGCAACAGACGAACTGCGCCACTATCGTTTTGTGCGCTATATCGTCGTCAACAAATCGCTGCCGGTGCAGGGGCAGGAGGCGTGCCGCTTCCAGAGCCACCACCCCCCACTGTTCTACGCCCTGGGGGCGGTCGCCAGCGGCTGGGTGGACGCCGGCGAAGATCTGTGCCGCACGCCCCCGGCCAACCGCTTCTGGGCCTATCGCTTTGCCGAGGTGGGCGTGGACAACAAGAACCAGTATCTGCACGGGCCGGAGGAAGCATTCCCCTGGCGCGGCGAAGCGCTGGCCGCGCACCTGATCCGCGCCCTGAACGTGCTTATCGGCGCGGGCGCGGTGTGGGCCACGTGGGCCACCGGGCGCGCCATCTGGCCCCGCCGGCGGGCACTGGCCCTGGGCGGCGCGGCGTTCGTGGCTTTCAATCCCATGTTCCTGTACATGGCAGGCGCGATCAATAACGACATCCTCGCCGCATTCAGCGGCAGCGCCATCCTGCTGGCCTCTGTGCGCCTGTTGCGCGATCCGCAGGGCCTCAGCCGCCGCTGGGGCCTGCTTTTTGGCCTGCTCTACGGCATCGCCTTGCTGAGCAAATTCAACATGGCCGCCGCCGGCCTATTGATCGCCGTCGCCGCAACCTACGTGGCCTGGCGCCGGCGGCAGTGGCGCCGGTGGCCGGAGGTCGGACTCCTATCCCTGGCTGTAGCCGCCCTCCTCGCCGGTTGGTGGTTTGTGCGCAACCAGATGCTGTACGGGGAGCCCACCGGCTTCCGCACCGTGACCGAGCTGTGGGGCGCGCGCGATCCGTTGCAGAGCCTGCCGCTGGCCATTTTTGAACTGCCCGCCGCCTGGTCCACGCTCTGGGGCCGTTTCGGCTTCGGCCAGATCCCTCTGCCGCAGGTGCTCTACGACGCGCTGGCCTGGATCGTTCTACTGGGACTGGCCGGCGCGCTCATTTCCGTCGCGCGACGGCGACGAGACACAGCGACCATCTTTCTGGGTCTGCTGTTTTTGAACGTCGTTCTCTCCTTTGCCGTCCTATTCAATTACATGCTGGTGAGCCCCGCCGGGGCCATGGGCCGCTTTTTCTTTCCCGGCCTGCCCGCCCTCTCTCTACTCACCTTTTATGGCCTGAGCCGGCTGGCTGCCGGTCTGAAGACGGTCGCCGGCGTAGACAGTGACCGCCTGCTGGCCTGGCTGGCAAACGGGGCCATGTTGGCGCTGTCCCTGGTGGCCCTGCTGGGCTATCTGGCGCCGGCCTACGCCCGCCCACCCGCCTTCCCCGCGGACGCCGAGCCGCCCAACGCAGTCGACGCCAGCTTCGCCGGCCTGGCCACATTGCGCGGCTACGAACTGGACGCGCGCTCACTGGAGCCGGGCCAGCCGCTGGAGGTCTCGCTTTACTGGGAGGTGGAAAAGCAGCCGCCGGGCGACTTTCTCCTGTTCCTGCACCTGATCGACGAAGCGGGCACGGTGGTGGCGCAACGCGACACGCATCCCGGCACGGGCGCCTTCCCCACCAGCCACTGGCAACCGGGCCAGCGTTTTGTAGACACACTCAGCGTCTACGTGCCGGAGACGGCTTACACGCCGGAAACGGCGACCGTCTACGTTGGGCTCTACGCCCCTACCTATCGCCTGGCTATCTCCGGCCCGCAGGGCGAGGATTGGGGCGACGCGCTGGCGCTGGGCGAGGTGGCTTTGGAGCCGGCGGCCCAACAGGGGCCGGAAAGAGCGCTGCCCAATCCCACGGCCCAGAACTTTGAAGACGAGTGGCTGCTACGTGGTTACGAATACAACGCGCGCGTGCTGGCGCCCGGTGACGTGTTTCGCGTCACGCTCTATTGGACGGCGGCGGATCATGCAACAACACAAAGCGAACGGCACCCGGTGGTCGAGCTACAACTGTTAGATGATGCCGGCATAGTGCGCGGCAGCATGGAACACCCTCTGCCTGACGAGGCCGTCTCGGCGAGCGCGCCCACACCGAGCGTCCACGACCTCTCGCTGGGGCGCGATTTACCGGCGGGCGCGTACCGCGTACGCCTGGTCCTCCACGACGAGCCCGGCGGCAAGCGACTGCACATCCTGGCTCCCGAAGGCCATTTCGCAGCGCAACACCTCGACCTGGCGCGCATCCGCATCGAGCCATAAATGAGA
This sequence comes from Candidatus Sulfomarinibacteraceae bacterium, assembly GCA_035464315.1. Taxonomy (GTDB): domain Bacteria; phylum Chloroflexota; class Anaerolineae; order Promineifilales; family Promineifilaceae; genus JAAYYY01. Next base: position 6,662 of record DATHSI010000048.1, read on the forward strand.
GCTGTAATTGGTGCGCGTTATCCCGCCGCAGATCCTGTAGATACTGGTAGTATATTTTAAGCTTGCGCCCAGCAATTAACATTGACAGTCCTCGGGCACACGATATACTAGAGGCATGAATCGAATCATACCCGGGGCGAAAATCTCAATTTCGTCAGCTGACAACTACTACTTGGGCCCTTAACGCACGCAAATCAGCGTGCGTTTTTTTTATTAGTCCATTTTGCATAGAGGAGCGAAAGTACAATGGATTATGGAATGATTGGCAAAATCGAGAAAGCGAAAATTTATGCTGAGGAACGAGCCGATCGAATTCAGTTTGAAACGTTTCAAGTCCGCATCGACGGGGATAATCACGCCCACGTCGTCACCTACGACCACGGGCAATGGACCTGTGACTGCTCTTTCTTTGCCACGCGCAACGTCTGCACCCACACCATGACCATGGAACGCGTGCTCCAGAACATGGTGCAGATGGGCGAGCCTACCCATCAGGCAGCGTAATTTCCATTATTTTTACCCTCATCCCGGAGCGTACGTAATCCGGGAGCTGCAACAAACACGTTCAACATAAGAAGATGATCGTAGAGGCCCGGCCGGTATGGTCGGGCCTTTTTTGTTATAATGCACCAGGGATTCTTGCCAGACAGGCGCCTGCCGCCGACAATTGAATCGATGAGAGGAAACCATGGACGACCTTGTGAAGACACTCAACGAACACAGCGGTTCCCGGCCGGACAAGCATTACAAAACGACGCTGTTCCAGAGTGAGGCGCTGCTCCTGGGCCTCAACTGCCTGGAGCCGGGCCAGACACAACCGGCCCACGACCACGACGATCAGGATAAGTTCTATTACGTGGTGAGCGGCGCCGGGCGCTTTGTGTTGGGCGACAGAGAGCAAACGGCCGGGGCGGGTCAGGTGGTCTGGGCGCCGGCGGGCCTGCTGCACGGTGTGACCAACACGGGCGACGAACGCCTGACGCTGCTGGTAGGTATCGCGCCGTCTCCATGAAGCGAACGATGAACATCGGCGGCATCGACTTCGACCTCAAATTAACCTTCCTCATCGTGCTCTCCACAGTGGTGCCCATGCTGGATTATTATGGATACCACCTGACGAGACACAAAGCGTATGACCGCCTCATTTTCTACTTTGTCCTGCCCACGCTGATCATCCTGCTTCTTTTTCGCGAGAATCCGGCGCAGTATGGGCTGCGCCTGGGCGACTGGCGCACCGGCCTGAAGTGGGTCCTCGCCGGTTGCGCAGGTATGGCCCTCATCCTGTGGTTTCTGGCGCGCACGCCGGCGATGGCCTCGTTCTACCAGGAACGGGCGCCGGAAGGGGTGGGCAATCTCGTCTTTCTGACCGGCGTGGACCTTTTCGGCTGGGAATTCATGTGGCGCGGCTTCATCCTCTTTGCCTTTGCCCGCTACTTCGGGCCCGGCCCGGCCATTTTTTTGCAGGCCGTACCGTTCGCCTTCATGCACCTGGGCAAGCCGGAAGTGGAGACGTTGAGCACCATCTTTGGCGGGGCCGCTTTCGGCTTCGTGGCCTGGCAGTCGGGCTCTTTTCTCTATCCCTTTCTCATCCACTGGTTCATCGCCACCTTCACCATGCTCATCGCCACCGGCCGAATTTGAAGCGTTCGCATTTCGACGCCGTCCGACCCATAATAATGATCTATGGAAACTTTGACCCTTGAGTTGACCGATATGGCCCACGGCGGCGACGCGCTGGGCCGCGACGAGGACGGGCGCGTGATTTTCGTGCCCTTCACCATCCCCGGCGAGGAAGTGCGGGTGGAGGTAGTGAAGGACAAAGAGCGCTTCGCTCACGCGCGCCTGCTGGAGGTTTTGCAGCCGTCGCCGCAGCGCGCCGAGCCGCGCTGTCCACACTTTGGCGTGTGCGGCGGCTGTCACTGGCAACACATCGACTACGGCGCCCAACTGGATTACAAGCAAGAAATCGTGCGCGACCAACTGCAGCGCATCGGGCGCATGGAGGACGTGGAGGTGCGGCCCACACCGGCCAATCCACAACCGTGGGAATACAGCACGGACGTAAGTTTCAGCCCCACGCCCCAGGGTGAGCTTGGATTCTGGTCCCCGTTTCTGGGCGAGGTCATGCCCATCGAGGTGTGCTATATTATCCGGCCCCAGCTGCTGCAGCTGTTCCAGGACGTCGAACTGAATCTACCGGGCCTGCGGCGCATGACGCTGCGGCTGGGCGACGATGGAGCCATGCTGGTGGCGCTGGAAGTGGAGGGTGTGGAGCCGCCGCAACTGGCAGCCGACTTTCCCGTGTCGGCGGCGATGGTGCTGCCCGACGGCACGGCGGCCAATCTGGTGGGCGATAATTACGTGGTTAAGGCGCTGAAGGGGCGTGACTTCCGCGTCTCTGCGGGCTCCTTTTTCTACCCCAGCCCTGAGGCCGCCGCGCAGCTGGTAGACGCGGTCCTAGCTTTTGCTGCCCTGGACGGCAGCCAGACGGTGCTGGAAGCATTCTGCGGCGTGGGCGCCCTGACCGCCTTCCTGGCGCAGCAGGCGGCGGAGGTGGTCGGCATCGAGGCCGCGCCGGACGCCGTGGCCGACGCCGCCTTTAACCTGGACGACACCGACAACGTAGCGCTCTACGAGGGCGTGGTGGCCGAGGTCTTGCCAGGGCTGGCCGTGCAGCCCGACGTGATGGTGGTTGACCCGCCGCCAGAAGGGCTGTCGCGCGAAGTGGTGGCGCAGATTGCGGAACTGGCGCCGCAGCGCCTGATCTACGTCAGCTCTGACGTGGCTACTCTGGCCCGCGATGGGCGCCAGTTGAACGAGCGCGGTTTCCGCCCCATCGCCGTGCAACCGATCGATATGATGCCCCAGACGTACCACGTGTACAGCATCGGACTATGGGAAAAGGAGCAATAGTCGCGCTGTTACTTGTCGCGGGCGCCCTTCTGGCATTGGCGACAGATCTGCCGGGAGAGCGACCCTGGTCCGGCGCGCCGCCACAGCGCACGCCCCTCAATACGTGGTCTGTGGTCGCCGCTGACCCCGCCAGCGGGGCCGTGGGAGTAGCCGGCGCGTCCTGTTTCCCGGAAGCGGTGGACGCCATCGCCGCGCTGGTCCCCGGACACGGTGCGGCAGCCACGCAGGCCGAATTCGACCTGACGAACCGCAACCGCGTCTTCCAGTTGTTGCAAGAGGGCCGGCAGGCGGAGGACATCGTCGGCGCAGTGACACAGGTAGGGGACGATCCCGGCCTGTTGCGCCGCCAGTACGGCGTGGTCACGCTGGCGCAGGGCCGGGCGCGGGCCGCCACGTTCACCGGCGAGGGAACGCTAGACTGGGCCGGGGCGCGCCAGGCTGACGAACTGGGGGTAGCCGTGCAAGGCAATATTCTGGAAGGGCAGGCGGTGCTGGATGAGACCCTGCGCGCCTTCCGGGCGGCGCGCGAGGCGAACCAACCGCTGCCAGAACAGCTTTTGCGCGCGCTGGAGGCGGGATCGGCCGCCGGTGGCGACCGCCGCTGCAATACGGTCCAGCTACAACAGACGGCTTCCGCCGCTTTTCTTATGGTGGCGCGCGCTGACGAGGCGCCTTACGCGGCTGCGGAGCTAGGTATGTCTGAGACGGGAGCGGCCACTGCCCCGGCGTTATATCTTTCGGTCACAGAGCCTATCGGCGGCGAGAACGCCGTGAGCCTGCTGCGGGAGGCTTATGATGCCCACACGGCCCGGGTACAGCCGACGCCCCAGCCAGAGCCCGCCTGGCGCCAGCCGGAGATCGGGCTGTTGATCGCCGCGGTGGTGACGCTGGCGGCGATGGGGTTGACGGTGGTTTGGGCGATGCGGCGGGGGAGAGGGGAGATTGGGGATTAGTGAATTGGAGACTGGAGACTGGCTGATTGGAGATTGGCCGTCAGCGGTCTGAGTAGCGCAGGTAATAGGCGGCGACGCCAAAGGCGATGGCGACGTTTAGCGAGCCTTTGACGCCTTCCATGGGCAGATGCACGGTGCGCTGGCAGAGGGCCAGTATCTGGGGGTCGACGCCGGCCAATTCGTTGCCCGCGATAAGCAGGATCGGCGCGCCTTCCGCCGCGGGGCGCGTGTCGAAGAGATTGGTGGAACGCGCCGTGCTCTCCAGCGCCCACAGACGATAGCCGCGCTCGCGCAACGCCGTGGCAGCATCCAGGCCGTTGGGATGCTCGCTCCAGGCCACCGCCCGCTCCGCGCCCAGCGCCGTTTTGGCCACTTTGGGATGGTCGGGGGTGGCGGTGATGCCCGCCAGGTGCAGGCGGCGAATGCCGGCACCGTCGGCCGTACGAAACATAGCGCCCACGTTGAAGATCGAGCGAATGTTATCCAGAAGCGCCTCTACATGCGGGCCCGCTGGGGACGCTGTCTCCGGTGGGCGACCGCTGAAGGGCGCCGTGACAAAGGCGGTGGGTGACTGACAGCGCGGGCAAACGTGGCCCTCCGTCGTGCCGGCGGGCGCCGGAAAACGAAAGCGGCAGCGCTCGCCGCTGCACTGGCGCATCTGGAATTGCGGCCCCGCGGAGCCCTGCCCCTGCCTCTCACCGCTCACGCCGGATCACCCGCGGGCCTCCCGCGCCCCCTCAAAGCCGCGCGCCTGCCACGCTTCGTACAGCAAAACGGACCCGGCAATCGCCGCGTTGAGCGATTCCACGTGACCGCGCATGGGCAGTTGCAGCAAGAAGTCGCACGTCTCGCGCACCAGGCGGCGCATGCCGCGGCCCTCGTGGCCCACGACGATGCCGATGGACATATTCAGGTTAATCTCGCCCAGGGCCTGCGCCTGGTGGCTGAGGTCCATACCAACGAGCCACACGTCCTCCTCTTTTAGCTGGCGCATGGTATCCACCAGGTTGGTCACCTGCGCCACGTGCAGGTGCTCGGCGGCGCCGGCGGAGTAGATAACCACCGTGGGCGTGATATCCGGCGCGCGGCGGTCCTGAATGATGACGCCGTGCACGCCACAAATTTCGGCCGTGCGCAACAAGCTGCCGATATTTTGCGGGCCGTGCAATAGATCCAGCAGGAGCAAAAAGGGACGCTCCTCCCGCTCGAGGGCCAGGTCCAGGATCGCTTCCACGCTGCTGTAGGGATAGGGACCGGCTTCAAGCACCACGCCCTGGTGGCTGCCGTCCCGGGCAATGTTGGACAGTTTCCCTTTGTCGCCATAGGAGACAGCGAGGCCGCGGACCTCTGCTGCTTCACGCAGGGGCCCAGCATCCTGTTCAGAAAGATCTTTCTGCAACCACAGGCGATGTAGAGAGCGACGGCTGCTGCGTAGCGCCTCCAAAACGGTGTTGCGGCGGTAGAGAACGTCCATCGGTAGTCAGGCCTCGCTCAGCCGACTACCTTCCAGATGGTGCCGTCAGGACGATCCTCGAGCGTCACGCCCAGCCCGGTCAGCTCGTCGCGAATGCGATCCGCCGCTTCCCAATCGCGGTTCTCTCGGGCCCGGGCGCGCAGCTCCACCAGCAGCCGGATGAGACCTTCTTCGCGCTCTGCGCTGGCCCCTCGCGCCTCTTCGTCGGGAATGATGCCCAGCACGTCACCGCCAAGACGGCGGTAGAGGTCGTCAATGGCCTGCAGCGTCTGTCGCGTCTGCGGCTCCCCTTCGTTGAGTAGCGTGTTTACCTCGCGCGTCAGCTCCTGTAGCACGCCCAGAGCAGCCGGGGCGTTGAAGTCGTCGTTCATCTTCGCTTCGAAACGCTGCTGTACATCGTCCAGTATCGCTTCCACGTCGTCGTCCGCTACGCCCTCCGGGGCCGTGCTGAGATGGCTGCGCGTCAATTGCACCGCGCTCCACAGCCGTTGCCATCCCTTATCCGCGGCGTTCAGCGCCTCGCCAGAAAAATCGATGGGGCTGCGGTAATGGCTGGACAACACGAAGGTGCGGATCGCTTCCGGTCGCCAGCGCTCCAGAGCCTCGCTGATGGTAAGCGTGTTGCCCAGGCTCTTGCTCATCTTGATGCCCTCCAACGTGAGCGAGCCGGTGAGCATCCAGTAACGGGCAAACGGCGCGTCGTGGGCCGCCTCGCTCTGCGCAATCTCGCACTCGTTGTGGGGAAAGATGTTGTCGATGCCCCCGCCGTGAATGTCGAAGGTAGGGCCCAGATATTTGGTGGACATCGCCGAGCACTCGATGTGCCAACCGGGAAATCCTTCACCCCAGGGGCTGTTCCAGCGCATGATGTGCTCCGGATCGGCGCGCTTCCACAGGGCGAAGTCGGCCGGATGCCGCTTTTCCTCCAGCACATCGACCCGCGCACCTTCTTCCTGCTCGTCCAACACGCGACCGCTCAACTTGCCATATTCGGGGAAGGAGGAAACGTCGAAGTAGACGGAGCCGTTCACTTCGTAAGCGTACTCCTTCGCCAGCAGCGTCTCTATCATCTCTATCTGCTCTGGCACGTGCCCGCTGGCGCGGGGCGCGATATCCGGGCGCAACACGTTGAGCGCGTCCATGTTTTCGAAGTAGATGCGCGTGTACTTTTCTACGATCTGCATGGGCAGCGAGGAGGTCTGCCGCGCCTTGCGCAGCACGCGATCCTCGCCGGTATCCAGCAAGTGGCCCACGTCGGTAATATTCTGCACGTAGAGCACATCGTAGCCCAGGTAGCGCAGATAGCGCACGACTACGTCAAATCCGATGTAGGTCTTGGCGTGGCCGATGTGCGGGTGATCGTAGACCGTCGGCCCGCAGACGTACATGTTCACTTTGCCCTCGTGCAGGGGCACAAACTCTTCTTTCTCGCGGGACAACACGTTGTATATCTGAAGCGTCATTCGTAGCCTCGTCGCTTTTGAGTAATCGGCCCGCTCTCGCCGCGGGCAATCTGGCGTAAACGTCGCCCCATTCTACAGCGGATAAGGCGAGTGTGAAAGTATCAGCTAAGGTCGATGGAACGAATGTGACACAGAGGGGCACGGAGAGCGGCGGCCGGTGGCCGCCGGGGAGGACCACGGAGAATTGGGGCGAGTGAATAGTGTAGAGTAGATACGCCTCCGTGGTTCTCGATTCCAACTCCGTGGTTTTCCGTGTCACGTCCGTTTTAGCCGCGGAGAATGACTGCGGCTCGTTCCAGACAGCGCCCCTTCCCTAGCAGGCCCATGATTTCGTGCAGCGGCGGCCCGTGTACGCGACCGGTCAACGCGGCGCGCACAGGCCTGTACACCTGCGCCGCCTCCCACGCTGCACTCTCAGCAAAGTGGCGGCGAAGCCCCTGCAGGATGTGGCGCGCCGTCTCCTCGTCGAGGAGCACCACGCTGGCAAGCTCAGCCACGAGCCGCACCAACACAGGGTGCGAAGAGTCTTCTTCCAGCGCCTCTTCCGCTTCCGGGCTAAAGTCGAACTGCTCGGAGACGGCCCACTCCGCCGCTTCCACGACGTCTGAGAGCCGCACCACCCCGTCCCTGATCAGGCCCGCCAGCCGCACCAGCCACTGCTCGCCAACGTTCAGGTCGCCGTAGGCATCTTCCAGGTAGGGGTGCATCAGCTCCGCAAACCGCGCGTTGCTCTTCTGCGCCAGGTAATGGCGATTGAACCAGTTGAGCCGGTCCCAGTCGAAGGTCGCCGGGCTGGCCGAAAGGCGCTCAAGCTGAAACTGCTGGCGCACGAGCCACTTGTTGACGATTTCCTCTTCCTGCGGTGGGGACCAGCCGAGGAGCAGCAGGTAGTTGAACAGCGCTTCCGGCAAGTAGCCGGCGCTGATCAGAGAATCGACCACGTAGCGCTCGCTCATTTCCCGCTTGCTCAGCTTGCGCCCGTGGGGGTTGAGAACCAGGGGCAGGTGGACCCACACCGGTTGGGACCAGCCCAGCCGCTCGTAGAGGTAGGCGTGAATGGGCGTTGTCGACAACCATTCCTCGCCGCGCACGACGTGGCTGATGGCCATATCGTGGTCGTCTACCACGGCGGCGAGGTGATAGAGCGGGCTTCCGTCAGCGCGCACAAGCACCGGATCGTGCAGATCCTCGTTGGCGAAGCGCACCGGCCCGCGCAGAGCATCCTCCACGACGGTGTGGCCCTCGCGCGGCAGCCGCAAACGGATTGGGCCCTGGCCCGCGGCATTCTGCGAGCCGTCTGGATCGTCGCCGTGATAAGCGTCACCCTGCGCCGCCAGTTGCCGCGCCACTTCTATATGGCGGTCGCGGCGCTCGGACTGGCGATAGGGGCCATACTCGCCGCCTACGTCCGGCCCTTCGTCCCAATCCAGGCCCAGCCAGTTCAGTGCATCCAGCATTTCAGCCACAGCCGCGGGCTCATTGCGCTCTGAGTCGGTGTCGTCGATGCGCAAAATGAAGTCGCCGCCCATATTGCGCGCCAGCGCCCAGTTAAACAGCGCCGTGCGCAGGGAGCCCACGTGCGGACTTCCAGTGGGGCTGGGTGCGAAGCGCAGACGTGGTACGTTAGAATCCAGGGTCACAGCGCTCATCCGTGGTTAGGTAAACGAGCGAAGATCATGCGCCCGGCCGTCGTTTGCAGCACTTTGGTCACGATTGCGGTCACTGTGCTGTTGATGTGATCCTCGCCTTCTTCAACTACGATCATTGTCCCGTCGTCGAGATAGCCGACCCCCTGACCATACTCCTTACCTTCCTGAATAATGCGCACGGAGAGCTCTTCGCCGGGCAGATAGGCAGCTTTCACGGCATTGGCCAGGTCGTTGATGTTGAGCACCGTCACCCCCTGCAGCTCCGCCACGCGGTTCAGATTGTAATCGTTGGTCATGATGGGGCAGCCCAACTCCCGCGCCAGCGCCACCAGCTTGCTGTCCACGTCGCGCACCTCGCTGACGTCCATATCCGTGAAACGGATAGGGATGGGCACGTCCTGCTGCAAAATGCCCAGCACCTCCAGCCCGCGCCGGCCGCGGTTGCGGCGCAGCGTGTCCGCGCTATCGGCGATGTGCTGCAACTCGGTCAACACGAAGTTGGGCACAATGAGCGCAGCGCGAATGAAGCCGGTCTTGCTGATGTCCGTGATACGCCCGTCGATGATCACGCTGGTGTCGAGCAAAACGCTGTCCCCATTCTCCTGCTCCTCCTTGACCACCATCCCGCTACCGAACAACGGGCGCATGGAGCCAAAGAAATTGCGCAAATCCTGCTGGCGCAAGGTGAGGATAACCACGCTCAGATAGCAGAAGACGACGGCTGCGGCAAGTGGCGCGATTTGCTGGAACGGCGGGGGAAGAAAGGAGAGCGGGAAGGAAAAGAGGGCGGCAGCCACCAGCCCCATGAAAATGCCTATGACAATGGCGCCCAGCCGTTCAGGCGCCATGCCGATCAACTCCTGGCGGATGCGGCGAATGGGTCTGGTCGTAATGAAGGGCGTCAACACCAACCCCGCCAACACGCCAAGCAGCCCAAAGACCAGTACGTACAACTCAGGACCATCATCGAAGAGGTCGGCCACCCAGCGGCCTATCACGGCGAAGAGAACGGCGCCAATAACGGCGCCAAGAATGCGGAAGAAGAAATCAATGCTAAGCTTCATGTCTCCTATCCTAAAGGAGCAACAGAGGATGCCATCAACAGATGGCCACGCTTAGCGACACCTGGCAGCGGCTCCCGGGTTGAGATGGGCGAAGGATGAGATCAGTCAGGTGAGATGAGGCTGGAGGTTGGCGGCGGTTCGTAGAAAGCGAAAGTGGTTGAGCATTTTCTCCAGTAACATCACGCCAATCCTGCTGCCTCCTTTGCACATACTTTAAGCCGGTGAAAAAGAATGTATAAGTCCGCGGGCGCAAGCGCCTCTGTCGATCGATAAAAATACCGTCAATGAATGCACCAAAATGCTAACATATCCACCTGTCAATAGCAAATAGGAGTGTACCGCAGGGTCGTTGCGGCACACTCCTATCGGTGGAGGAGACGAAGCCCGGTCGAAGGAAACTAACGGGGACGGGCGTTGCGAGCGCTGGCGCGGACCGGCTGGCGCTGCATGGGGGAGGGCTCAGGGCGTCGGTGCACAGTGCGCTGTGGCCGCTTGTCAGCAGGCTCGCGCTTTGGGGTCTCATGCCGGGGAGCAGGCGCCGGACGCGGGCGCGTTACGCCTCCCTCCTCCGCAGATGCGCGGGCCGCTGCCCGTGTTGGCGTCCGCATCGGCGCCCCGAGATAGGACACCGTCCGCTCATCGAGCGCGCCCTGCGGGTCCGCCGCCGCCTGACCCTGTGCACCGGCGTCTCCGTCGAAGAAGTGATCGCTGGCCACAGAGAAAGCGCCGATGAACAGGATGCGGGTCAGCCAGACGAGGACGGCCACGAAAGGCGGCACGACGGCAAGGATCTGATCCCTGCTCAAGACCTCGTTCCCGAACTGGTGACTGAGCAGGGTCAGGTTGACGGCCCACCAGGTCATGACCGCATTCATGGTGGCCGCCAGCATCCACGCGCCCATGAGATACCACGCTTCATGCAACGACTGCTGAGCGCCGTCCGAAGTGAACAGATAAGCGAGACCGGCAAAGTCGATGGCGCAAAACGCCAGGGCCAGAATTGCGGCCCAGGGTAAGCCGGCAAAGGCAACGTCGCCCAACAGGTCGGTCAGGGCAAATCGCGTGGTATCGAAGTTAAATATCTCAAAGGCAAACAGGGCCACAACCAGCAACAGGGCGCTGATGTTGCGCTGCGATGGGCGCAAGGCTGGCTGCTTCATAAAATCGCCTCCATTTGGAAGCAGGTGCTCGGTGCGCATGGTAATCCTCCTCACAAGGATTGATGTTCCGCCCCCGGTCAAAGAAGCCCCCGCTGTAGAGAGAGGGTGGGCGCCGCCGAGGAGGGTGGCCCGGCGGCGCCACAACTGAGGAGAAGAGGGCAGAACATATGTTCTTATGAGGATAATAAAACATATGTTCTAAAATGTCAATACCTGTCACAAATGCTGACGCTCTTTTCACGGGGATCGCGCCAGTGCTGCAGGCAATGTTGGTGTTGTGTGGGTTCAGTCGGGCGGGGGCGCGGCGCCATTATCGAGCACGGTTAACGTTTCGGCGATGACCTGTCCGTCATCGATGCGGCAGTGGGCGCTGACGCGGTCGCCCACCTCCGGCTCGCCCTCCACCACTGTCTGCGGGGTGATCTGAACGGTGAGGTTGCCGATCTCCCACGTGTCGGCTCCCAACGCCCTTATCTCTCCGGTGTAGCCCGCGACGCCGTCACGCCCGGTGCGCAGCATGACGTACACTTCGTGGTTGCGTTCTTCCTCGTATGCCTGGCGCAGAGCATCTCTCTGCGCCGGAGGAGCGAGAACAAGGCGCGCGTCCTCGGCCGCGCGCTTCAGCGGATAGAGCGTGTCTCCGGGAATCGCCTCTTGCGACCTGGGCACAAGCAAGCCGCCTATCATCAACAATACGACGGCGAAAGCAGCGAAGGCGTAGAACAGCCGCCCTCGCAGAGAGGCAGATGTCGACCCGTCCTTGGCCCGCTGGCGTTCGCGGACCGCCTGGTCCAGCATGGCGCGGCGCGAGGCGGCGGCGGCCTGGCGGCGCGGCGCGGGCGCTACGTCGGAGAGTTGCTGCGCCGTCTCCAGGTAGGCGCGTAGCTCTGGCGCCAGCGCCGGCCGTTCCTGCAGGATTTCCTTCAGGGATTGGCCGCGCTCCAGGGCGTCCAGAGCCTCGATTAATTCTTGTTCAAAAACGCTGTCCATCACGCCATTTCCTTCAACAACCGTGTCAGGCTGGCGATAGCCCGGGCCTGCAACTGCTTTACGGCTCCTTCTGTCTTGCCCATCACTTCAGCAACCTGACGGATCGGTAGCTCCGCGCCAAAACGCAAGGCAATCACCTGGCGCTGGCTATCAGTCAGCTCAGCCAGAGCCTCCTTCACTTCATTCCAATCGAGTTGGTCCGCCACCGTTTCCACTGGGTCTGCCCCGCTGGCGATGTTCTCAGTCAATTTTACATGCTGACGACGATACTGCTTGCGGTGGTAATCGCTCACGACGCGAAAGGCGACGCCGTAGAGCCAGCCGCGCAGCGTCTTCTGCGGCGCGGTGTGATCCCGCAAGGCACTGAGCAGGCGAATAAAGACCTCGCTGGTCAGATCCTCGGCGACCTGTTCATTGCTAACACGATAGGCGATGTAACGAAATATGGCCTCGTAATAGCGGTCGTGGATTTCGGCCAGCGCCTCTTCGTCGAGAGCGCGAGCTTTCGCCAATAAGCTCAGTTCGTCTTGCACGTCGAGATTGTTCTCCGTCCGTTGCGGTTCACAGCCCAAACGTGCCTGCACCTATATAGTTGCACGAATGAGCAAAAAGTAACGCCCGAATGCGTAGATTTCGTGTAAAGTCCGGCGGTGTGAGCGTCGTCCGGAGCGAGATGCTTTGTTTCACTCAGCACGACACTTCACACTTATCATGCTGAGCGGATCGAAGAAGCTCTAGTGGCTTCGGCTGCACTCAGCACGACAATTGCGCGCTATCCACTGTCGGCGTCGGGCATGTCCTCGGGATCGACGTTCTCGGGGTCCACGCCGGGACCGTACTGGTAAATATTGGACCAGGGAATGTAATTGCTGTGGAACGCTTCATTGCCATACATCAGGTTGCCGTTGGCGTCATAGACGCGGCGGTTAACGGTCACGTCAGCGCCCTCAACGGCCCAATCCACCTGGATGATCTCGCCCGGTTCTAGCTCTTCGTTGTATTCCCAGACGTCGGGCCGCGGCGGCCGTTCGTTGGCGAAGACCGGCCCATCCTTTTCCACGGTGCGCCCGGTGCTGGTGCTATAGAACTTGAAAGTAAGCGACTCTGTCGCGGTGTTGTAGTAGTTCTCGATGAGCAAATAGTAGTCTGTGTTATTGACGAACTTGAGGTCTACCAGCGGCGAATAGACGGTGGCGTCCATGCCCGGTCCTTCCCCATCGTCGTAATAGTGCACGCGGTAGCCGTGCTCCAACCGCTCCGTGATGGGAAAGCCAGCCCAGAAAGCGGTCTGATACAGCGTGGTGCTGACCTGGCACACGCCGCCGCCGACACCTTCAACCGTGCGCCCGCCGAGAATGATCAGGCCCGTGGTATAGCCCTCATCTTCGGTCACGTCGCCCAGATAGCGATTGAAGGAAAATTCTTCGCCGGGGGCCACTACAATGCCAAAGAACTGCGCCGCGGAGCGGGCGATGTTATGCTTGCGCTCATCCGTAGATCCGTAGAACCACGTCGTGCTCTCCGTGATCAGCCCTGTGATGCCCAGCTCGGCAGCCGTGGCCTGCGAATGCACTGTGGGTCGTATCTCGTTGACCACGAAGGGCAACGAGCGATTCGGCGTGTCCACCTGGGCCATGAACTGCTGCAGCGTGGCTTCGACGTCCAGCGCCCGCCCGTTGACGTGCGGCTCCACCAGCACCAGCTCTTCGGTATTGTCGTCAAAGTAGAAGCGGGCCTTTTCCGGCGCGCGATAAACCTGCGCCTCGATTTCTGTGAGCCAGTTGCGCACGGCGTTCTGATCGATGAACACATCGTAGTGCGCGCCCTGCTCGTCCTCCACCGCGTTCACGCGCAGCCACTCTGCCAGCTGCTGTGGCGGGACTTCCACCCGCTGCAGGTCCAAGTCTGCCAGCGGCTCGCTGAAATAAAGGACCATGGGATTGCCCAAAATCGCTTCTACGCGGCTGGCAGCCTGAGGGTCGTTGAGCAGAGTGGGACGGAGCTCATGAACGAGAAGCTCGACCTCCGCGTCGCGAAAATCCATGACCGGCGTCATCAGGCGCGCCTTGGTCTCCGCCACGTCCAGCCGCCGCCCTATCTGGCCCGGTGCATAATCCAGCGTCCCGCCAGCCACATCGAGCGAAGCGTCCGCCGCGGGCTGGTCGATCTCCGCGGCGATCCCGTTCAGCGCCGCTTCCATCTGTCCTTCGTCGAAAACGATGACAGGGGCCACGGAGTGGCCATAGTACCAGGCCTGGAAACGGGCTCCCATCGCCTGCAGCGGGCCGCCGCTGCGTCCCACGTCGTAGGCAGCCTGTACGGTGTGCTCAAGGTCATAACGGATGCCCAGCTCCGCTAGCGAATACGTCCACTCCTGCCCGCTGCCGGGATCGCTGAGCACGACAGTTCGCTCTGCGCTCTGTGGGAAATACCCGGCGAGTATCGCCTGCGCCTCATCTGGCGCCATCTGGCTCATGTCAACGCCGGCGACCTGCACGCCGCTGTAAATCAGGCCGTCGTGGCGGCTCTCGTAGCTGGCCACAATGAAAGCGCCGGCCAAAATGATCAGGGCCAGAGCCGTCATAGGCGGCACCAGGAACCAGCGCACAGCCCGCGCAAAGGAGCCGTCGGAGGGAAGGGTCAGCGGATTTTCGGCCGTTGTACGAATGTGCATTCCTATACTACCTTGAGTTAGCCTATCAGAAACACAGAACAAGCGTGTATTATAGACAAGGCGCCGGGCATGGCCTAGAATCATCCCTGCATACTAACAGTGCGTTTAAGTGCAGTTGCACATTTGTTCCAGACTGCGATATATGCCGATCGACGTGCACCTGCCCAATAAGTACGCTTTGGGCATCTATCATTCGCGAGTAATTCCTGTAAGCGTACTTAACTACTCACTACCATATGGCGCGGCGATCACTGCTGCGCCTCCGCCCACACGAAGCCGAACTCGTCTACAAAGTAGCTGGCGAACACGGGATCGTGGACGATGACCACGTTTTCGTCATTGCGTTCGTTGGCGCTGGCACTGAAGTTATAGGAACCGAACACAACCACCTCGCGGTCAATGACGATCACTTTGTGATGCATGATGCGCGGGTTGCCGTCCTGTCGCACCCTTACGTTGCGAAGACCGCTGTCGCGCATGGCCGGGTAGAGGCTGAAGGAGGTTTCAGAGCCCACCCTCTCAAACACACCCTGGACCTCCACACCGGCTGCGGCCCGTTCCAGCATCGCCTCGCCGATCGCATCATCGGTAAAGGAAAAGGCCATAAAGAGGATTTCCTCCTGCGCCTCAGCCACCCGCCGGGTGATAGCAGCTGATGCGTCCGCCTCGGCGGTGAAGTAGGTCTCAATTAACGCCTCGTTGATCTGCAACCGCGGGTAGGGAATGTGGTCGGGCGACGTGGGTCCGAAACGACGATCATCGTACATCTCGTCCATTTCGGTCCTGAAATTGGTCGCCAGTTCGGGCGAGTCGAAACGCACGGCGTTGTTGTTGTTGCAGTAAGCGCCGTTGCTAGTGTAGTTCATAGAACCGGTCCACACATAACGGTCGTCGATGACGATGAATTTATTGTGCATCAGGGCCGAGCGCCCGTCGGTAACCACGCTGGTGCCGTGGCGACGCAGCCGCCGAATGCTGGTCAGATCATCGTTCTGATCGTCGGTCACCACACGCACGGTGACGCCACGCTGCGCCAGCGCGATCAACGCTGCGACGATCGGTTCGGCGTCCAGGTCAAAGGCGGCTATGTCCACGCTGCGTTCGGCCAATAGCAGGTCGTCGGCGATGATCTGGTCCACACCACCCACTCGCTCGTGGTCGTCGGGACAGGTGGGGTTGGTAAAATAGATCTCGTACCAGTCCCCCTCGTGGCTGGTGGTAACGGTACGCGGCTGGCCCAGACCTTCAATGTTGATTGTAATGTCACAGGCAATTGCGCTCAGAGCAAGGAGCAGGATCAGACCGGCGAGCGCCAGCGGCGATGTTGAGCGATTCATTCCTCTTCGTCTTCCTGGCGCACAATGGCCATCAGGCGTTCGAAGATGGTTCCACTGTCCAGCGCTTCTCGTTCGCTCGCCAGTTCTTCCAGGGCCATCACGTCATTCACCTGGACGGCGCGCGAATCTACTTCACAAAGGGCCTCGACAAAGTGCAGCATACTTTCGCGCATTCTGCCCTGGGCAGCGTCCGGCAACTCCTCCACCAGCCGGTTGGCATGCTTCATCACCTGGCGCACCTGGTCCAGGCGCGCCTCCAGGGTGGCCCGCGCCGTCTCGGCGGGCAACTCCGCCGCCTGCTGTGCTTCGCGCTCCAGCCGCGAAAGCGCCCAGTCTAGCAATCGTTGCGCCTGATCGTCCGTCAGCGCGTCACGCAGGCTTTCGTCACCCAGTAGTTGCTCCACCGCCTGGCGGTAGGCATCGTCCGCCTGATTTGTGGTCTCATTCATGATTGATATCCCCTCATGTTCCAACGAGAGATGCAAACCAGATTATTCTTTCGTTTGTGGTATTCGTCAACCGGAGACAATTACAGATCGCGGCGGGAGAAGCTCCACACGGCGAGGACCAGCAGCAGGGTCGCGTAGAAAACGGCGTAATAAACGACATATTCGTTGGGCTGGGACAAGACCACAAACGGCGCGGGAAAATCCGGACCGCTGCCCAGTTGCGGATTAAACAGGAGCGAAGCCTTCTTCCACAGCACGTCGGCAGGCATGAGCAGGCTGGAGAGGATGCCCAGATCCACGGCCGTCTCGTTGCGCAGCAAGGCCCCGATCTGCTCCACCCAGCCACCAACATAGGCCACGGCGTAGAGCATGAAGGCCAGCGACCCGTTGGCCAGGGTGGAAAGCCGCGTGCCGCCCAATAGGCTCAGGCTGAGCATGGTCAGCGCCGCCAGCAGCATCAGGCCCAGCCCGCCGGCGATCCCCGGCATGCGGAATCCAACGCGCAGGTAGGCGATGAGCAGCACGCCCCCGGCAAGGGCCAGCAGGTAAACGGTGATGATGATCGTCAGTCCCAGCCACTTGCCCAGCACCACTTCCCAACGGCGGATCGGTTTGGTGACAATGGTCTCCATGGTATGCGACTCCAGCTCGCCGGAGATGGTACCCGCCGAGAGCAGGGCGGCGATGACGATGACCAGGAAGTTGATCACGTATAAGCCGGCCAGCGTCAGGAAGCTGGCGATGACCAGCGGGATGTCGATGCTGCCTCCGCGCAACTCTTCGGCCTCTATCTCTACAAAAATATAGTGAAAGCCCAGCCCGAAAACGACGAGAAAGGCAACGCCCATAAATAGGGCCACCCACAGGATGCGGCGGCGCTGGGTTTCGTGGATGGTAAGCCGGGCGATGTTCAGGATCGTGGACATGCGCTCTCTCCTCTCATTCGACGATCTGGTCGCCCACAATCTGGATGAAGCGCTCCTCCAACGAGAGGCGCTGCGGGCTAACCTCATACACACTATAGCCGGCGCTGACCAGCCAACTGACCAGCGGCGGCAGCTCGCGCTCGTGATCCAGCGTCAGCCGGATCCGGCCGTTAGCCTCCTCCAGAGCGACGTTGGAACCGAAGCGGGCCAGTTCCTCTAGCAGCGACGGCGACGGCTGGCCCACGCGCAGGCGCACCTGTACCGCGCCCTCCTCCAACGCCTCCAGCGTCGTCACCTGCAACACCTTGCCCTCGCGAATGAAGGCCACGCGGTCGCAGGTCAGCTCGATTTCGCTTAAGAGGTGTGAATTGAGAAAGACCGTCGTGCCTTCCTGGCGGAGGCCATTGATGATGGTGCGCACCAGGCGGCGGCCCAGCGGATCCAGGCCCGACGTAGGCTCGTCCAGAAAGACCAGGTCAGGGCTGTTGAGCAAAGCCTGAGCCAGCCCGATGCGCTGCAGCATGCCCTTGGAGAAGGCGGATAGCTTCGTCTCCGCGCGGTCGGCCAGCCCCACCAGCTCCAGCAGGTCCGGAATCACCGTGGCGCGCGCCTCCCGCGGCATGCCGTAGAGGCGTCCGTGCAAATCCAGAAACTCCGCCGCCGTCAGCCACTCGTGGAAGCGAAAATGTTCGGGCAGAAAACCGATGCGGGCCCGCGCCTGGCGGTCGCCCAGGGGCCGGCCCAGCAGGGTAGCCTCGCCCGCAGTGGGCGCGGTCAGACCCAGCAACATCTTTACCGAAGTCGTCTTCCCCGCGCCGTTCGGTCCCAGAAAACCAAAAATCTCGCCTGGTTGTACCTGCAGCGTCAGATCAGCCACCGCCACCTTGTCGCCGTATCGCTTGCGCAGGCCGCGGGTGTCAATGGCAGCGCCATCACTCGTTTGAGCCATACTGTATTGTAACAAACCTCAAGAGGTGCGCGCAGGCGCACGCACCCCATTCAAAGCCGGCCTATCGATTCTCTGGTCCGTCGAGCGCCTGGTGACGTGGGCTCGTAGTCGCCGCTTCCGCGGCGCGGCGGCTGAAGCCGCCACTACCAACCTCTACCCATCAGCGCACCGACTCGGCAATCTCCCGCAATTCGGCCACGCTGCGCTCGCCGACCAGGAAGAAGAGCACATTATCCTGTTGCCATAGCAGGCTGCTCTCCTCGCCGTCGACGCTGCTCAGGGCCAGCGCGCTGTTGCCGCCCACCGTGGTCTCGTTGAACGTGGCTACGTTCTCGGGAACGGGGAAGACCAGCGTGCTGTTCCAGTCGATCTGTTGCGCCAGCCGGCGCGCCTCGCCAGGCGTCATACCCAGCACCTGCAATAGCGCCTCACCCAGCTGTTCAGGGTTCACGTCGTCAGGGTAGTCAACCTGCGGACTTTCGGTCTCCACCAGCATAAGACCGTCGTCCCATACTTGCTGCACGGCGGGATAGATGGTGACATCTACCACAGCGCCGTCCAGGCTCTCGGGCAACAGTTGCGGGTCGACTCCCGCCGCCTGCACGATGGCCCTGGCGCTCTGCACATCCACGGTCAACCGCCCGCTGCCACCGTCAGAGACGAAGACCTGATCCGGCGCGGGTAGCGCCGTGGCTGTCTGCGGTTGCCAACCGGTCACCAGGTGCGCTTCGTCCAGACCGGAAACAGGCCGGTGGGGGCCAGGCTCCTCAATCATCTCCAGTTCGCCAGGATACAGCCCCTGCTCCGCCAGGTTTTCTAGCCGCTGCAACTGGGCTGGCGACACCGAGATGGCGGCGAATTTTTGCACGCGGAACAGGCCCAGGAAATCACTGGCTGCCGCGCGTACCGGCGGCAGGGCCACGGCAACCACCACAAGGGCCAGAACCAACACTGTCGCAAAGGCATAACGTCGTCTTAACATATGTAGTAACCTCCCCGTAGGGGGCAGCGGCCGGCGAGCTCCCTCGTTCAGCCGCTGCTGTAGGCGCGCCAGAGCCTCGGGAGCGGGCGCAGACGCGTCCGACTTCCCCGGCGCCAGCGACGCCAATTGTTCCATTACATCACGAACTTCATCCGGTCGATTCATCTCTCCTCCCTGGAGGCCCCCTTCTGAGAGGCCCCCTCCTGAGAGGCCTCGTCCTGGGAAGCCTCCTCCTGGGAGGCTTCGCCAGTGACGTCCTCATAGGCGCTGCGAAAGGCGTCAGCCGCCCGGCGCAGCATGGTGCCCACCGACGAGGGCGCCACGCCGCACACCTCCGCCAGCTCGGCATAACTGAGCCCCATCTGGCGCAGAAGCAGCATCTGCCCGTCACGAGGCGACAGCCGGGCCAGCGCGGCGCGCACGGCGGCCTGGGTTTCCCGTTGCGCCGCCGTCTCCGCCGGCCCGCTCACCTCATCCGTCGAGTCCGGCAGCAGAACCGTATTGCGCTCCCTGCGCCGCCGTCGGCTGCGCAGGGCGTTGTAGCCCTGATTGGTAGCCACGCGATAGAGCCAGGCGCTGAGATTGTGGTCGCGCCCTCTCCCGAACTGCTCCTGATACAGCTTGATGAAAACCTCCTGAGTCAGGTCTTCTGCTTCGTCGCGGTTACCCACCAGGCGAAACAGCAGACCGTACACCCGATCGTAATGGCGGTGAAAGAGCGCCTCAAAGGAGGCCTCGTCTCCCGCCGCCGCCCGTCGCAGCAGCAGAACGTCAGAAATGGCTGTCAAAAAAGTACCTTTCCCTCTTTGTGTCATGAACTCATCCTTCTAAACACCACCGGAGCCCATTTTGTGACAACGGACCCTGCACAAATTATACAATCGTTGTCGCCTGAACGGCACTTGACAGACGACTCCCATCTCTTATAATCTCGCCCAATTCCCACGGTGGTTTCCTGACAGGGCAACAAGCCGCAGCGCAAGCAAGCAGATGACGCCTGTCTACTTACATCGTGGGTATACCACCGTTGCGTGAAGGTATCTGGAGGCACTCGATGAAGAAAATTCCCGTAGCAGTCCTGGCGGCGACCGGCGCCGTGGGACAACGCTTTGTACAGCTTCTATCCGATCATCCCTGGTTCGAAGTAACCGCCGTCACCGGCTCCGACCGCACTGTGGACGGCCGTTATGGCGATGGCGTTAACTGGGTGTTGCCCGGCGAGATCCCGCCGCAGATTGCGGAGCTTACCGTGCAGCCCACGGAGCCTACGCTGGACGTTTCCGTCGTTTTCTCCGCGCTGCCCAGCCAGGAAGCGCGGGAACTGGAGCCAGCCTTTGCCGCCGCAGGCTACGCAGTGGTTACCAACGCCTCGGCCTTTCGCATGGCGGACGACGTGCCGTTGCTCATTCCTGAAGTGAACCCCGAGCACACGGACCTGATTCCGCGACAGCAGGAGGCCCGCGGCTGGCCCGGTTTCATCGTAGCCAGCCCAAACTGCTCCACGACGAGCATCATCCTGCCCATGAAGGTGTTCCAAGACGCCGCCGGGCTGCGGGCGGCGGTGATCACGACGATGCAGGCCATCTCCGGCGCCGGTTATCCCGGCGTGCCTTCCATGGCCATTATCGACAACGTGATCCCGTACATCGGGGGCGAGGATGAAAAACTGGAAAACGAGCCCAGGAAGTTGCTGGGCAAGGTGGTCGACCACGAACTGGTGCTGGCCGACATGCAGTTGAGCGCGCAGGCCAACCGCGTGCCGGTGATGGACGGACATTTGGCCAGCGTGTCGGTCAAGCTGGGCGAGCCGGTGACGCCGCTGCAGGCAATAGAGCTGTTGCAAGCGTGGCGCCCGCCGGAGATCTGCGCCGAGCTGCCCAGCAGCCCGCAGCAGCTGCTCATCTATCGCCCGGAAGACGACCGCCCCCAGCCGCGCCTGGACCGCGATTCAGAGGACGGTCTGGCCTGGACGGTAGGCAAGGTACGCCGCTGCAACGTGCTGGACCTGCGCTACCTGGCCATCACCCACAACACCCTACGCGGCGCAGCCAGCGGATCGATCTTGAATGCGGAGTTGTTGAAAGTGCAGGGGTTTATTGGGGATTAGAGATTGGAGATCGGAGATTGGTTGATTGGAGATTGAATCGCCAATTACCAATCTCCAATCTCCAGTTACCAATCTCCAATCTCCCCTTACGGCTCCACCGTCACCGGATCTTGATAATGCAGGGGGACGACCTGCACGAAGCTGTTGCCGATCTGTAGCGGCAGGGGGTTGTCGTCCTGGTCATAGAAGGTCAGCATGTGGTTGCGTTGCTCACGCTTCCACACGCCGCGGTACATCTGGCCGTCGCGAACGATCCACACCGGGCCCTGGCCCCAGATTTGCGCTTCTGTGGAGTAGGCGGTGCATTGGTCGTTGTAGTAGAACTCGCAGATGTTGTAATCGACCTGGTGCACGGCGTAGACGATGATCACGTTGGCGACGGAGAGCTGTTCGTCCGTGAGCCTGTCTGTGTGCTCTTCCCCATCGGCCCAGCGCAGATAGCGCCCGCTTTCCTCATCGAAGCGCCAATCCACAATCATGCGGTCGCGGTAGTTGATGTTGACGTGGCCCGCCGGCTCGCCGCCCGCCGGCGGCTCTTCGCTGAAGGCCATTTGCGTGCTGAAATTCGGCGCGCGGTTTAGCTCCCGGCTGTCCAACTCTTCCCACCACGTTTCGGGATAGCCGTATAGCGTGTGTTCGAACGGCTTCTCTTCACCCGTGCGATAGTAGCCCGGCGCGGACGGCCGCAAAATACGGTTGGAAAAGTCGGAGTTGAACAATTTCTCGGCCACACCGGAGCTAGAGCCGGAGTAAGCAAAGGCGGCGTCATACATGGCCGGGATCTCCACGTCGATGAGGCGCCCGCTGCGAATGGGGCCCATCGTTTCCGGCGATTGGCCGTAGATTACTGCTGTGAAACGTGTGATAGGTCCTTCCGTGACCGCTTCAAAAACGAGGTCCGCCTGGCCCAGACCGGACTGAGGACGCACGAATTCCGCCGGGGAGTTGGAGATCTTCACGGCGATCGGCCGTCGCTCGAGCAAGGATGGGTCTTCGACTACCTCACCCGTCAACGGGTTGCGGTCCTCCCCAAAATCCTCGGGCGCCAGCAGCAGGACGGACGTGGCCGTCGGCGTCGGCGTCATCGTCGGCGTGGCGCTGGGGGTGGCTGTGGGCGACGGTTCCACGGTAGCTGTGGGCGGGGCCGCCGTCGGCGAGGGTTCGACCTGGGCCACGGCCTCGGTCGGCGTCGGCGGCTCGGCCGTCGGCGCGGGGTCGTCCTGCCCGCAGGCGGTGAGCAGGGCCACAATGATCACAACAATCAGAAAATGGACGTATCTCACGGTCATGTTGAATTCTCCATGCGTACCTGAAAATGCGACAGGATCATAGCACGGGCGGCGAGCATCAACAAAAGAACGATTCTACACAGGCGTAACGGCGCAGACTATCGCCAGCCTCAGCCTTGCAGAATCTGAGCTACCCACCCATCATCGTGCGCAGCGCAAAATAGACGGGGCGCGGCGTGCCGTCCGGGCGCAGGACGCTGTAACCGGATTCGCTGAACCCGGCGCCCAGGGTGGGTGCGAAGTTCAGGTTCCACAGAAAGAGAGGACCCACGTTGGGCCACTGTTGCGCCAATGCGTAAGCATGCAGCGTGTACTGCGCCTGCTGCCATTCATTGACGTAGGCCATGAACTCCGCGCCGGGCGGCGGGGCGGCGCCCATGCCCTCAAAGCTGCCCCAGCCAAATTCGGTGAGCCACAGAGGCAGGTCTGCGTGTCCCGCATCATCCAGCAGCGCCCGGTACTCGCGCAGGGTATCGCCGAAGAAGAAGCTGCGGTGATTGTTGTGCGAAGGAGCCGCCTGTTCTATGTCGGACGCGCTGGCCAGCGGCGGATTGGCCCAACCATAGGGATGCACGCCGATGGCGTCGACCACATCCCCCACCCCCGCGTCCAGCATGCCGCGGAAGTAAGCGCGGTCGTCGATGGCCGTCACGCCGTCGTTGATGCCCGTGGTCGCCGGCGCGGCGCTGACCAGCAACGCCTGCGGGTCCTCGGCGCGCACGCCGGCTGCGCCGTACTCGATCAACTCGACCAGAGCGGCGGGGTCAAGCGGCGCGCCGTGCCACTCGCGCTGCAGGTTCGGCTCATTCCACAGCTCGTAGGCGGCCAGATTGCCCTGGTAGCGCCAGGCCAGATAGGCCATGAACTCCTGGAAGCGCGCCGGATCCTGCGGCGGCCCGTCCTCCTCGGAGGTGGCCCGGCTCCATTCGGGCGCTTTGGCCACGCCAATCAACACGTTGATGTCCCGGCCGGCGGCGCCGGAAACCAGGTGATCCAGCTCCTGAAAGCGCCACTCGTCGTATTCACCCGGGGCCGGCTCGTACAGCTTCCACGATACCTGCACTTTGACCCAGCCCACGCCGAGCCGCTCCAGGTGCTTGAAAATCTCGTCCAGGCTCTCCCGGTGCAGGTGTATCTGGATGCCGAAGTCGCTGCGGGCCACTGGCGGCCCCTCATAGGTGGGGTAAGGCGGCGGTGAGGGGCTGGGCGTGATCGCCGGCGTAGGGGTGGTAGTCTCCGTCGGCTGCGGCGTGGGGGTGGGCTCCGGGCCATTACTCGTGAATGGTAGGAACGTCTCGTCACGCGCCGCCGTCGCCGTGGCAGCGGGCGTGTCGCCGGTGGGCGTGGACGCCGCCACGCGGGTCGCGGCGTGGGTAGTGACAATGGTCGCAGAACCGGCCTCAGTGGTCGCCGGCGTGGTCTGCGGCGACCGGCTGCAGGCGGCGAGCAGGGCCACAAGGAGCAGGCCCAGAAAGCAAAGAAGGGAAGCGCGTTTTAACATAAGGGTCGATTCTAAAAGGGGCCGGGCCGCGCGACAAGGCGTGCTCATAGGTTCCTTAGCGCCGTCGATGGATAGGCCAGGGCAATCGCAAAGCTCCCGCAGTCCGCTGTCGCCGGTCTCCGGACCGCGCGACCTGTATCGAGGCGAACACGGCGGGTCCGCTCACAAGACCCGCCCGAGCAGTCCTTAATTCCAAGTTGGCGATTGCCCTGTGGGTAGGCTGCGGGAGGAAGCAAATAGGGTTAAAATGCGCCCATGAGACGTTATCTGATTCCCGCGCGGGAGGCACGCGCCGAGATTCGTGTGAAGAACTCCCGCTTCATCGCCACGCTGGCTCCGGCCTTCAGCGTCGAGGAAGCGCGCGCGTTCATTGATCGCATCAAAGAGGAGTTCGCCGACGCCACGCACAACGTGCCCGCCTTCCTGGTGGGGCACGGCAACAGCGTGACCGCGCACAGCAACGACGACGGCGAGCCGGCGGGCACGGCGGGCCGGCCGGTGCTGGCAGTGCTGCAGGGCAGCGGCCTGGGCGACGCGGCTCTGGTCGTCACCCGCTATTTCGGCGGCGCGAAGCTGGGCACCGGCGGGTTGGTGCGCGCCTACGGCGACGCGGCGCGCGCAGTGCTGGAGATCGCGCCGCGAGCAGAGAAAGTCACCACGCACACGGTGATGGTCGCCGTGCCCTACGCCCTGTTCGAGCAGATGCGCCTGCTCGTCGCGGCGCACAAGGGACAGATCCTTGACGAAACGTTTGCCGCCGACGTGACCGTCACGGCGCGCTTTGCCGTGGAACGCCTTCCCGCTTTCCAGGCCGGCCTGCAGGAGCTAACCAACGGCGCTGTAGAGGCGCACATCGTGGAAAGCAGCGAGGAAACGATCATGCCCCTGGACGGGGTCCCAAACGGAGAATAGCGCGGGCCGTGTCAGTTTCCGGCGAAAGCGCGGCGCAGGACGTTGAGCCAGTTGCCGCCCATGATGCGCGCCACGTCTTCCTCGCTGTACCCACGCTCCCGCAGCAGCGGCGCAATCAGGGCCAGATCGGCCACGCTCTCTATCTCCGCCGGCGTGTCCTCCAGGCCAAAGCCGCCATCGAAGTCGCTGCCGATGCCCACGTGCCCGGGGTCCCCCAGAAGCTGGCAGATGTGATCGATGTGGGCCACGACGTGCTGCAGCGTGACCGCCTGGCGCGGATCCCCCTTGCTGTGGCCCGCGCGCAAAAAGTTGTTGAAGAAGACCACGCCGGCCACGCCATCGCGTTCCGCCAGGCGGCGGATCTGCTCGTCGCTGAGCTGCCGTTGGCCGGGCACCAGAGCGCGGGCGTTCGCGTGCGTGGCCACCACCACGCCCTCGTAGCGCTCGAAAGCCTCAAACGTCGCTTCTTCGCTGAGGTGGGTCACGTCGAGAATGAAGCCCAGATCGGCCATGACCTCCATCAGATGGTAACCGTCATCGGTAAAACCGCCGCCGCCGCGCCAGGCGCCCGCAGCGTAGCGAGTGTCGTCCCAGGCAGGGCCGATAAGGCGCACCCCGCGCTCGTACCACTCCTCCAGCTCCTCCGGTTCGCGCACGGCGTCGGCTCCTTCCATCAAGGGCGCCAGGCCCAACAATCGCGCCTCGTCGTCCTTGTGGCTGGCAACGACCTCCTCCAGGCTGTCCAGGTCGCCCACCAGGCGCACTCCCAGCGCTTCCTCATCCGCCAGCCGGTGGTAGTAATCAAGCTGCTCCACGGCAGCGCGGTAGGCCTCGTCGGCGTTGGCGTACACTAGGCGCTCGTTGCCCGGCAACTCCCTGTTGGCGTGCTGCGGCAGGGCGAACAGCGAGCCAAAGACGAGCCCAATCCCACCCTCGTGCAACTGAGGAACAGTCGCCGTCGCCACGCCATTGGGCAACGACTTCAATCTGGACTCGCGCCTCCGGATCTCCTGTACATCTTGTCGCAAATCGCGCTCAAAGCGCAGCGCACTGTAAGCAAGGTCGATGTGGGCATCTACGATAAACATGATTTCCCTTTTCCTTTCTTCTCCAATCGCTGTTGTTGCGGATTGTAGAACGATTTTGTAAATCGTTCTACAGGGATTGCGCCAACAACCATCTGTTGCCATACTTAAAACCGGCCGACACAGGCCCCGCCCACAGGGAGAATAACAATGAGCCCTTCCGCATCTGGCCAGACGCCACAGTACGAAACCGACTACGACCTGTTGCTGGGCTGCCGCCGGGGCGAGCGGCGGGCCTGGTCCGGCGTGCTGGACCGCTACGAGCGGCTGGTCTACTCCATCCCCCTCAATTACGGGCTGCCCGTGGCCGACGCGGCGGACATCGCCCAGGCCACGTTCACCATTTTCCTGGAGAGCCTGGAGGACCTGGACGACGACAGCAATCTCAGCGCCTGGCTGGCGACAGTGGCTCGCCGCCAAACGTGGCGTATGCTGGAGCACAGCAATCGCGAACGGGTGAGCAGCGAGGCAGACCTCGGCGAGCAACTGTTCTTTATGCCCGACGAAGACAGCCAGCGCCCGTTCCAGCGCACAGAGATGCTGCAGTGGCTTAACCAGGGTCTGAACGCGCTGGACGACCGCTGCCGGCGACTGTTGCTGGCTCTCTACTTTTCACCGCAACAACCGAGCTATGAGGATGTGGCGCAGGCTATGGACATGGCGGTTGGTAGTGTAGGCCCCACGCGCGCCCGCTGTCTGCAACGGTTGAAACAATTTCTGGAGGAAATGGGCTGAAGGGTGCACCAATTCCGGGATTGATGGTGGCAATTTTGAAATTGATGTATTTTTCGCCGTCGCTGGCGCATTACTATAGTGAGATGAGGTTAGAAGAGGGACGACATAGGATGCGACAAGAATTATCTTTTGAGACGCTGCTCGATCTGGCGGAGGGTCGCCTGAGCGAGGCTGAGGCGGCGGAGGTCGCAGCGCTGGCAGCCGAAGATGACAGAGCGCAGGCTTTGCTGGCCTGGCTGCAGAACTTCCGGCGGGTGAGCGAGCAGGTAGTGCTGGCGGAGCCGCCGGCTGCGCTGCGCCACTCCCTGGAGGACCAGTTCCGGGCGCGCCAGGAAGCGCAAGAGCAGGCCGACCCGCTCCCGGCGTGAACTAGGGAGCACGGAGCGGCACAGAGAAGTTGTTGAGGGCCACGGAGGGTGCACATAGAAAGCCTCGGTGGCCCTCAGATTTTCCTAAGTCGCTCTCAGTGTCACTTATTTACAGCAGCGCGCACGGCCTCTGCGCTGTGGCTTAGCGCAAACCAATCGGGGAAAGCGCGCCGGAGGCTGGGAATCGCCTCAACTTGTACATCCCTCTGCCTGATCGCTTCCCAGAAGGCGCGCCGCCCCAGCCACACCTCGTAGAAAGCAGCGATGTCTGCCGTCACCAACACGTCGAGGTCGAAGCCCGGATGGTGCAGGCAAATGGAGACGTCATCCTCCTTCAGCACCAGCCAGTAGGTGCCGTCATCTGCTCCTTGAAAATCGAAACGGATGACAACCCGCTCTTGCGGCAGGCGCTCGGTGTGCACGCGTCCCCGCATCCACCACAGCAAGAGAATTGGATCCAATTCGTTTTCCAACGGCTGGCCAAAGGCCCACCTGGCTCCCCAGTGCATCAACGCTTCTAAAACCGGTAACAGTTCATCGCCGGCCTCTGTCAACTCATACGCTGTGCTGCGCCGGCCCTCGTCAATCTCCAGCTTTTCAATGATGCCCACCTCCTCCAGGCGTTCCAGTCGCCCGGAGAGAAGCCCTCTGGAAATGCCCGGCAGGCCGCGCGCCAGATCGTTAAAGTGCCGGGTGCCCGTCAGCAAATCGCGAACGATAAGCAACGTCCACCTATCACCCAGGATCTCCACCGCTCTGGCGACCGGGCAGTACTGTCCGTAGCGGTAAATGCTTTTGCTCTGGCTCACAAAGAATCACCTCCACGATAGATGTTGCACACGTGTCGCCGCGACCGGTTCATAATTCGTACTAGACGTTCGCGGCTCGCGCCTGCTACGGTAATAGATAATGACACCTACTGTCAAATTGGCATCGAATGACGATAAACAAGCGGAGAGTAGGAGACGATTATGACGTTATCTCAAACGAATCTGAAACGCGAACAGATCGAGACGGTCATCATTGGCGGCGGGCAGGCCGGTCTGGCGCTCAGCTACCTTCTGACACAGCAAGGGCGGGAGCATGTGGTTCTGGAGAAACGAGAGCAGGTGGGCGCTACGTGGCGGCAGCGCTGGGACTCTTTCACCCTGGTTACACCCAACTGGACATTGCGGCTGCCGGGCCACCATTATGAGGAGGCGGACTCGGATGGGTTTCTGGCGCGCGAGGAAGTGGTCTCTTATCTGGAACAGTATGCAGCAAGCTTCGATCCACCGCTGCGATTTGGTGTGGAGGTGACGGCTGTAGAGCGCAATCCGGACGAAAGCGGCTATCTGGTGCACAGTAATGACGGCGCCTTTGAGGCCAATAACGTGGTAGTAGCTACAGGCACCTTCCAGCAGCCGAACATTCCCGCTGCCAGCCAGGCGCTTTCGCCGTCGCTCACGCAGCTCCACAGCAACGACTATACCAATCCCCAGGCGCTGCCCGACGGGGCCGTGTTGGTGGTAGGCGGCGGCCAATCCGGCTGCCAGATTGCGCAGGAGCTGCACGAGAGCGATCGCCGCGTCTACCTCAGCGTGGGCAGCGCCGGACGCCTGCCGCGCCGTTACCGCGGGCGCGATGGCATGTGGTGGGCGGACAGGCTGGGCCTCTTCGACCAGACCCCAGACAATCTATCCTCGCCCGAGGAGCGCTTCGAGGCTAACCCGCAAATATCGGGCAAAAACGGCGGTTGTGACATTAACCTTCACCAATTTGCCCGCGACGGCATCAGCCTGTTGGGCCGCCTCAACGACGCGCGCGAGAAAAAGGTCGCTTTGGGACACAATCTGCACGAGAGCCTGGCTAAAGCGGATAAGACCGCCGCCGAGTTTCGCAAGGGGATTGACAAATACGTACAGGAAACAGGGCTCAACGCGCCGCCGGAAGAGGTTCACGAGCCGCAAGACGGCTACAAACAGGAAATCATCACCGGCCTGGATCTGGACGATGCGGGCATCAGCACCGTGCTCTGGGCCACCGGCTACCGCTGGGATTATGGCTGGGTGAAGCTACCCATCTTCGACGACTACGGCTACCCACAACAACAACGCGGCGTCACGCCCTATCCCGGCCTCTATTTCCTGGGCCTGCACTTCATGCACAAGCGCAAGTCGTGTCTCTTCTACGGCGTGGGCGACGACGCACAACACATCGCGGCCCACATCGACAGCCGCATGAAATGAAATAATGAAGCCGGCGGAACCTGTAACCTGCCAACATACAACCTGTAACCACCCTTGACACACTCCCTCCACCCCAGTATGATGCAACTGTGCCAGTAATGTGTGCCACCGATCCACAGCCTATCAGCCTGTTGCAGCTTCCAGTCGCAATTCAGGCTGCAACACACATGATAGCTAGCATCACATCGGGTCCGTCAGGTTAGCCTCTGCTACCCTGGCTCGGAAAGACAGTTTTTCCTAAAGGAGGGACAACCCATGTTTTCTTCCCGAATTGCCCGGATGGCGGTGATCGGTCTTTTGCTCGCCGCCGGCGTCTGGTTGCTGGGCCGCTCTGCGCGCCTGACGCCGGAAAGCGCGGCGCGCCAGCAGGCCGTGGCCGCCTACGCGCCCGACAGCGGAGCCCGTCTCACGTCCCTGGAGGCGTGGGGGCCGGGCCCCGTGTCGGGCGTGGCCCGGCCGGTACCCGTCGATCTGCGCAAAATCCCTCCTGGCCTCTATGACGCTGACAATCAACTGGCCCGCTAGCGGCGGGGCGAAATCGATCTGGACGAGCGCGAAGGGATCGTTGGCGAAGCGCGGCTGGCCGAGCTACAGGCAGAGGCCGCTCGCCTGGAGCCCAGCAACAACGTGCAGGTAGCCTCCACGGACATTTCCACGCAATCCCTGTCCGCGGGCGCCGGCTTCGACAGTATTGATTACACCGAGTGCTGCGGCGGCGGCGGCAACGTACCGCCGGACCCCGAGCTTGCCGTGGGGCCCAACCACGTCATTGCCGTGGTCAACGTGGCCTTCGAAATATACGACAAGGCAGGCAACACCCTGGTGCCGCCCACGACCTTTGCCAGCTTCATGGGCTCTGATCCGAACTGCACCGGCGTGTTCGATCCCAACGTCCTCTACGACGAAGCAGCCGACCGTTTCATCCTGGGCATCGACGCCGACGGCAGCTACTACTGCGCGGCGGCCTCCCAGAGCAGCGATCCCACCGGCTCCTGGAACGTCTATTCCTTCCCCACCGGCAACGATTTCTTTGACTACCCGCACGCCGGCGTAGGGCACGATGCCCTGTACATGGGCGCCAATCTGTTCAGTTGCCGCGGGCCCTTTGGCTGCACCTTCAGTGAAAGTCGCGTCTGGGCCATCGACAAAACAGCGATGTACAACGGGCAGACGGCCAATTACGTTTCTCTGGGCCTGCCCACCAGTGAAGACACACCTCAGCCTCTACACTTACACGGCTGGAACCAGGGCACCTGGCCCGGCAGCGGCCCCCACTACTTCTTCACCAATACCAACTTCAATGGCGCGACCTACAGCGTGTGGTCCTGGAACAATCCCTTTGGCGGCGGCAGCGTGAGCCAGGTGGGGACCATCGACTTGCAGGCCTACACAGGCGTCAGCGCCGGGCTGCCGGTGGACGTGCCGCAATCGGGCAGCGGCGGCATCCAGGCCAACGACTTCCGGCCGCAGGACTTCGAATATCGCAACGGTTACGGCTGGAGCGTGCAGACCATCGCC
The DNA here is from genome assembly GCA_035464315.1 of Candidatus Sulfomarinibacteraceae bacterium. Lineage (GTDB taxonomy): Bacteria > Chloroflexota > Anaerolineae > Promineifilales > Promineifilaceae > JAAYYY01. Next base: position 37,388 of record DATHSI010000048.1, read on the forward strand.
TGTAACCCCGGCGGCGGCACGGTCGATTGCATCCGCTGGGCGCAAATCGACCCGGCCACGGCCACAATCGTCGATGCCGGCGTCTATAGTAGTAACGACGAGTACCGTTTCTTTGGCGATCTGGCCGTCAACGCCTGCGACGACATGGCCGTGGGCTACACCAAATCGAGCAGCAGCACCTATCCCGGCATCTGGTATTCTGGACGCCAGAGCGGGGATGCACCAGGTACGCTGCAGGCAGAGGCACAACTGAAAGCGGGCGAGCTGAGCTACACCGCTTTTGACGGCTCGCCGCACCGCTGGGGCGACTACACGGGCATGACTATCGATCCCAACGGCGATACGTTCTGGTATCTGGGCCAGTACAGCAAAGATACCGGCACCAGCGACGGGCGCTGGGGCACCTACGTCGGCTCCTTCAGCTTCGGCTGCGACCCCGGCGGCACAGAGCCTACACCAACGCCGGAGCCAGAGGATACACCAACGCCCACAGCCACACCTGAAGATACGCCGACGCCGACGGCGACTCCAGAAAATACACCGACTCCAACCGCAACGCCGGAGAACACGCCGACGCCAACAGCCACACCCGGCAGCAGCACGACGATGCACGTCGCCGATCTGGACGCCACCAGCGTTAACAATGGTCGCACCTGGACGGCGCACGTCACCATCCTCGTCGTCGACGGCGCCGGCAATGCGGTCTCTGACGCCAACGTCAGCGGGAGCTGGAGCAACGGCGCCAGTGGCCCGGCCAGTTGCACCACCGGCGGCAACGGCGCCTGCACCGTCAGCGAGAGCGAGATTCGCAAGAACGTGGCCAGTGTCACCTTCACGGTTGACAACGTAACGCACGATTCGCTGACCTACGACGCCAGCGCCAACGGCGATCCCGACGGCGACAGCGACGGTACGACGATTGTGGTGAGCAAGCCGTAGCTCTCCGCGCTTGTGAGAAATCGGATGTCTTTCGCTTAAAATCGGTCTGACTCGAGACAGAGGCAAAGACATCCGATTTCTGAAGGCCAAGCGCTAGGCCAACGAGTCGCGCAGCACCTCCGCGGGGTGGTAGGCGCGGCGACCGGCGCCGTGCGCGATCTGGTGGCGGCAGCTGGTACCGGGAGCCACGATCACCGTCTCCGGCGTCGCCTCGCGCGCGGCGGGCAGCAGCCGGCGCTCGCCCATCTTCAGAGAGATGTCGTAATGCTCCGCCTCGTAGCCAAAGGAGCCCGCCATGCCGCAGCAGCCGGAATCGACCTCGCGCACCGTGTGGCCCGGCAGGCCAAGGATATGTTTCGTGGGCTCCGTGCCCACCAGCGCCTTCTGATGACAGTGACCGTGCAGCAGCAGCTCGCGCGGCTCCTGCCGGAAGTACAGGGTTAGCTGGCCCGCGTCAAATTGCTGCGCCACGAACTCCTCGAACGTCAGAGCGTGACGGGCGACTAACTGCGCGTCCTCGTCTCCCGGCAGCAACGAGAGGTATTCGTCGCGCAGGGAAAGCAGGCAACTGGGCTCCAGACCCACGATGGGGATGCCCTGCCGCGCGTAGGGAACCAGCTTAGACACTGTGTCTCGCGCCGCGGCCCGCGCCTGATCCACCAACCCTTTGGAAATCATGGGTCGCCCGCAGCAACGATGTCCGGGCAGGACCACGTCGTAGCCCGCCGCCTGCAGCACCTCGGTGGCGGCAATGGCCACGTGCGGATCATTATAGGTGTTGAAGGTGTCGTTGAAGAGCACCACCGGCTTCAATGCGTACTGCGAGCTGCGCTGCGCGTGGTGCTTCTGGAACCAGGCGGTGAACGGCTCGCGGGCGAAGGGCGGCAGGCTGCGCCGGCGGCTGATGCCCACCGTTTTCTCCATCAGCGCGCGCACGGCCCCGTTCTGGATGGCGCGGTTGGCCAGCGGCGCCAATGGCCCGCTGCTCAGCCGGCTGAGACGGGCGATGTCGCCAAAGAGGCGGGCGCGCAGGGGCGTGCCGTTGGCTTCGTGGTAGTGGGCCAGGAACTCAAATTTGATCTTGGCCATATCCACCGACGAGGGGCACTCGGCCTTGCACGCCTTGCACTCGATGCACAGGTCCATGACCTCGTACATGCGTTGGCTGGTTAACTCCTCTGCCGGCAGTCGCCCGGAGAGCGCGGCGCGCAGCATGTTGGCCCGCCCGCGAGTGCTGTGTTCCTCCTCGCGCGTGACCATGAAGCTGGGGCACATGGTACCGGTGGTGCGCTTGCGACAAATGCCGGCGCCGTTGCACATTTCCACGGCGCGGTGGAAGCCCTGGTCCTCGCTGAAGTCCAGGTGCTCGTGCAGGGAGATGACGTTGTAGGCCGGCCCATAGCGCAGATTCTCGGTCATGGGCGGCGCTTCCACGACGGTGCCGGGATTCAGAATGCCATGGGGATCGAACGTCTGCTTGACCTGGCAGTACAGGTCGTAGAGCTCCGGCCCAAAGAATTCGCGATTGAGCCAGCTGCGCGCCTTGCCGTCGCCGTGCTCGCTGGAGAGAGAGCCACCGTAACGACCCAAGAGCTCCACCGAGAAGCGCGTGATCTGCGGCAATTTCTCCACGTCTTTGGCCGTCTTGCTGTTGATCAGGGGCCGGATGTGCACGCAGCCGGCGCTGGCGTGGGCGTAATAGGCCACGTCGGTGCCCAGGTCGTGGCAGAAGCGCTCCACCTTGGTCACGTAGTCCGCCAGGTGCTCGGGCGGCACAGCGGCGTCTTCGATGAAGGGGATGGGCTTGTGGTCGCCCTTGATGCTCATCAGCAGGCCCAGCCCCACCTTGCGCACCGTCCACACGTTGTCCTGGCGCTCTTGGTCCAGGGCGGGGACCACGGTCGTCGCGCCCAACCGTTGTCGCCGCAGGTGCGCGCGCAACTCATCTATTTTAGCCCGTAGCTCCTTTTCCGAATCGCCGTAGAATTCGGTGATCAGCACACAATGGGGATCGCCCTCAATAAAGGTAGAGAGCAGCCGCGCGTACTCCGGCACTTCGCGGCACAGCGTCAGGCCCAGGTGATCGAGCAGCTCCACGGCCGACGGTTCTACTTCCAGAATGGCCGGCACGGCAGAGAGCGCCGCCTTCAGATCGGCAAAGTGCACGATAGCCAACGCCGTCTTGCGCGGCAGGGGCACCAGGTTGAGCTTGATATCGGTCAGCACCGCCAGCGACCCTTCGGCGCCACACACCAGCCGCGCCAGGTTGAAACGCGGGTCCTCCGGCCAACGGTAAGAGATGCCATCGGATACAAAGCGATCCAGGTTGTAGCCGCCGCAGCGCCGCCAGTGGCGCGGCGTGCCCCGGCGAATGATCTCCTGGTTGTCTGGGTCGCCGGTCAGGCGCTGGATGGCGCGGTAAATATCGCCTTCGCGCCCGCCTACCTGCAGCCGCTGTGTGAGTTGGGCCTGAGTCAGCGGCTCAAAGTGAGCGGTTGAACCATCGTTCAATATTACGTTCGCCTCCAACACGTGGTCCGCCGTCATGCCGTAGAGAATGGAGTGGCTGCCGGTGGAGTTATTGGAGACGATACCGCCCATACAGGCGCGGTTGCTGCTGGCAGGATCGGGGCCGAACTGCAGGCCATACGGTTGCAGGTGCAGGTTAAGCTCGTCCAAAACCAGGCCCGGTTGCACGCGCACCCACTGCTCCTCCTCGTTCACCTCCAGCACGCGGTCCAGGTGGCGCGTGAAGTCGATGACCAGGGCCTCGTTGGTGGCCTGCCCCGCCAGGCTGCTACCGGCGGTGCGCGGCAGCAGAGGAATCTTATACTCTGCCGCCAACTCCACCGCCGCCTGCACGTCCTCTACTCTCTGCGGGATCAGAACACCGTAGGGCATCGCCTGGTAAATGCTGGCATCGGTGCTGTAGAGTAAGCGGCTATATCTATCGGTGCGCACCTCGCCGTAGACGCGGCGCTGCAGTTGGTTCAGAAAATCGGGAAGGGCATTTGGTTCGCTCATAGCGTCAGCGGTCCAGCACGCGGCCCAACGCATCCAGCAGACGCAGCACGTTGTCGGGGCGCGAATTGTAGCCCATGAGCCCCACGCGCCACACCTTGCCCGCGAGCTGGCCCAGGCCGTTGGCAATTTCGATATTATGGTCTTGCAGCAACGTGGTGGTCACTTCCTGGGGATTGACGCCCTGGGGCACACGCACCGTGGTCAGCGACGGCAGGCGGTGCTCCCGCGGCACGTGGCATTCCAACCCCAATTCGCCCAGACCGTCCCACAACAACTCCGCGCTCTCCCGGTGGCGCTTCCACGCCGCTTCCAGCCCTTCGGCGGCGATCAGGCGCAAGCACTCGCGCAGAGCGTAGTTCATATTGATGGGCGCGGTGTGGTGGTACTTGCGCCCGCCGTCCGGCTGCTCGCCCCAATATTGCGCCAGCAACGTCAGGTCCAGGTACCAATTGGCCACCGGCGTGTCGCGCCCCTCTACTTTGGCCACGGCGCGCGGGCTCAGAGAAAGGGGCGCCAGGCCGGGCGGGCAGCTGAGGCACTTTTGCGAGCCGCTGTAGGCCACGTCGACGCCCCATTCGTCGGCAAAGAACGGCGCGCCGCCCAGGCTGGCGACGGCGTCCACTAGCAGCAGACAATCATGTTCGTGACAGAGGTCCCCTACCCCTTCCAGGGGCTGGCAGGCGCCGCTGGAGGTCTCGCCCTGCACCAGAGCCAGCACGGCGGGACGCTGTTCTTCCAGCGCCTGGCGCAGCTCGTCCAGGCTAAACACCTCGCCCCACGCTTTCTCCACGCAGCGCACGTCGGCCCCATAGCGGCGGGCCATTTCCACCAGGCGCTGTCCAAAGTAGCCGGCGATGCCCACGAGTACCACGTCGCCGGGCTCCACGACGTTGGCGAGGGCGGCCTCCATGCCCGCGCTGCCCGTGCCGCTGATGGGCAACGTGAGCTCGTTTTCGGTTTGCCACAGGTATCGCAGCAAATCCTGCACTTCATCCATCACGGCGACGAAGGAGGGATCCAGGTGACCCACCGGCGCCGTGCTCATCGCCTGCAGGGCGCGCGGATGCACGTTGGAAGGGCCGGGCCCTAGCAACAGGCGCGGGGGCATGTCCAGTGGCTCAGTTTCAATGCGGTACTGGTCGCTAATCGGGGCATTCATCGGTTTGCTTCTTTCTCCTGGTCTTCTACTGAAATGAGGCTCACTGCGTCCATCATACGCCTGTGACGGAAAAAACTCAAGCACTGTGTTGTGAAATTGCTTACACTCCTTTACGCTATTAGGAGGTAGCATAGAGGAAGCGGACAGGACGATGACAGCAACAACTCCGCAAGAAGGGGACACTGATGTACACAGGGTACGGCTTTCGTGAATTCCAAGTCGGCGACGTGGACGTGGTCAAACATGATGGCGTCTACCATCTATTCCACCTCGTCTTACCCCGGCACAGCTATATTGCGCACGCCATCAGCGAAGATGGTCTTCACTGGCAGCGCGTGCAGAACGCGCTGTTCATCAGCGATCCCCGCGCCTGGGACGATGACATGCTCTGGACGATGCATATTACCCCCGATCCTTACAGGGGCGAGGGCTGGCGCATGTTCTATACTGGCCTGAGCATCAAGGACCACGGGCGCATTCAGCGCGTGGGCGTGGCGCGCAGCGACGATCTGTATACGTGGGAAAAAGACAGTTCCGGCGATTTCCCCCTGGAAGTCACCGCAACCCATTACGAGCACAGCCTTGACCAGGGGCGCAACTGGGTCAGTTTTCGCGACCCATTTTTCTTCGAGGACGACGGGCGCCGCTACCTGATCGCCGCCGCACGGGTCAATCAGGGCCCCATCGTGCGCCGTGGCTGCGTGGCGCTGGCGGAAGAGGTCGCCGAGAACGAGTTTGAGTTCTGCCCGCCCCTGTTTCACCCGCGGCGCTATGATGACGTCGAGGTGCCCAATCTGCTGAAGATGGACGGGCGCTACTATCTAATTGGCTCCATTCGCGAAGATATCAAAGTTCACTACTGGTACGCCGACCGTCTGGAAGGCCCTTATCGCAACTTCTCGGACAACGTGATTCTGCCGCAGGGAAATTACGCAGCGCGGGTTTCGCGGGACGGCGACCGCTGGCTGGTATGGAACATCTTCTTTAGAGGGCTGTCCACACAGGGCAAACATCTGCTGGCACCACCCAAAGAGCTGGTGGTGAACGATAATGGCGAGCTACGCCTGAAGTCCTTCGACGGCTTCGACAGGTTGGTCGGCGAGCGCCTGATCCCGGCTGACCTGGCGCCGCTGGAACCGCTCCTGGATAATCCCACGGCGTCCGGCGCCGCCGAGACGACGTCCTGCTGGTTCTCAACCGAAAGCGGCCTGGAGCTGTTTCTGCTGCAAGGAGAGTACCGGGATCTGATCCTGACCGGAGAGTATCACCTGGACGGGGAAGGCAAATTTGGCCTGGTTCTGCGCCTGGACG
>DATHSI010000049.1:0-1657 GCA_035464315.1 Candidatus Sulfomarinibacteraceae bacterium
TCATTAGGGGTGGCGCAGGGCCATGAAAGTTAGCAGGGGGCGCGCTCTCCGGCTGTGCTTCGACCTCTCCCACAGACTCTAGCCGATCGCCGCGAATTGTGTGGGCGCTGTCGACCCTTAAGGAAAGCTTTCCATAAGGGCCGTTATGCAAAGTCCTCGATTATGGAAAGTGGCGAGGGACACCGCACGCCAACCGGCGGAATTTGGCGGCTGGCGTACGGGGCGGCCTTTTCATAATCACAGGGTCTTGAGGAAGTCGATGAGCGAGTCAGGGGCCCGGTAGCGTTGGATTCTGGCGTCGGGTTCGTGGATTCTGGCCAAGGCACGTTCCTTCATGGCCAGGTCGGCCTCGACGTATTGATGAGTCGTCACTGGGCTCTCGTGGCCCAACCAGAGCGCGATGACGCTGATGTCGACGCCGGCCTGCAAGAGGTGCATGGCTGTGGTATGCCGAATGACGTGGGGCGAGATCTGACGTTTCTCGAGATCCGGATGGGCCGAGGTAGCGGCTTGCACCGCCAAGTCCAGTCGGAGAGCGACGTTGGTGCGCGTCATCGCATACCCGTGCTGATTGGGCAGCAACGGGGATTCTGCCTCGAACTGAGGATTCTGCCGCAGCCATGCGCGTAGGGTCCTGACCGTCGAACGCCACAGGGGAACACTGCGCTGCTTCCGGCCCTTGCCGAGTAGATGAACGCACGCGGCACGATCCTCCAGCACCACATCGCCGACCTTGACGGCCGTGATCTCGGACACCCGCGCGCCCGTGTTGTAGAGCAGCAGGAACAGCGCATGGTCACGGCGGCCGATCCAGGTTGCATCGGGCGCGTCGATCACGGCCAGCATCTCCTCCCGGGACAGATAGCCGAACATGGGGCGCTCGAAACGCTTCATGGGGATGCCAAGTGCACATTCGACCACCTGCAGGGACGACACATCCCGGCGGCCGGCGAACTTGAGGAATGACCGCAACGCCGCCAGGCGGGCGTTTCGACTGCGCACGCAGTTATGGCGCTGCTGTTCCAGATGATTGAGGAACGCCGTGATCAACTCTGGTGTCATGTCCGCAAGCGCGATCGCGACGGGCAGCTTGCCCAGTCGGGACTGTGCGAACTCGAGGAACAGCACAAAGGCATCGCGGTAGGCGGCGACGGTCTGCGGACTGAGCGCTCGTTGCTGGGTCAGATACTCGGCGAAGTAGGCCTGTACAAGCGCGGCGAATGATGGTGGCTGGTTGGGAACCTTACTCATCGTCGGCTCCTCCTGACTCGAAGAAGCGCTCGAACTTGCCACCGGCCAGCGTCATCAGTTCCGGGGCCGCCGAGAGATACCAGTACGTGTGCGCGATCTTGGTGTGACCCAGGTAGGTCGAAAGAGCCAGCATCATTTGGTCGACATCGGTGCCTGCGCGATACCAGCGGATCACGCGTCTGACGGCAAAGGTATGGCGTAGATCATGAAGGCGTGGCGCGGCGTGCGCTCCCCGATTGATACAGCCAAGTCCATCGCGTAATCCATTGAAGACGCGATGGACCTGCCGCGCATGGAGCGGTTGGTCCCGCTGCTGGCCCCGGCAGCCAACGCAGAAGGGAGAGTCCGCTGGTGTTGGTACCTGCCGCAACCGCTGCCGGCGGTAGTGCGCCAGTACTTCGCGGGT
>DATHSI010000050.1:0-19586 GCA_035464315.1 Candidatus Sulfomarinibacteraceae bacterium
GCGTCCAGCGCCTGCACGACGGCGCGGTTAAACGCGACCTGTTGCGCGCGCCAGGCGTCGAGCACCGGTCGCGCTGCCACGCGGCTCCAGGCGCGGCGCAGGGCGGCGATGAGCGGACCCAGCAACGGCACGCGGGAGCGATAAGCGAACGGGTGCAGCGCCTGTCGCCGCCGCAACCGTTCCCGGTGCGGGGCAGCGGCTGCGTCCCAGGCTGTTTCGCGTAGGGCACTGAGAGCGCCAGCGATCTGGGAAGCGGCCTCCTTGTCGAGGGGTGCTGCGCCATGAGTCTCCCGCGCCTGTAGGGCCTGCCACAGGGTGCGCAGCGTCTGCCCGTAAGCCTGTGACAGCGGATAGGCGCGCTGCGGCGAGCCTGCCACTGCCTCTACCAGCCACGCCTTCTCCGCGTCCAGCGTTCCCTGCAGCAACGTCTCCTGCGGCGCGTGTTTCAGCAGGAAGCGCCAGCGGCTGCTGTGGAACCAGGTCAGGTAGGCCGGACTCTCTTTACCCGTGAGCGCCGATTCTTCGTGTACGGCCTCCGCGCCTGGTACGTAGACCACGCGATAACCGGCGCGGCGCGCGCGGAAGCAGAGGTCGGCGTCTTCGAAATAAAGGAAAAACCCTTCGTCCAGCAGCCCGATCTGCTGCAGCGTCTCGCGGCGCACCGCCAGTCCCGCGCCCACCACGTAATCGACGTCCCGTAAGCGGTCGTGCTGTCCTTCATCTGGCTCGTTCCGCCCCACGTAGTCGGGCATTGCCAGGGGAAAGTGGATGAGACCGCCCGCGTGCTGCAGCCGCCGTTGGCCCGGATAAAAGAGCTTGCCGCCGGCGATGCCGATAGTCTCCTCGCTGCTCAGCCCTGCCATCAGTTCGCGCAACCAATCGGCGCCGGCGATGATGTCGGGGTTGACCAGCACCGCCACATCGCTCTGCAGGCGGCGCAGCGCGGCGTTGTTGCCCGCGGAAAAGCCGCGATTGCGGTCGTTCTCGATGATCTCCACCTGCGGGAACTCCCGGCGCACGAAGGCCAGCGAATCGTCGGTGGAGGCGTTGTCCACCAGCACCACGCGATAGTCGCCATATCTCTGCGCCAGCAGGGAAGGCAGGCAGCGCGCCAGCAGGGCGCGGGCGTTCCAGTTGAGGACGATGACGGTGACAGAGGGCACGGTTTCTTCGTTCGATGCGCAGGCCACGTCCATCGATCTTAAGGTGGTCTGGAGGTAAGTGAAAAATGAAACCCCGGGCTTGCGCCCGGGGCCTCATCAGGAAGGTAAGAAAAGGTCGTTAGTGTCGCTGGCGTATGATAGGCACAAACACCTGGTCGGGGTCAACCAGCAGCGTACCCTTCATCACGTTGTCATTCTCGTTGCTTTCGCCGATGGCGTTATTGCCGTCTACCTTGACCCAGAAGCTATGGCGCCCTTCAGACAGGTTGCTCCATTCCACGGAAACGCGCTGCGTCTCCCGCGCGCAGCCGAGCACATCGGTAGCGGCAGGCACCGTCGCCGAGCCGATGACCTGGCTGAGCCCGGCGTCGCTGTAGAAGGTGACGTCGAACGGCGCGCCCACACTGCGGTTTCCGCTATTCAGCACCTCGGCGCTGAGGGTTGCCGTCACCGTTGCCCCATTGGTGAAGGCCGGCGGCGCTGACACACTCTTCGGTTTCAGGTTCACGTGCAGCGATTGGTTCTGGACGAAGTTGACGTACGCCTGACCCACCTGCGTCAGCGCTGTGCCGCTCTGGTTCAGCAGGTTGCTGGAACCGCCTGTCTCATTCTGCCCTACTGCGGTAGCGTACCACAGCCACTGCTGCACGAGGCGGTTTCCGTCCTGCGGGTAGCCCAAGTTCGGATCGGTCGCCGTCTCCAGATAGGTGAAGGAGTTGTTCAGAAATTCGCTGACTCGCTGCTGGGTAAAGCAGTTACCATATTCATCCTGGACGTAGCAGTGTGTGGGGTTGACCGGGTCGTCGTAGTCGGTAAACACGTAGAGCTGGGAGAACTCAGAGATGATCAGCGGCTTGTTGCGTTGTCCCTTCTCCAGCATCCAGCTGCGCATGTCGCGTACCTGCTTTTCGAAGATGTTCATATCATCGTGCTCAGCGTAGCAGTACACATCCTCGCGCGGGCAGAGGGCAGAGTCATTCCCGCTGGAAAGAATTGCCAGGTCGGGATCGGTGCCCAACGCAATGTGAGCGCCAGTGCCTTGCCCATTGGCATCCTTCTCCGGCAAGATGTAGAGGTGCATGTTCCACACGTCCACGGGCATTGGGCTGCCATACTGCTCCAGATAGGCGTCCCACATCAGGTCCATATACTGGAGGCGTCCGGGCGTAATCTGCACCAGGGCGGAGTTAGATACCTGGGCGTCTGGATCGCGCTGCTTAATGAAGTGGTAGACGTCATGGTAGGCCGTGGCATACACGTCGGGATAGGTGTCGCCCTGGATGCCCACACGATCAACTTCGTTGCCTACCATCCACAACCCACCGGGCCTGCTGTCGACCAGCGCGCCCAGCCCGCCTTCCGTCAGCGGTGGGACCGTGGAGTAGGTAGGCAGGTATCCGCCCTGGCCGTCGCGATCTTGCTGGACGGCGATCACAGGGACGAACTCGGCGTTGTTGGGCGCGACAGGCGCGGTGCGGCCGAAGTTGAGATACCAGCCCACGCCCAGATCGTCCAGCCAGGAGACGTGACCTGAGTTCATCAGGGCCACGCCGTAACGGCAGTTGCCATAGGCGGTTCCTTCGGCCTGGTCCGGGCTCTGCGCCTGGGAGATCTGGTGAGCGCCGAGCAGCGCAGCCACGACGACGAACAGGATGACACCGATCCTCAGGGGGATAAAGCTCTGTTTTTCTACCATATGTTACACCTCTTTACATAAATTTCTTTGCTAACTTTGCGCCAGCGAGTGCTCAGCCGTACGCAGGAACAACCGTGAAAACAAGAATGGCCACATTTGCCAGCAGAAGAAGAAAGGCGATTGAAACGATGGGTGCGAGGCGGACCTGTCCCTTATCTGCCGCGAAACTGAGGTACCCTCCTGCTGCCAGCGTTGCCAGCAGTGGTACAAGGCTGAACATAAAACGAAACTGCGGCTGGAAACGATTCAGATTGATGCGCACAAAGGCCGCCAGAACGGCAGCAAACCAGGTTAGAATGATAACCATGATTAGCGTCTTGTGCCACCCGACTGCGGCGGGCGCGGCGAGCAACTGCCACAGACCCAACAGGGAGCCGCCGAGCAGGAACCCCCACCAGACGACGCTCTGCCAGACGGGCGTAGGCACGTTCATCCAGCCCAGCAACGCCCAGCCCGATTGCAACGTGAGGCCGGCGACGTCCAGCCAGTAGCGCAGTTGTAGGGCCTCGGGGCGCACGTCCTGGAAAAAGAGGGACGTCAGCCGCAGATGATCGCGCAGCGTAGGATGCCACACTATCAGCGCTGCCGCCAGCAGCAGGGGAACCGCCGCCAGCGCGCCCCACAACAGATGGCGGCGCAGGCGCTTTCCTGCTCTGGTGAGCTCCAGGGCGAAGGCAATCGCCAGCGGGGCCAGGACAAAGGCCATGTTCAGCCTGGTCAGAATGGCCAGCGCCGCCAGCACGCCGGCGTACAGATAGCGGCGTGGCTGACCAATGTCCACCAGAAGCACGACGAGCACCAGCGCTGCCAGCGCCGCCGCCAGCACGTCATTGCTTATGGCGCGGCTCATGAAAACGTATTGGGGCCAGCCGGCGACAAGCGTGGCTGCGGCAACGCCCACCGCTTCAATGTGGGGATAGAGCCGCCCGGCGATGACGTAGGTGGCCCAGATGGTCGACGCGCCGGCGACCAACGAGAGCAGGCGCACGACCAGCACGGTGCCTGGCTCTTTCATCTGTCCCAGCAGGCCAGAGGTCTCGTGCTCAAAGATGGCGGGGGAGGCGCCCCAGTGAGGATTTGTAGGCGGAAACTGGAAGTCGAGCGGAGCGTTGCTCAGCTGGTGTACGGTCCACTGCATTCCGCCGGCGACGAGGTAGTAGAGCGGCATATGGTAGCACATGCGTCCCGACAGCACCGTCTCCCGCTGCCACCACTCGCCGGATGGCTGGGGGTCAACCTGCGGTATGCGGCCCAGGCGCGATACCTGTTCCACGCACCGCAAATGCCCCGGTTCGTCCGGCGATTCGCCGCTGGGTATGGCAACCGTGTACAGGATTCCCAGCGTCAGATAGAGGCCAAAGGGAATCAGGAGCAACCACCGTTTTTGCTGCGACGGGATGTCAGCGTTCCACATGCCCCAGCTCGGTCTGTGCCATCTCTCGCGAAGACGAGCCATCCCACTCCCAGCGCGAGGGCATCGCCAGCAAGCCGTGCAGTTCCTGCGTGCCGCCGGCGACGACGCGGAAGTCGTAGGCCTGGTCATGGTGGTCGTAGGCCACGGGCAGCTCGCTGTCGTGCACGGCGACCGTCACGTGATAGCGGGCCGGCAGCAGCGACAGATGCTCTACACAGTAGCGAATGCGGCCCGGGCCGCTGACGACGCCTGTTTTGAGGCCGCCGGCGTTGCTGTTGGGGCCGTTGACGTGCACGCCGTCCTGGCGATAGATGGCCAGTCCGAACTCCGGATCCTCAATCGGCTTGTGGGCGTTGTAGGCGATTTCCACGGTGAAAGGATCGTTGGTGCGGAACGTCGTCTTTTCCTGGCCCTCACCGTCCAGGAAGCGCACGCCGGTGATTTCTATCTCCCCGGTGCCCCAGCGCTCAAAGGCCTCCTCGTCCTTGACCTCCTGGGTGTCCGCCGGCTGCTGGTAAGCCTCGGCCATGTATTGCCCGGCCAGGGCCTGCACCGGGCCGTCTCCGCGCATCCTGCCGTGCTCAATCCACAGCAGGCGCGTCGCCAGATTGCGCACCATGTCCAGGTTGTGGCTGACCAGAATGATGGTCGCGCCGCGCCGTTTCAGGGCGTAAATCTGCTCCATGCACTTGGTCTGGAACGATTGATCGCCGACCGCCAGGATCTCGTCGAGGATGAGGATGTCCGGTTTGACGTGGATGGCCACGCTAAATCCCAGACGCACGTACATGCCCGACGAATAGTGCTTGACGGGAACGTCGATGAAGTCCGCCAGCTCGGAAAAGGCCACGATGGAGTCGAACTGCTCCTCGATTTCTGCGCGGTTCAGACCCAGCACGGAGCCGTTGAGGTAAATATTTTCGCGGCCGGTGAGATCGGGGTGGAACCCCGCGCCCAGCTCCAGCAGGGCGCTGACGCGCCCGCGCACGGTCAGGCGACCGCTGGTGGGTCGCAAGATGCCGGCGATCAGTTTGAGCATGGTGCTCTTGCCGCTGCCGTTGCGCCCGATGATGCCCAGACACTCGCCGGGCGGCAGCTCGAAGCTGATGTCGCGCACGGCCCACAGCGCCTGTTCCTGGCGACGACGCGACAGCCACTGCCCGCGCGTGAGCGCGATGAGCCATTCGAGGATCGTTTGCGGTCGCTCGGTGGTCATCATGAAGCGCTTGCTGACGCTTTCGAACTGAATGGCAGGCGGCATCTTATCTTCCTGATAGACAACGTTTCAGGACAAACCCGAAATTACGTCCGGCAGATAGCGTAGGGCAAATCTGCGCATTTGTCCAGCAGGCGCAAGCGGAAATTTTAGCGGAAAAGGAGGCGCGTGGCCGAAGCGCGGGCCGCGGCGGGCGCGGAACGATCATCTGGCGCTCAGGATTGCGCGGGGGAGGCCGGGCACACTGCCGGCAAATGAGCATATGCTGAAAAAGAGGCCGGTCTGTGGTAAAAATAAAGGTTGTCCGCCCGGTTGCGGCGCGTTTTCTTTTGCCACAGGCGGCAGAGGATGGCCATAATTGTCTTCAGAAAGGGCCGGCGGTACGGAGAAGAGATGGACGAGAAGTCTTTGCGCATTCTGGAATTCGACAAAATATTGCTGCAGCTCGCTGAACACACCAGCTTCAGCGCGGGGCGGGAGCTGGCGCTGGCGCTGCGACCCACAGCAGACGAGGCGGAGGCCGACCGGTGGCAGGCGGAGACGCGAGAGGGGGTGGCGCTGCTGGAGTCGAGCAGTGACGTGACCATCGGCGGCGCGCGCGACGTGCGCCGCGCAGCGGATAGCGCCATGCGCGGCGTCACGCTGCAGCCCGACGCCTTTCTGGACGTGCGCAATACGCTGATCGCTGCCCGCACCCTGCGCCGCCAATTGCTAAAGGCGCGCGGGCAGTACCCGCATCTGGCGGCTGTTGCCGAGCTGATTGAAGAATGTCCGGGCCTGGTGTCGGCCATCGGCGAGACATTGGACGAGGAGCGGGGTGACGTACTGGACAGCGCCAGCGATCGGTTGGCCAAGATCCGGCGCTCGTTGCGCGTGGCGCACGACCGCATCCAGGACAAATTGCAGAGCCTGATCAGCAGCAGTATGAGCAAGTTTCTGCAGGAGCCGATCATCACCAGCCGCGGCGGGCGCTACGTGGTGCCCCTGAAGGCAGAGTACAAGGGGCGCATCAAGGGCATCGTCCACGACCAGAGCAGCAGCGGGGCCACGCTGTGGATCGAGCCCATGAACACGGTGGAGCTAAACAATGAGTATCGCAGCCTGCAGAGCCAGGAGGAAGAAGAGATTCAGCGCGTGCTGGCGGCGCTGTCCGTGCGGGTGGCGGAGTGGGGCGACGCCATCAAGCGCGTGGTCGAGCGCGTGGCCGAGCTGGACCTGATCCTGGCCCGGGCGCAATACGCGCTGGCGACCGAGGCTGTGGAGCCCACGTTCGTGTCCTGGCGCAAGAAACGGCCCCGGGGGCGCAAACACGCGAATGAGGCTCGGGACGGCGACCAACCGGAGCGCGATTATCACCCCGGCTCGACAGTCTGGATACGCGGCGCGCGCCACCCGTTGCTCGATCCGCACAACGTGGTGCCCATCGACCTCTTGCTGCACGAGGATATCTTTCTGGTGCTGATTACGGGGCCCAACACTGGGGGCAAGACGGTGAGCCTGAAGACGATGGGCCTGATGGCGATTATGGCCCAGGCCGGTCTGCACGTGCCGGCCAACGAGGCGCGCCTGACGGTGTTCGAGAACGTATTCGCCGACATCGGCGACGAGCAGTCGATTGAACAGAGCCTATCTACCTTTTCATCGCATATCACCAACATCACGCGCATTCTGGAGCAGGTGGACGAGCGGTCTCTGGTGTTGCTGGACGAGCTGGGCTCGGGCACCGACCCCGCCGAGGGCGCGGCGCTGGCCCAGGCCATTGTCAACTTCCTGCGCGACAAGGGCGCGACGACCTTTGTCGCCACGCACTATCCGGAACTGAAGGTATACGCCAGCCAGACGCCGGGGGCCACCAACGCCTCTCTGCTCTTTGACATCGATACGCTGTCGCCCACCTACGAAATGACCATTGGCCTGCCCGGGCGCTCTAACGCCGTGGCCATCGCCCGCCGCCTGGGGCTGGACGAAACGATCCTGGACGACGCCATGGAGATGTTGGGCGCGGGGAGCGAGCGCGCGTCCTCGCTCCTGGATTCGATTTACGATATGCGCGAGCGCATCTCCTCGCAGGAGGCGGCGACGCGGCTGGCGCTGCGGCAGGTGGAGGAGGAGCGCGACGAACTGCGCCGGCGGCTGGAGACCATTGAAACGGAGCGCCAGGAGGTGCTGGCCGAAGCGCGCCAGGAAGCCCAGGAACAGATTGACGAGGTGCGCCAGGAGCTGACGCGCGTGCGCCGGGAATTGCGCGCCTTGCAGCGCGAGGCGCAGGAGGCGGGCGGCCCGTCGCGCAGCGCGCTGAAACGGCTGGGCAGGCAGGTAGATGAGGTCATGGTGGATCTGGAAGAGCAACCGCCCGCGGAGCCACAGCCGTCGCCGCGGAAGGTGCGCCGCATGCGCGAGACGCTGGAAGTGGGCGACGTCGTGCGCGTCAAGTCGCTGAACACGAAAGGTGAAATCCTTTCCCTGGACAAAAAAGAGGCTGAAGTGGCTGTGGGCCGCCTGCACACACGTGCCAGCCTCGCCGACCTGGAATTGCTGGAGCCTCGCGAGGAAAAGGAAGAGGAACCGCAAGCGACGGTGTCCGTAAACGTGTCCCACTCTCCGGGTATGGAACTGGATCTGCGCGGGCAGCGGGTGGAGGAGGGTTTGGCTTCACTGGACAGCTATCTCGATTCCGCCTTCCTGGCCGAGCTGCCCTACGTGCGCATCATCCACGGCAAAGGCACCGGCCGCCTGCGCGAAGCGGTGCGCCAGGCGCTGAGCCGCCACACGCGCGTGCGTAGTTGGGAAGAGGGCAAGGATGGAGAAGGCGGCGCGGGCGTTACGGTGGTCAAACTGACCGGTGATTAGCGCTCAATTTGCTCTCCTCAAAGCCTCAAGGTGTACATCCCAGTTGCCAACCCCTATAGTACTAAAGCACAATTGACGTAGTGTGTGAAACCAGTCTGGGAAGAGGACGTTGTGTTAGCGCCTGTGTTGCCGCTCTGCCGGCGACGATGGCCCCTGGCTGTTTTCCCGAAACGATTTGAGAACCTGGTCATCGATTTGCTGGCCTATTCCGAACGGCTGGCGCTCAATTTCACCGAGGAGCTGGGCTATAACCCGCTGCCCGGCAACCCCGACAGCCTGCCCACGGTGGGCCGCGCCATGATGCGCGCCAAGCAACGGTAATGGTGTGAGGAGCAGTTGCTGGCGGCCCTCGATGAGAGTGAGGCCGCTTCCCAGAGCGACCCGCTGCTCCAGGAACTGCTGCGCATCCTGGAGGACCCGGACGTGCTCCAGCGCCTTCTGGGCTACTTCGAACGGCGGGAGGTGGCGCAGGGGCAGTATCTGATGCGGCAGGGCGACGCGCCCGACATCCTGTACCTGATCGACTCCGGCCAGGTCACGGCGCAACTGGAGCGGGGCGAGGGGCAGCCCGCGCGCCTGCAGACGATGACCGGCGGGCACGTGTTGGGCGAACTGGGTTTTTTCCTGGGAATGGAGCGCACGGCGGCGGTCGTTGCCGATACCCCTTGCGTGGTATACTGCCTGTCACAGCAGGCGTTGCAACGCATGCGCCAACAAGATCCGGCCATGGCCTCGGCTTTGCACCAGCTCATCGTGCACATGCTGGCCGAGCGGGTGGTGCATCTGGTCAACGTGGTCAGCGCCCTGCAACAATAGCGACAAGGAACTGAGGTCTGAGGTTGAGCACGTTGCAAAAATTGGATGTAAGAGCGGCAGCGCGACGCTGGGTTGCGCCGCTGACGAGGGTGGGGTTCGCGGTTAACGGAGCCACCTACATCATTGTGGGCATTCTGGCGTTGCGCGCGGCGCTGCAGCCCGGCGGCGATGCCAGGGTGGGGCGCGCCGAAGCGTTGCTCTACATCGTGACCACGCCCATTGGCCCCCTGTTGCTCATCATAGTGGGTCTGGGACTGTTGGGATACGGGCTGGGACACGTATTCATGGCGCTGCGCTCGCCGTCGCAGGACACAAGACGAGGCCTCGTGGCCTGGGTCAATCGCGGCGGGCACCTGTTCGGTAGCGTGGTGCATTTCAGCCTGGGCCTGACGGCCCTGCGCCTGGCGCTGACGGGATTGCTGGCGCGAGGGGAGACGCCGGAGGATTGGACGGCGCGGGCGCTGGCTGAGCCGTGGGGGCGCTGGGCCGTCATCGCAGCGGCGCTGGTGATCCTGGGATACACTGCCTATTCCTTCCATAAGGCGTACACGGCCAACTTTCGCGAGGTGTTTCGCGAGGATATTGCCGGCAGCCAGGCCATCAGCGGCGAGCTCGCCGGGCGGCTGGGCTACACGGCTCGTGGCGTCGTCTATCTGGTAGTGGCCATCTTCCTTTTCCGCGCCGCCTGGCATTTCGACCCTTCTGAAGCGGCAGGGCTGGGCCAGGCGCTGGCGGCGTTGGCCGACCAGCCATATTACGGCGCCTGGCTGCTGGGCCTCGTGGGCCTGGGGCTGATGGCTTATGGCGTCTACGGTATCTTTCTGGGCAAGTACCGCGACCTTAATTTCTGACCATTTTGGTCAGGAGGCGACTGCCTCCGATCCGTGTTTTGTAGGTCAGGGGCTGTTTCCTGACCCGTGTTTTGTAGGTCAGGGGCTGTTTCCTGACCCGTGTTGCTACGCTAAGTGCGCATGATACACTAGGCGCATGAGTGACGAGATCCAGCGCCAGCAGGCGATGATCCTTCTAGAACGGGCCTACAAACACCAGATGCGCGGCGAATTTGCCGACGCCATCATCCTCTACAAACGCTCGCTGGAGACGTTTCCCACGGCGGAGGCGCACACCTTTCTGGGCTGGACGTACAGCATGATGGAGCGCTACGAGGAAGCGATTGAGGCCTGTAAGAAGGCCATTGAAGTCGATCCTACCTTCGGCAACCCTTATAACGACATCGGCGCTTATCTCATCGAGCAGGAGAAGTGGGAGGAGGCAATTCCCTGGCTGGAGAAGGCCACGGAAGCGCCGCGTTACGACGCCCCGCAATTTCCCCACATGAACCTGGGCCGTATCTACGAACACCTGGGCGACTATGACCGCGCCCTGAACTGCTACGAGCGGGCTATCGAAATTGATCCCTTTTACAGGACTGCCATCTGGGCCAAGTATGGGCTGTTGGCCAGATTCAACTAGCGGAGGGATCGCTCGCTACGGGCGGGAGATCGGCTGGTTTCTCCTGATATTCGTACTGCCGTCGCTCTTCTTCGTGGGGCGCCTGGGCGGCTACCCGGCGATTCTGGCCTACGCGCTTATCTCGCCTATCCTCTTTCTAACCTGGACACGCTATCTGTCGCCGTCGTTTGCCGAGTTCAGTCCACGGCGTGTGGCGCTCCTCGCCTTGCTGGCCCTTTCCCTCCTGCTCCTGTTTTTCTCGGTGATCCATCCGCTGGCAGACGCCGGCGTCGTGGGTGGTGGGAGCGACCGCGACGATGCGCTGAATCTGGCGGCCTCGCGCCTCGTTCAGGGTCAATACCCATACTCCACGCGAACGTACCTGGATAATCCGATCAGCCCTTTGCCCGGCGCTGTCCTCTTGAGCCTGCCTTTCGTGTTGCTGGGAACCAGCGCTTATCAGAATTTGTTCTGGCTGGTTATCTTCTTTCTGGTAGTTGTGCGCAGCACCCGCAACTGGGGCGTGGCTCTGACTGTCACCGCTGCCATCCTGCTTTTTGCGCCGGTCAGTGTGAACGAGATTGCAAACGGCAGCGATTTGCTGTCAAATGGCATTTACGTTTTCGTCTTCACCTGGTTGCTGCTGCGCAAGGATCACTCTCTTGTCTCGCGTCTGGTCGCTGCCGCCTTGCTGGGCCTTGGTCTTTCCTCACGCGCCACCTTCTGGATGCTGGTGCCCCCGCTGTTAGCCTATCTGTGGCGGAGCGTTGCACCCCATCAGGCGTTGGCCTCCATGCTGGCCCTTGGGGCAACCTTCACGTTGGTGACCGCTCCCTTTTACCTTGCCGATCCTGTGCACTTCTCGCCGCTGCATACAGCGAGTCGCCTCGAGGAGCTAGGGCTGGGCTCGCCCGCCGTTTGGCTCGTTACGCTGCTGTCGCTCTCTGGCTCCTTGCTCATTGCTTGGGTTACGTGGCGGGGTAAGAATGAGTGCATCTACCATCAGATTACGCTAGCGCTGGCCCTCCCCGTCTTGCTCTCCCTCGCCGCCGCCCTCATCCAATTTCGGGTTATTTACTGGCGGTTGGTTGCGTATGGTTCAGGATACTTGGCCTTTGGCGCGTATGCTTTGCTGGTGGCTCGCACGGCGCAAACCGTCTCGCTCGGCGGAATTGGCCACCACCCGGTACAGGGCGGCGACCAGACCCAGCAGATACCAGAACAGGAAGCCGGGCCGCGCGCCGAGAGCCACGGCGTCTACCAGCCCGTAGATGAAGTACCCCAGGAGAGAGGCGAAGCAGCCCACGGCAAGCAGCCGTAACCAGGGCGTCGGAGCCCGCAGCCAGCTTTGCCACAGCATGGCGCCCGCGCCAAGCCAGATGGCCACGTAGGCCACGAGGCCGGGGAGGCCCAGATCCAGCGCTGCCTGCAGCAGGTGGTTGTGCGCGTGGGCGATGTCGCGGTCCGGGGCGATGAGGAACAGGGGGTAGAGGATGGGCACCACGCGGCGGAAGGTGTTCATGCCCATGCCCGTGATGGGGAAATCCTGGATGCCATAGATGGCGCGGCTCCATATTTCGCGCCGGCCCTCCAGCGAGTTCAGGGCGTCGCCGATATTGTCGCCGGAGATGCCGCTCTGCTCAAAGACCAGACCGCCCAGCCCATTCTCGGCCCAGCTTCGATCTGAGAGGCGACCGTCGAATGCCAGGAACCCGCCCCCCAGCAGGAGCAAGGCCAGAGCCAGCAGGGCGAATCGTGGGGCGCGGGCCGCGGCGAGCAGCATCACCAGCAACAGGGCCAACGCAAAGCCGATAATCCCCCCGCGCGACTGGGTCAGGAGGAGCAGGCTGCTCAGGGTGAGGGCCGTGCCTGTGACGAAGAGCAGGATCAGGACGAGCCGGCCCGCCGCCACGTCGCGCCTCAGGCGGCGCAATCCCAGCCACAGCCCCGCTGCCAGCACCAGGGCCAGAGGCGCGATCCACAGCAAGACCCCGGCTACCTCGTTGGGATTAAAGCCCTCCGTGCTGCCCGGCAGCGACAGCAGGCGCTGCGGCATGCGCTGCACCAGGGGATCGATCAGGGGTAGCTTGCGCGGCCATTGCGCGCCCAGCACGCTGACGCCGGCGGCGCCCAGCCCGCCCATCATGAAAAGGCCCACGGCGAGCCACAGATTGCGCCGCGAGCGGCTGGCGACGTCGGCCACGGCAAAGAGCAGGGCCACGCCGTAGACCACGCCGCCCACTTTCACAAAGCTGAAGGCGATGTCGAAGGTGGCGTAGAGGCTGACCAGCACCATGAGCACCATGAGCAACAGTGAAACGTTGAAAGGCGTGGCGGGTACAAAACGACCCGTAGCTGCCTTGCGCGCCATCCACAACAGGGGGATCAGCAACAGCGCGGCTGCCAGCAGCGGCGGCGCAACTATGACCAGTGGCAACAGCAGAGCCAGGAACAAACCCTGCCAGCGGGTGATGAAGCGAGCAAAACGGCGCATGGTGCGTAATCATAGTTGAGTTTGGGGGGATTAACAATGGGGATTGGTTGACTGGAGATTGGGGATTGGCCGCAGATGGCGCTGTCGCGCAGGGCTGATAAACGCAAATTATTTGATTGTTTTATCAGCGTTCATCTGCGTCCATCCGCGGCAAATTCAATCTCCAATCTCCAATCTCTAATCTCATTTTATTGATATTTATTAACTAATTCTCTATAATTTGTTTATATTCCACACTATCCGGAGCAATACAGTTAAGATGACTTCAGAATTAGACGAACGCGATCGGACGATGCTGCGGCAGTTGCAGAGCAATGCGCGCATTAGCAATGCGGAGCTGGCGCGGCAGGTGGAGTTGTCGCCGCCGGGCCTGCAGAAGCGCCTGCGTAAGCTGGAAGAGAACGGCGTGATTGAAGGGTACGTGACGCTGGTCAACCGCGAGGCGTTGGGCTTTGACATGCTTTGCTTTGTGCAGGTTACGTTACAGCGCCACGAGCCGCAGGCCATCGAGCGTTTTCGCGATCTGGTGCAGACGCTGCCGGAGGTGTTGGAGTGCCACCACATCACGGGCCAGTACGACTACCTGCTGAAGGTGGTTGTGTACAACCGCAAGCATCTGGAACAGTTTCTAATGGAGACGCTGACGCCCATTCCGGGCATGGACAAGATACGCACCAGCCTGGTGCTCAGCGAGATAAAGACGACAACGTCTGTCCCCGTGTGCATCGACGGAAAACCGTGACCGGTATGTGAGGGAGCGCCGCCATGTTACTGACCGATGACGCCCCAATTCGCGAGCAAAGGCCCTACCATCTGGCGCAGTGGGCGGAGCAGGCGGAACGCTCCGTGCTGCGGCAGATGATTGACGTGGTGTCCCGGCCGGACATCTTATCCTTCGCCGGCGGCCTGCCCGCGCTCGAGCTGTTTCCCCAGGAGGCGTATGCCGAGGCGATGGCCCGCGTCCTGCACGACGATGCTCGCGCCTTGCAGTATGGGCCGCCCTACAAGCCGTTAAAAGAGCAGATCGTGGCGCTGATGGCGCAGCGCGGCGTTTCCTGCACGCTGCAGCAGGTGTTCATTACCACCGGCGCGCAGCAGGCGTTGGACGTTCTGACGCGTTTGTTGCTGAATCCGGATGGCGAGGTGTTGCTGGAGGAAGTGGTGTACACGGGCATGCAACAGGCGCTGGCCCCACACGGCCCGCGCATCCTGCCCGTCAGCACGGACTTGCAGGAAGGCATGGACGTGGACGTGGTTGAGCGATGGCTGACGACGGGCGCGCGTCCGGCCTTCATCTACGCCATTCCCGAGGCGCACAACCCGCTGGGGGTGAGCCTGAGCGCGGAGCGCCGCGAGCGGCTTGTTGGGCTGGCGCAGCGCTACGGCCTGCCCATCATCGAAGATGATCCCTACGGTTTTTTGAGCGACGGTGAGACGCCGCCGCCGTTGCGCGCCCTGAATGAGGAGTGGGTCTTCTACGTGGGGTCGTTCTCCAAGATTCTGGCCCCCGCGCTGCGCCTGGGCTGGATCGTGGCTCCGGAAGCGCTGGCCCCGCAGCTGACGGTAGCCAAGGAGGCTTGCGACCTGGAGAGCTCGGCGCTGACGCAGCGGGCGGTTGCCGCTTTTCTGCAGGCGGGTCATCTACCGGGCCACCTGTCGCGCTTGCGCGAGGCCTATGGACGTCGCCGGCGAGCGATGCTGGCGTCGCTGGCGCAGCATTTCCCCGCCGAGGCGCGCTGGACGGAGCCCACCGGCGGCATGTTCGTCTGGGTCGCGCTCCCGCCCGGCGTGGATACCGTGGCGCTGCTGGAAAGGACCATCGCCGAGGAAGAGGTGGCCTTCATCCCCGGCCACGCCTTCGCCATCCCCGGCTGCCAGGCGAACCACTGCCTGCGCCTGAATTTCTCCAACGCCACCGTGGCGCAGATTGAGGATGGGATTGCGAGGTTGGGGCGTGTGATTGGAGAGTGGTTGATTAGAGATTAGGGATTGGTTGATTGGAGATTGGTTGATTGGAGATTGGTTGACTGGAGATTGGTTAATTGGAGATCTGGTAATTCGCCCGTCCGTAATCTCTGATCTCCAATTTCCAATCTCCAATCTCCATCCAGGAGGCGTCTATGTCTGAAGATTTCCTACCCATCAAAGGCGTTGATCACGTTGAGATGTACGTGGGCAATGCGCGGCAGGCGGCGTATTTTTATGAGCGCGGCTTTGGCTTTTTGCACACGGCCTATCAGGGGCTGGAGACGGGGACGCGGGACCGCGCTTCGTACGTGATGGAGCAGGGTAAAATCCGGCTGGCGCTCACCGCGCCGCTGGGGCCCGACCATCCTGTTGCGCGCCACCACCACCTGCACGGCGACGGCGTGGGCGTCATCGCCCTGGAAGTGCCGGACGCCGCCGGCGCATATCGCGAGTCGACCAGCCGCGGCGCGACGGGGGCCATCGCGCCCACGCAGGAGGAGGACCAGTACGGCGTGCTGCGTTACTCGGCCATCCGCGCCTATGGCGATACGCTGATTAAGTTCGTGGACCGCGGCGATTACAATGGCCCCTTCGCGCCCGGGTATGAGGTGCGCAACGGGGCCGGAGGCGACGGCGCCAGCGCCAACGGGCGGCAGCGGCACAAGGGCGTGGGTCTGGCGCACATCGACCACATGGTGGGCAACGTGGAGCTGGGCGCCATGAACCGCTGGGTCAACTTTTTCGCCGAAACGATGGGCTTCAGCCAGTTGCTGCACTTTGACGACCGCGACATCTCCACGGAATATTCGGCGCTGATGTCCAAGGTGATGCAGGACGGCACAGGCAAGGTCAAGTTCCCCATCAACGAGCCCGCCGAGGGCAAAAAGAAGTCTCAGATCCAGGAGTATCTGGATTATTACTACGGCCCCGGCGTGCAGCACCTGGCACTCTCCACGGGGGACATCATCGACACCGTGAGCCGGCTGCGCGACAACGGCATCGAATTTTTGCGCGTGCCCGACACCTACTACGAGGAGCTGGAGGATCGTGTGGGCCAGATCAATGAGCCGGTGGACAAACTGGCGGAGCTGGGCATTCTCGTCGACCGCGATGACGAAGGCTATCTGCTGCAGATCTTCACCCGCCCCGTGGAAGATCGCCCCACGCTCTTCTACGAAATCATCGAACGCCACGGATCGCGCGGCTTCGGCAAGGGCAATTTCAAGGCGCTGTTCGAGGCGATTGAGAGGGAGCAGGCGTTGCGTGGAAACTTGTAGAGATCGGAGATTGGAGATTGGCGGCCCGCTGCCTGAGCGACGAATCTCTAATCTCCAGTCAACCAATCTCCGATCTCCATCCGGAGGATACCATGACCTACTATTACACACTGGGCAATTTGCCGCACAAACGGCACACGCAGTTTCGGCAGGAGGATGGGTCTCTGTATCATGAGGAAGTGATGGGCATTCACGGGTTTAGCGGTATTCAGTCCATCCTCTATCACCTGAGGCCCCCGACGGGGGTGAGGCAGGTGGGGCAGGAGCGCGTGGTTGAGATTCCCTACGAGGAGCGCAGCCCGCTGCGCCACCGCCATTTCCGCACCGTCGATATTGAGGCCGGGGGCAACGCGGTGGAAGGGCGCGTGCCGCTGATGGGCAACAGCGACGTGGTCATATCGGTGGTGCGGCCCACGGAGCCCATGGACTACTGGTACAAGTTCGCCCACGGCGATGAGGTCCTCTTTGTGCACGAGGGCACGGGCGTGCTGGAGAGCCAGTACGGCCTCTTGCCCTACCGGCCGGGCGACTATTTGGTGATTCCCACCGGCGTCATCTGGCGCCTGCTGCCTGATGAGGACGAGGCGCAGCGCTTGCTGGTCGTGGAGGCCTATGGGCACATCGAGCCGCCCAAACGGTACATTAACCGCTATGGCCAGTTCCTGGAGAATTCACCCTACTGCGAGCGGGACATCAGGCCACCGCAAGAGCTGATCACCTACGACCAGGAAGGGGAGTTCGAGGTGCACGTCAAGGCGCGCGGACTGGTAACGCGCTTCGTCTACGGCCATCACCCGTTGGACGTGGTGGGCTGGGACGGGCACCTGTGGCCCTTTGCCTTCAACATCGAAGATTTCGAGCCGATCACGGGCCGCGTGCACCAGCCGCCACCGGTGCACCAGACCTTCGACGGGCCGGGCTTCGTGTTGTGCAGCTTCGTACCGCGGCTGTTCGACTACCATCCGCTGAGTATCCCCGCGCCGTACAACCACTCCAACGTCGATTCCGACGAGGTGCTATACTACGTGGAGGGCGACTTCATGTCGCGCAAGGGCATTGAGCGCAGCTCCATCACGGTGCACCCTAATGGCATCCCCCACGGCCCCCATCCAGGGACCTATGAAGGATCCATCGGCAAGGAGCGCACGGAGGAGACGGCGGTGATGATCGACACCTTCCGCCCGCTACGGCTTACGACCTACGCCCTGGATCTGGAGGACGATGCGTATATTTATAGCTGGCTGCCGGAACGGCATGGCGACGCGCACCCGGCAGACTGAGGCGTTTGCGCCTGCTATGCCGCTGGTCTAGCGTCGCGAGCGGCCTCCACCGCCACGGCGGTCGCGACCGCCGCCCCGATCCTCGCGTGGTCGGGCCTCGTTGACCTTGATCGGCCGCCCACCCACTTCGGCGCCGTCTAGCGCCCTGATGGCGTCGCTGGCCTCCGCGTCATCCATCTCCACAAAACTGAATCCACGGAACCTGCCGGTATCGCGATCATTGATCATCGTTACCGACTGTACATCGCCATACTCTGCAAACAGATCGCGTACGTCATCTTCTGTCACGTCGTAGGGCAGGTTTCCAACATATATCCTCTTAACCAATTTCGCACGTCTCCTTTGAAGCGCTCGTCCGGCGCGGACGAATGGCTCCCGGGATAGGAAGTTAACCGTATGGGGATATGATAACATATTACGGATATAAAGTAATTAGAGACCGGAGATTGGAGATTAGAGATTATATTTGCCGCCAATCTCCGATCTCCAATCTCTATTCTCGATCACAGGACACACATGATTCTACGACCTGACCAACTTTCGAAGAAAGACCGTTACAAAATCGTCATCGGCACAGTGCAGCCGCGGCCCATTGCCTGGGTCAGCAGCGCGGGGCCGGGGGGCGCGCCGAATGTGGCGCCGTTCTCCTACTTCACGGTGGCGGCGACGGCGCCCCTGACCCTCGTCTTCTGCCCGCAAATTCCGGGCACGGGGCGCGCCAAGGACACGTTGCGCAACGTGGAAGCGACGGGCGAGTTTGTGATCAACATCACCAACGAGGAGACGGCGGAGGCCATGAACCTCACGGCCACGGTGCTGCCCTACGGGCAGTCAGAGTTTGAGTGGGCGGGGCTGAGGCCGGCGCCCAGTGAAACGATTGGCGCGCCGCGGGTGGCCGAAGCGCCCGTGTCATATGAATGTGTCTTGCAACAGGTGGTTCGCGTGGGAGATGGCGGTCCGGGCAGCGGGGCCGCCGTCTTTGGTGAGGTGCAGTGCATCCACATCCGCGACGACGTGTACGTGGACGGCTACGTGCGCCTGGACGTGCTCAAGCCCATCGGTCGCCTGGCGGGGCCCGGTTACACGCGCGTCACCGATTTATTCGAGATGGAGCGCGTGCCGCCGCCGGAGGAATAAAAAAAACCCTCCCGGAGGTTGGCTTTGCGCTGGACGCTAAGCTGGCCTCCGGGAGGGTGGGGAGCCTACTCTTCTTTGAGCATGTTCAGCAGCACCGTGTGTAGGATGCCGCCGTTGCGATAGTACTCCACCTCCACCGGCGTGTCGCAGCGGCAGATGGTATTGAACGTGATCTCGCTGCCGTCCTCGCGCACGGCCCTGACCCGGATGGTCTGACCCGGTTGGAGGTCGTCATCCAGGTTTAGCGTGCTGTAGACCTCGCTGCCGTCCAGCCCCAGCGTTTCTGCGTCTTCCCCTTTTTCGAACTGCAAGGGCAGCACGCCCATGCCGATCAGGTTGCTGCGATGGATGCGCTCGTAACTGTCGGCGATGACCATCTTCACGCCCAGCAACAGCGTGCCTTTGGCGGCCCAGTCGCGGGAGCTGCCCATGCCGTAATCCTTGCCGGCGATGACCAGCAGCGGCGTGTTGTCTTCCTGGTACTTCATCGCCGCCTCGTAGACGGTTGTGACCTCGTCGTCCGGCAGGTAGGTGGTCCAGCCCCCTTCGGTGCCCGGCGCCATCTGGTTGCGCAGGCGGATGTTGGCGAAGGTGCCCCGGGTCATCACCCGGTCGTTGCCGCGGCGGGCGCCGTAGCTGTTGAAGTCGCGCGGCTCGACGCCGCGCTCCATCAGGAAGCTCGCCGCCGGGGAGTTCTTGGCGATGGAGCCGGCAGGGCTGATGTGGTCGGTGGTGACCGAGTCGCCGACCTTGACCAGGACGCGTGCCCCGCGGATCGGGACGATCGGGCTGGGGGCGTCCGCCATGTCGACGAAGAAGGGCG
>DATHSI010000051.1:0-4953 GCA_035464315.1 Candidatus Sulfomarinibacteraceae bacterium
ACCGGGCGACGCAAGATCGGCTTCGTCTCGCACCTGGACACGGTCTTTCCGCCCATCGAAGAAAAGCAGAATGACTTCCGCTGGCGCGAGGTGGGCGAGCGCATCTATGGGCCGGGGACCATCGATATCAAGGGCGGCACGGTGACCATGTACATGATTCTGGACGCGCTGCAACAGATGGCGCCGGATCTTTACGAGGACACGCACTGGGTCCTGCTACTGGATTCGGCGGAAGAAGTGGACGGCCGCGACTTTGGCCAGTTGTGCATCGAGCGATTGCAGGGCCAGGATACGCTGGGGTGCTTCATCTTCGAGGCCGGCTACATCGATTCGCAACGCGCGCACGTCGTTACGGCCCGCAAGGGCATGGCCACCTATCGCGTGGAGGTGGAAGGGCGCTCGGCGCACGCCGGTAGCGCCCACGAGAACGGGGCCAACGCCATCGTTCAGATGGCGGAACTGGTGCAACGGATCGCCGGCTTCACCGATTACGAGCGGGAGCTGACGTTCAACGTGGGCACCGTAGCCGGCGGCAGCGTCGTAAACCGCGTGCCGCACTTCGCTTCCGCGTCCGTGGAGATGCGGGCTTATGATATGGAGACCTACGAGGACGGGCTGGCTCGCATGCTGGCCCTGCCAGAAGAAGCAAAGGTGAAGAGCGCTAACGGCGACTTTGCCTGTCGCGTCAACGTGAAAGTGATGCGCCGCACAGACCCCTGGCCACGCAACGAAGCCACCGACAACCTCTTTGCCATCTGGCAGGAGGCAGGGGCCGAGCTGGGGCTGGAGGTGGTGCCCGAGGAACGGGGCGGGCTCAGCGACGGTAACTTCTTCTGGGACGTCGTGCCCTCGCTGGACGCGCTGGGGCCGTCCGGCGGCAATGCCCACTGCTCAGAGCGTAGCGAGGATGGCAGCAAAGACCAGGAGTTTCTGCGGCGAGACTCGCTATTAGAGAAATCGCTGCTGAACACCGTGGCCCTGCTGAAGCTGTTGCGGCGCTGACCATGGCCCAACGACCCGGTACCGGCGTAGATACGGGCGGGACGTTCACCGATTTCGTGTGGCTGGAAAATGGCCGCCTGCGCGTGCACAAGCAGTTGAGCACGCCGGCCGATCCGGCCCAGGCCGTGCTGCAGGGCATCGCCGCTCTGCAGATCCCGGCGGAGGCAGCCCTGACCCACGGCAGCACCGTGGCGACCAACGCCCTGTTGGAGCGGCGCGGGGCGCGCACAGCGCTGATCACCACGGCGGGGTTCGCCGACGTGCTGGCCATCGGCCGCCAGAACCGGCCCGACCTGTACGCCCTTGTACCGCAAAAGCCGCTGCCGCTGGCGCCGCGCGGGTTGCGCTTCGAGGTGCAGGAGCGGGTGACGGCGCAGGGCGAGGTGCTGCAGGCCCTCGATTGCAGCGAACTGGAGCCGATCTGGGAGCAGTTGCAGGCACAGGAGGTGCGGTCCGTTGCCGTGTGCTTGCTTTTTTCCTTCCTGCGACCGGAGCACGAGCAGGCCATTGGCGAGTGGTTGCTTGCTGCGGACCGGCAGCGGCGGGAGCAGGAGGACGACCCGGGCGAGCCGTTGCACATTTCCCTCTCGTCGCAGATTTTGCCCGAGTACCGCGAGTTTGAGCGCACGGCGACGACGGTGGTCAACGCCTACGTGGCGCCGCTGATGGCCCGCTACCTGGCGCGGCTGGAGGCGGGGGTTGCGCCGCGCTCGCTGACTATCATGCAGAGCAACGGGGGCGTGATCAGCGCCGGGGTGGCGGCGCAGGAGGCGGCGCGCACGGTGCTCTCCGGCCCCGCCGGCGGCGTGGTGGGCGCACATTACGTGGCGCGACGCGCCGGCTTTGAAGATGTGATCACGTTTGATATGGGCGGCACCAGCACCGACGTGGCCCTGTGCCCCGGGCGCGTGCCTACCACGTCGGAGGGGGAAATCGCAGGCAGTCCGTTGCGCCTGCCCATGATCGACATCCACACGGTGGGCGCCGGCGGCGGCAGCCTGGCCTACGTGGATCCCGGCGGCGCGCTGCACGTGGGCCCGCAAAGCGCGGGAGCCGATCCCGGCCCTATTTGCTACGGGTTGGGGCAGCAGGATGGGCGCAAGGAAAAAGCTGCCCTCCCGGCGCGCACCCGGTTGGAGGGCGGTCTCTACGTGACGACGACGGACGCTAATCTTGTGTTGGGTCGTCTGGACGAGCATCATTTCCTGGGCGGAGCCATGCCGCTGCACAGAGAGGCGGCGGCGCGCGCGCTGGCGGCGCTGGCGCAGGTCATGGGCGCGGAGTCGGCGGAGGCGGCGGCGCTCGACGTCGTGCGCGTGGCCAACGCTACGATGGAGCGAGCGATGCGCCGCATTTCGGTGGAGCGGGGCCACGATCCCCGCGATTTCACGCTGGTAGCTTACGGCGGCGCGGGACCGTTGCACGCCTGCGAGCTGGCGCGCAGCATGCAGATTCCGCGCGTGCTGGTCCCCGCCACGCCCGGCGTGCTGTCGGCGCTGGGCATGATCGTCGCCGCGCCCACGCGGGATTACTCGCGAACGGTGATGCGCCGGCTAGCGGAAACAGATGCGGCGCGGCTGCGCGCGGCCTACGCGCCGCTGGAGGCTCGCGCCCGCGAGGAAATGGGCGGTGAGGGATACGGGACTGAACAGGTCACGCTGCACTATGCGCTGGATATGCGTTATGAGGGGCAGTCACACGAGCTGGAAGTGGCCTTCGAGCCGCAGCTGCCGGCTCAGGCGCTGGCCCAGCGCTTCCACGAGGCGCATCAGAAGCGGTATGGCTACGCGCGGCGGGAAGCGCCGGTGGAGGTGGTCAACGTGCGGCTGGTGGCCACGACGCCGGGTGCGGCGCTGGAGATGCCGCGCCAGACTGCGCGGCGACGCCGGGCGCGGGACGGGCTCGCGGGCCACAAGGCGGTGTGGTTTGCGGACGGGCCGCAGCGCGCGGCGCTGTACGAGCGCGAGCGGCTGCAGCCGGGACAATATTTCGAAGGGCCGGCGATTGTGTTCCAGTATGATACGACGACGGTGGTTCCGCCGGATTGGGCGGCGCGGGTGGATGGGTCTGGCAACTTGCTGTTGGAGGTGTAATTGACGTTGCACGGAGATACCGTGTCACATTCGTTACAATAGCGGGCGCCTGATCGGCGCGAAGGAGTGGCGGTGCACGTCGCAGGGGCCGTATTCGTCGATGGCTGCAACGTGTTGCCGCGTGCAATAGCCCTTGTGGCGGGCGAAGCCGTATTGGGGGTGTTGTTCGGAGAGAGCGATCATGTGCCGGTCGCGGCTGACTTTGGCCAGGATAGAGGCGGCGGCGATGCTCAGGCTGAGGCTGTCGCCGCGCACCACGGAGCGTTGGGGCAGGGGCACGGTGGGCAATTTCATGCGCCCGTCGATGAGCAGAAACTCGCCCGCCGGCTGCAGCTGGGACAGCGCCTGTTGCATGGCGCGGGCGTTGGCGGGGATGATGCCCAGGCGGTCGATGTCGTGGGCCGGCGTGCTGCCGACGCCGTAGGCCAGCGCGTATTCCACGATGAGATCGTACAGCGCTTCGCGTTGTCGGAACGTCAGTTGCTTGGAGTCGTTGACGGCGTAAAGCGGCTCCAGGCGCTCCGGCGCGTCCAGGGGCAGAATCACGGCGGCGGCAACCACGGGCCCGGCGACTGCGCCGCGCCCGGCTTCGTCCAGGCCGGCCACATATTGCACCTTTAGCTCAGAACGCGCCTCTTGTTCCAGCTCGATGGTGGGCATGGTCTCAGGAGTGTTCGGCGATCTGCACCTGGGAGTTGGTGTCGTAGCGTCCCCGCCAGCCGTTGATGCGGATGCGCAATACCTCGCGCACCATGTCGATGGCGTCCTTGACCGGGCTGATGCGGCTGTTCTGGCGATAATGCCAGTGGATGGGCACTTCTACCACGCGGTAGTGGCGTTGCAAGGCAATGTACAACAGCTCCACGTCAAAGGCCCAGCCGTTGATTGATTGGCTGGCGAGAAGATCCATCGCGACCGGCCGCCGGAAGCACTTGAACCCGGCCTGTGTGTCGTGGAAGCCGGGCACGGCGAGCAGGCGCACGATGAAGTTGAAGACGCGGCCCATCAAGTGACGGTACTCCGGCTCGTTGTAACGCACAGAGCCGTCCACTTCGCGGCTGCCGATGGCCACGTCATAGCCGTTAAGGGCCGGGGGCAGAAACTTGTTCACTTCCTCGATGGGCATGGAGAGGTCGGCGTCGGCCATGAATAGATAGTCGCCGCAGGCGGCGCGCATCCCCGTGCGCACGGCGGCCCCTTTGCCCTGTGTTGGTTCGTCAAGGACCTGGATAAAGGGGAACTCCTCGGCAAACTCCAGGGCAATGGCCCGCGTATTGTCGCTGCTGTTGTTATTGACCACCAGAACCTCGGCCTGGTACGGTTGGGCGAGGACAAACTCGGCAATTTGCGGCAGCGTTGTCGGCAGCCGCTGCCCTTCGTTGTAAGCAGGGACAATTATGCTGAGCAAGGGGGTTTTTTCATTCATGAGATTCCCGTCTCTGGCTGCCCAGTATCGAGCGTCTGCCAGACGGGCAATCTTACCTTTGCGCCGGAGTCTCGTCAACCGTTGTTAAGCGGGCCATCAGGGAAGCGTCGGTAATGCGTCGGGCAGGCAGCAGGCGGCGTCGTTTGCGCCACATACGGGGGAGGCCCAGGAGGCCGGCGAGCTGCCCGCGCAGACGGGCGCGCGCGGCGGCCCCGCGCCAGGCGCGCAGGGCGTCCCACGTAATGCGCAACTGGGCGCGCAGGATGGCGGGCCAGAAGCGGCGCAGCAGCGAGGCGGGGTAGTTTTTACAGATGACGTACAGAAAGTTGCGCCCGTCATAGTAACTGCCGGTGACGTTGCCGCCCGTGGCCTTTAGCTTGTGGTAGACGACGGCTGCGGGCGTGTAGATCACGTCCCAGCCGCTGAGGTGGG
>DATHSI010000052.1:0-2873 GCA_035464315.1 Candidatus Sulfomarinibacteraceae bacterium
GCCAGAAAGATCAGCCCGACGAACAGAGCGACAATCGCCCGGCCAAAATCAATCTGCATGGATTGGCGCGTTTCAAGCTGACCGTAGCGATAAGCCGCTTTGTCTACTCTGGAGCGTGAAGAGAAGGCCCGCAATACAAAGTACAAGGCGGCCAACAAACCAACGGCCCCCAACAAGGGGATCACGAGCGAAAAGAGAATCTGCACCGCAACTCCTTCAGACGATCTATACTGCCTACTTTAACCAAGCTCAGTTACTTTGGCAAGTTCCTGTACTGCTCAGGTTCATCCCGTCTCTCCGGCAAGCTCCGCTTTCACCTCTTGCCAAAGGCCATCCAGCGCCTCCAGGTTCAATTCACGCCAGTCAAGACTCCGGTCGGCGATGATCTCTTCCAGACGGGCAAAACGGTGGGAAAAACGGCCGTTTGCCACGCGCAACGCGCTCTCCGCATCCACGTCTAGCCAACGGGCCAGGTTCACAATCACAAAAAGCAGGTCGCCCAATTCCGCCTGCCGCTCGGCCGGCGTGCCCGCCGCCTGCAATTCAGCCAATTCCTCTTGAATTTTCTCGTAGACCCCGGCCACATTGGGCCAATCAAAGCCTACTTTTGCCACCTTACTCTGAATTTTTTGCGAGCGGGCCAGAGCCGGCAGCGCCTGAGGAATGGTAGCCAGCAGCGAGGCGGGCGGTTCTCCCTTCTCCTCCCGCTTAATTTGCTCCCAGTTGCGCAGCACTTCGGCCGTGTCGGCCACCTCCCAATCGCCCCAGACGTGGGGATGGCGCCGTTTCAATTTGGCGTCAATGCCAGCGATGACGTCCGTCAGGCGGAATAATTCCTCCTCATTGGCCATCTGCGTCTGCATGACCAAATGGTAGAGAACGTCGCCCATCTCTTCGCGCAAGCTGTCCGGGTCGTCGGCGTCGAGGGCATCGAGCAGTTCGGCCGTCTCTTCCAGGAAACCAGCCCGCATACTCTGCGGCGTTTGCTCCCGGTCCCAGGGGCAGCCATCCGGGCTGCGCAGGATGGCGACCGTCTCGGCCAGGGCGGCCAGGGTTGCCTTGTAGGGCAGCGGTGGCACGTAGAGGCTGGTCAGGTGGCTGATTTGTTCGCTGCGATCAATGGCGTAGAGGGGCAGGCTTTCCACGCTTTGCCCGGCCATGCCGGCGGCGTGGATCAGGTGGACTGGGTGTTCTTCGGGGTAAACGGCCGTTAACACCAGCTTCAAATCCCCAGCGACCAGACGGCTGTACACCTGCCCCAGCAGCAGCGGCACATCGGGGTTGAGGGGTGGGTAATGGAAGGCGAGCAGTTCAACGGCGTCAAAGAGTTGCAGGCCGTCGAGAGCGTCGGCGCCAACGGCCGTTAACGTCGGCTCCACAAAACTCAGGCCAGGCACAATCCGCACCGGCACGCCCGCCTGCTGCGCCGCCGCTTCTAACGCCGTCACCGTCGCCTCGCCCACATGGGGATGGCCCGGCACGGCATAGACAACCGGCCCGGTTTCGGTCAGGCGCAGCAGTTCGGCGACGATGTGGGCGTAGACGCTCTCAAAGGTATCGGCTGTCTCATAGACCGCGTCGAAGCTGATCAAGGTCACGTTACCCGGCAAGTCGGCGACGGCCGGATGGCGTTTCGTGCGCAGGTAGACTGTCCCCGCTTCGGTTAAGATTTGCCACGCCTCACGGGTCAGAAAACGGCCGTCGCCCGGCCCAAGCCCTACTACCGTGATACTCATCTAAAAAACCCCAAAGCAAAAAGGCGAGTATAAAACTCGCCCATTTTTTATTTATGCCACTGTTTCCAAAAATGCGTCACGGTTGCAGGTCACAAGTTACATATTCTCAGGCAACCGCCTACGTAACCTGCCACTTGCCACTTGCAACCGGCCACCTTAACGCTTGGTGTAGGTCGGAGCCTTACGCGCCCGCTTCAGACCTGGCTTCTTGCGTTCCTTGATCCGGCCGTCGCGTGTCAGGTGACCACCAGCGCGCAACACCGAACGCAGATTCTCGTCATATTTCACCAGCGCGCGCGCCAGCCCCAGGCGGACCGCGCTCGTCTGTCCGGTGATACCGCCACCTTCGATCAAGACACTAACATCCATCTTGCCCATCAGGTCAGTGTCAGCCAATGGCCCGGTGAGAATGATATGGTCGCCAAAGCGAGGAAAGTATTCCTGCACATCTTTGTCGTTGACCATAAAGTGACCGGTACTGTCCGAACCGGGATAAATGCGCACCCGCGCCGAGGCGCGCTTACGGCGGCCAATACCTTCGTAGTATTGTCTATCAGTCATAGAACTCTCCTAAAACTCCATCGGGACGGGCTGCTGCGCCTCATGCGGATGTTCCGGTCCCACATATACTTTCAACTTCTTGAACATCTGGCGACCCAATTTATTTTTGGGCAGCATCCCTTTCACCGCCAATTCCACCGGCCGAGTCGGGAAACGCTTCAATTGGTCCGAAAGATTGATCTCGCGCAACCCACCGGGGTAGCCGGAGTGGCGATAGTACATCTTTTGGTCCATCCGTCGTCCAGTCACGCGAATTTTTTCCGCATTGACAATGATCACGAAATCGCCTGCGTCTACCGACGGGCTATAAATCGGTTTATGCTTGCCGCGCAGCACAGCGGCCACTTGCGAGGCCAAACGCCCCAGGGTTTGCCCCTCGGCGTCTACCACGTACCAGCTTCTTTCTACCTCAGCCGGTTTGGTTACATATGTTTTCATCCTGCATTTCTCCGTAAGTCACAGATACCAGGTAAAGGCCATGCGCTGGCGCTGCTGCGCCCGACCGGTTCCGGTCACATGCTTTGAACGCGGCCTCAAACTCTTCTGGGGAACAACGGCCGTTTCCCACTGCCTGCA
>DATHSI010000053.1:0-9364 GCA_035464315.1 Candidatus Sulfomarinibacteraceae bacterium
TTTCCCGACTCCAACTACGGCGACGACGCCCTTTTCGTGGGCTTTAACGCCACCTACGGCGCCCAGCGCAGCCTGCTCTGGTTCGACATCGGCGGCGAGATCCCCGACGGCGTGGGCATCAGCAACGCCAGCCTGCGCCTCGATCTCAACTACGTCAATCCACCCGACTCCGGCCCGATGCCCATCGTCGTGCGCGATTTGCAGTCGTCCTGGACCGAACAGACCGTCACCTGGAACACCGAGCCTATACGGGGCGACATCTGGGACACCACCGACGTCGGCTCAGCGATAACGACCTACAGCTGGGACGTCACCGATCTGGTCCGATCCTGGTACGAGGGAAGCCTGGAAAACAACGGCCTGCAGTTGGAAGGAGACGAACAGCAGGCGCAACCTAGAGAACGCGCTTTCTATGCCCGCGAAACAGAAACGGAGTTCTATCCGCGGCTGATCGTCACCTACGGCACCGACGTACCCGACGTACGCGTCGACGAGCTACCACTGTATTCGCGGCGCACCTTCACCGTCTCCTGGACCAACCACGGCCCCGACGAGGGACTCTCGCACTACGACCTGCAGTATCGCGTGGATGGCGACGAGTGGATCCCCTGGCTCAGCGAGATCCCCGCCGGCACAACCAGCGCCGATTTCGTCGGCGAAGACGGCCGCCTCTATGAATTCCGCGCCCGCGGCGTGCAGGAGGGCGGCGTGGCCGAGCCGTTCGGCGCTGCCGAAGCCTCCACAACCGTGGATACCGCGCCGCCAAACGTCACGGTCAATTCCTTGCCCGTGCTTACCAATGAGGCCAGCTTCACCGTCAGTTGGAGCGGCGAAGATGAAGGGTCGGGCATTGCCTACTACGACGTACAATACCGCTTCAATGGTGGACAGTGGTTGCCCTGGCAGCAGCAAACGCTGGCGACCAGCGCCACCTTCAGCGCCATGCGCGACGGGCTCTTTGAGTTTGAAGCGCGGGGCGTGGATGAAGTTGGAAACGTCGAGCCATTCAGCAACCAGCCCGAGGCCGGTATCCTCGTCGACGTCGAGCCCCCTTTCATTGAACCCGCCCAGTGGCTGCCGGTGAACTTTAAGCAATAGGCCGTTGCCGCCCAAGAGAAAATCGCAGCGTGCGCCTGATGCGGCGCACGCTGCTCGCTCAATTTACTCTGCTCGCGCCGGCAGACTCAGGCGATGAGGCCGGCGGGCGCCATCGTAAATAGCTCCACGCCCAAAAGGACCATCAAGAAAATCACAGCGGCGATGACCAGGAAGATGCCAAACAATACCTTGGACACCGTGGCCGCGCCGCGGGCCACGCCGCTGAACCCCAGAGCGCCTGCGATAAGTGCGATGACCAATGCAATGATTGCCCATGTTAATAGTTCCACAATTACCTCCTCGTTAACCTGCTTCGACCAGATTAAAAACGCGCGCCTCAGGCGCGCCGGTTATTCTCAAGCGGTCGCAGCGATTGGCTGACAAACGTTTTGCCTTCCGAAACAGCGTGCACCGCAGGCACCAGTTCCTCAGTCATCGCCTTCTTCACCACATACCCGCGCGCGCCCTCGTCCAACGCGCGCAACACCGCCTGTACCTGCGCGTGTACCGAAACGATAATCACCGCCGCTTCGCTAGCCTGTGCCTGAAGCTTTTTCAACACTTCTACGCCATCCATCTCGGGCATTGCCAGATCCATCAACACCACATCGGCGCCGGCCTCGCTAATCAGTCGTAGGGCCTCAATGCCATCTTTGGCTGTACCTACGATTTCGATATCGTCATCCCGGCTGAGTATTTTCTGAATGATGTGACGCATTAGCTCATGATCGTCAACGATCACCACGCGGATCCGGATCTCGTTTTCCTGCCTCATCTGCGGGGCCTCGGCCGGTACATAATTTATATTCTCCATAGAACACTTCCACTACTAGGGGTCTACATACACGTCCGAGCTTACATTCTTTTGCTGCGCCTCGTCCGCTAAGATCGCTATCTTACTTCATCATAGCTACCTCTCCGCCCCCGCGCTATGGGGTCTTTTCCTACGTTCGCAGCGATAACCCCCCTATTCACGGGCTCCCACGCCAGAAAACAAAAACTCCCGGAGGAACGCGTGCTCTTCCGGGAGTGATTACTGCTCGCAGCAATTATTGCAATTACAGCGGCCAGTTCTTCAAAATCCGCTCCGTCTCCTCAGCATGGGTGCTCTCATCGCGAACGAAGTCTTCCAACTGCACCGCCAGACCCTTATCGCCAAATTCCTCGGCTTCCTCAGCCCGGCGCGTGTAGTCGGCAACCGCCCGTTTTTCCGCCTCCAGCACCGCCTCCAGCATATCGTGGTTGCTCTCAGCAGCGGCGACGGGCCGCGGTTCCGTGGTCGGCTCGCCGCCCAGGGCCACGATCTTGTTCGCCAGATATTGCGCGTGGCCCTGTTCGTCGGTCACTTCCGCCAGGAAGAACTCAGAAAGTTGCGGACGGTAAGGGCCGGTCGCCTTCGCCGCGTAGGTAACATATTGGATAATAGCGCTCAACTCGCCCGCCAGATCCTCATTCAGGTTGTCAATTAACGTTTGCTTGTCCATTGAATACTCCTTGTACATTCGGTAATCTACAGTCAATTTCCACGACCAGTACAAAGCGCTTGTAACAATGGGCAGTTATAATAGTACAAACTCACCCCTGAGAGGCGCACTCAACCTTTATTATAGGAAGCGCAGCGTCAGAATAACATTGGAAGCAATGAGCTCAGACCCCTCACCGCCCGATCTGCCCGGCGCCCACGGCGCACCCCTCCGCCTGCTCATCGTCGCCGGCGATCCTCTGGCGCGCGCCGCATTGGCCGGCTTCCTTGCCGAGTTCGACGAAGTGCACGTCATCGGACAATTGGCTGCCGACCGCTCCCTGCTCACCGACCTCGACGCCTACCGCCCCGACATT
Source organism: Candidatus Sulfomarinibacteraceae bacterium (assembly GCA_035464315.1). Taxonomy (GTDB): domain Bacteria; phylum Chloroflexota; class Anaerolineae; order Promineifilales; family Promineifilaceae; genus JAAYYY01. The sequence continues at coordinate 2,938 of DATHSI010000053.1, forward strand.
CTCCTCTGGGATTTCGGCTGGGACGCCGACGAAGTCCCGGTGACCCTGGCCGACGTCGAGTTGCCCACCATGGCCCTGCTGCCCGATGAAACCCTTGCCGCGGAAGCCTGGGGCGCCGGCGCCCGTGGCCTGCTCCTGCGGGACAGCGACGCAGAACGCCTCATCACTGCCCTGCTGGCCCTGGACCGCGATCTACTGGTCCTCGACCCGGCGCTCGCCGGCGCCATACGCCCCGAACTTTCCACCACCGACGCCCCGCTTCCCGAACCTCTCACCCCGCGCGAGCAGGAAGTCCTGCAACTTCTGGCCGAAGGCCTCTCCAATCGCGCCATCGGCCAACAACTCCAGATCAGCGAGCACACCGTCAAATTCCACGTCACCGCCATCATGGGCAAACTGGACGCCCAGAGCCGCACAGAGGCCGTTGTGCGCGCGACCCGCCTCGGGCTGATTTTGTTGTGAAGCGGAGATGGGAGATCGCAACTCCTTCCATTCCCTTCATCTCCGTTCCGCTTTTCTCCGTGGTTCTCCTCGCCCGGCACGGGCCGTCCTCCGTGCCCCTCCGTGTCACGCCGTTTCCACAGCCGGCGGTCAATCAGAAACCCACACCGCCTCGCGACAAACCCCCTCGTGCCCCACCCGCGCGCTACGATAATCGTCTCCCGGCGCCACCAACCACGACCCGCCCGCGCCCGGCACAAACAGCCGCGATCCGTCCCGCGCCCACACCGTCGGGCCTTCAGGCCTAACCTCCGCCAGCACTCGGCTCCTATCCCGCACCACGTCATAGACCACCAGCCCCTCAGCCGTCTGCGCCGACAGCCAGCGCCCGGAGGGCGATACCAGGAGGGAGCCCGGAGCCACGTCATCAGCCGCAAATAGCAGTGTCTGCCTGTACCCCTCGTCCTCATTCTCGCGCGAAATGGCAAACACATACGTCGGCGCGGGGGTCCCCGAACGGATAGCAGGCGCCGCCAGGAAGAAAATATCCCCTGTCAGCGGGTGCGCCAGCGGCTCCACCGACGCCGCCATGATCGTGCCCGGCGGCAACAACGGCTGCAGCTGGTTGCTGCCGACCACCGTCTGAATCTCCCGATGGCCCACCGCACCCAATACCACGCTGGCAAACTGCCCTTCACGGGTGTGCTGCACATAACCGAACGAATCCTCGTCCAGCCAGAACGGCGAGCTGCCGTAATCCAGGTACCAGTATGGTTGCACAAACGAGCGCGACCCCGTCAGAAACAGCAGGTTGCTGCGCGTATTGATCACATAGGCATCGTCCGGCGACCACAAAGGTCGATAGATGGAGCGCCGCCAGCGGCAGTTACCTTCCAGGCACCGGGCCATCTCCGCCACACGATAGATATTCAGCTGCCGCTCCGCAACCACTTCCTCGATGACGATATAAGCACCGTCAGGGCTGCTGCCCACAAACTGAAACTGATAGCCAGCGTCAGGCCCTTCGCCACTGTCCCAGATCGGCTGCCCCTGCCCCGCCCGCCACAAAAACAGTTTCAGGCGCTCGCCCGCCGCCCCTTGCGCCGCCAGCAGTGCGCCGCCGGGGCCATAGGGCGACAGCCTGGACGTTGGCTCCATGCCCGCCAACCCCTCCACGCCGCTCACAACCACCGGTTCATCGGCATCGTCGAACGCCAGCAGCACGCCCTCTTCCCCGCCACCGTCCTCCCCGGCGCCCGCAACGCACAACGCCAGCAACGACGCCTCGCCGGCGCCAGACGCGCCGCCCTCCGTGGTCTGCGCAGCATCATAGAGAAACGAGCGCCAGCTCAGCGAGAGCTCCGGCGACGTCACCCCCGTGACGTCCGCCAGCCACGCCTCGTAACTATCCGCATCCGCCAGCGCGTGCAACAGCGCGGCGGCATCCTGATCCGGCTCGCGTTCCAACAAAAAGGCCACAACAGATTGCGCCGCAGCCAGCGCCCGCCGCTCCTGTGCCGTGCCCTCCAGCGCGGGAGAGCGCGACCACAGATGGCCAAAGTCACTCAGCAGGCCAACCCGCTGCCGCGACGCCAACCGGCGGACGTCAGACGCCTCCGGCGTCAGTGGAGCCAATCCCAGCGCCTGCAACTCCACATCCAGCAGCGCCTGCACAAATAGCCCCTGCACGCAACATTGCCATCCAGAGAGGGTGACCAACGCGCTCGACGCCACCTGCCGCGCGTATACCGCGTACAACGCCTGATAGCCCGCCTCGTCTACGGGCAGACCCACCAGCGTGGGCGCCGGCAGACCCGGCAGCCGCTCCGCCCACGTGGGGAGGATGCGCGCCGCTTCCGGCAACAACAGCGCCGGATCCCTGCCAAACTGCACCTGCAGGCGAAAATCGTCAGGACACTCGCCGCCTGCCCCATCACACACCTGCGCCACCAATCCGTTCAAATCCGCCGCCAGCCGTGTGACCAGCCCCTCATCGCGCGCCGGATAAATAAGCTCCAGGCGTGAAAGTGACAGCTCCCGCGTCTCTCCCCAGAATTCAGCCTCCGGCGGCGCGTACAGCCAGCGGTCCGGGCCCAGCCGGTAAACGGCCGTCTGCTCCAATTCCACGCGCTCCGCCCGGCCCTCGCCGCCGGGCAACGCCAGCCGGTACGTTTCGCGGCTCTGCAGGATGGCCTCCGTCAGATCGCTGGAGAGCGAAACCGTAATCGCCGTCCCCGGCTCCGTTGCACGCTGCGCCGGTTGCCACTCCAACCCCAGACCCGGCCGGTGCAGCCACGCCTCCCCCGCCACCAGCTGCTCCTGCGTCGCCGACCAACGCGCATCGGCCCCCGAGAGGAAACGCACAAACAGCTCCGAGTCTGCCCGGTTCGCCGCGCTCTGCACCACGTTGTGGCTGGCGCGCACCTCAGCCTCCACCCGTTCCGTCGTCTCCGCCAGGTGCTCCTCCACCCCACGATAGCTACGGTATAGGCCATACCCACCCGCCGCCAGGACAATCACAAAGAGCAGCACGTACACCACCCGCCGCCGATCCGGCCCGCCGCCCGGCGACAGATCCTGCGGATCCGTCAGCTCTTCATCATCTGTCCGCCACTGGAAGTTGGCCATTATGCATATGATAACCAAATTCCAGCCGTTTTTACACCATTAACCGCAACAAATGACCTTTTCTCAGGATCCAGCGGTTTCTTGCGTGCCCTCACCTGGCAGGCGGGATCCGGTATCGCCCTCATCGTGGCCCTGACCCTGGCTGTGGTCGTCGTCTGGTCCAACCTCATCGCCGCCATCGTCCCCATCCTTGCCGAGCGTTTCAACATCGATCTCACCGTCGTCAGCGCGCCCCTGATCACAACAATTGTCGACGCCACCGGCCTGACCATCTACTTTGGGTTGGCCAACTTGATCCTTGGGATCTGAAACAACAAGTTGAGCTCGCTTCCAATAGCTGCTTATGAGTGTCATTTGCCAATCCATTCCATTTAAAGGTAAAATCAGGTCAGAGTTTGCCCAGGCGTAATGCCTTTGGGCCGGCGATGAGGCTCGCCAAACTGTCTGATAGAAAGACTGATGGCCTCTACTCCACTGTTGAGCGTTCACAATACGCTCCGCCAGTGAGTAGAGGCCTTTTTTGATACCAGAATTCGGCTGCAGACAAGAGTATATATTTCATGGCTTTCCACAGTATCCTGTTCAAACGTAGTGCAGACCGGCCGGAACGCGAACCGACCCAGGCGCCGGCCTTCTTCCGCGACTTGAATCTTGATCAGGTTGTCGACGCCATCACAGCCCGCAAAGAGGAGTATGACCTGAAACCATTCTTTTATAGCGTCCTGCACGAGGCAGACGCAATCGAATATCGTCATCAAATCATGCACGATCTGGAAAACCCGACGTTCCTCCAACACATCAATTCATTCACCGGCAAATTACAAGAAATGCGCGAGCATCTCGCGCAGGCAGATGACCTCTACTACGAACAGCAGGGGCAGGGCTGGTTTCTGGACGCAGTCGATATTTACTGCGAGGCCGTCAGCACGCTGGCGCAGGCTCTGACAGACAGCACTCTACAGTCGCGCGGTTTTCTCCAATTCCGCGATTATCTCACCCACTACGTCGCCTCCGACCATTTCACGTCACTTGTGGCTCAAACAGAAGCGTTGAAAAGGGACCTCTCCACGGTCCAGTACAATGTGTACGTTAAGCGAAACGGCGTCAGAGTTCTTAAGTACGAGGGAGAGCCCGACTATAGCAAAGAAGTAGAGGCAACGTTCGAGAAATTCAAGGAAGCTGCCGCCAAAGACTACCGGCAGGAGTTCCGCACCCATCTGCAGATGAATCACGTTGAGGCCAAGATTCTGGAGTTTGTGGCCCGGTTATTCCCAGAGATCTTTCAGCGTCTGGACACTTTTTGCAGCGAAAACGCCGGCTATCTTGATGAGACAATCGCCACCTTCGACCGGGAAGTGCAATTTTACATCGCTTATCTGGAGCACATGGAGAGCTTCCGGCGCGCGGGCCTGAAATTCTGTTACCCACAGATCGCGGAGCGCGACAAGGAAGTTCAGAACAAGGAAGGATTTGACCTGGCCCTGGCCCACAAACTTCTCCAGGAAGAATCCGACGTCGTGCCCAATGACTTCCACCTGGAGGGTGATGAGCGCATTATTGTCGTCTCCGGCCCCAACCAGGGCGGCAAAACAACGTTTGCGCGCATGTTCGGGCAGTTACATTATCTCGCCAGCCTGGGCTGCCCCGTGCCCGGTCGTGAAGCGCATCTTTTTCTCTTCGACCGCATCTTCACCCACTTTGAAAGAGAAGAAGATATCGCCGATCTTCGCGGCAAGCTGCAGGATGACCTCGTGCGCATTCACGATATTCTGGATCAGGCCACCCCTGATAGCATCATTATCATCAACGAGATATTCACCTCCACCACGTCACGGGACGCTGCCTTTCTGGGTAAAAAAATAATGGCCCGGATCATCGAACTGGACGCCCTGTGCGTATGCGTCACGTTTATCGACGAACTGGCGTCGATGAGCGAGAAAACCATCAGCATGGTGAGCACAGTTGTGCCCGAGGATCCGGCCCTGCGCACCTACAAAATCGTGCGCATGCCGGCGGACGGATTGGCCTACGCCATAACTATTGCGCAAAAGCACAGGTTGACCTACGAACATATTAAGGATCGCATCAACTCATGAAAGCTTTCCTCATGTACCGCGATCGGGATTTCGACCTGGAGCAAGACCCGCCCTGGAATGAAGCGGCGCTTACACAGGACCTGGAATTAGAAACCCTGTTTGTCGCCATGGCCCAGGATGATGAGTTTCTGGCCAAAGCGGCCAAAACAGCTCTATTGTCCGGCACAGAAGCAGACCTGGAGACGATCCTCTATCGCCAGGATATTCTCAAGGACTGCCTCAAGCACCCTTCCGTCGTGCGCCAGCTCTTTGATCTGGCCCTGGAAGCAATCGAGAATGAGAAAAAGACCTATTATGGGCTCTACAGCCGCTCCCCTTCTCTGATGCTGAACCGCTCTCGTGAAGTACTGGACATATTTGTGGGCATACTCAAGCGAGTAAGAAAGGTTGCCGACCAGCACGCCATGCAATTCGATTCCGAAGGCTTTATGAGGCTCTTCGCCATGGTGCACAACGAACTCGACGACGACTATTTTGCTACCATCGAACGCCATTTAGATATGCTCAGGTTTCGGCCAGGGGTATTAATCAGCGCCCAATTAGGAAAAGGCAATAAAGGCGTCAATTATGTGTTGCGCAAGCCACACGATACCAATCCGGGTTTGCTGGCGCGGATTTTTGGCGATGGCAAACCATCCTATACGTTTCGCATCGCCGACCGCGATGACGCCGGCGCCAGAGCCCTGTCGGAACTCAGAGACAAAGGCCTGCACCTTGTAGCCAACGCCCTGGCCCAGGCAACCGACCACATTCTCAGTTTCTTCATCATGTTGCGCAATGAACTGGCCTTTTATATAGGCTGCCTCAACTTACACCGGGAACTGTCCCAGTTAGGAGAACCGCTTACCTTCCCCGTACCCCAGCCCTGCCAGAAACACAAACACACATTCACGGAGCTATACGACGCCACTCTGGCCTTAACCATGAAGAAGAAGGTGGTCGGCAACGATTTGGAAGGAGACGACAAAGATCTCGTCGTCATCACCGGCGCAAATCAGGGTGGCAAATCGACATTTCTCCGCAGCATTGGGCTCTCCCAATTGATGATGCAATGCGGCATGTTTGTCCCCGCAGAGTCATTTCGCGCCAATCTCTGCGATGGCCTGTTCACACATTACAGGCGAGAAGAAGATACAACGATGGAAAGCGGCAAGCTGGACGAGGAGCTCAGCCGCATGAGTGAAATCGCGGATCATGTCACGCCACATTCCCTGGTGCTCTTCAATGAATCATTCTCTGCAACCAATGACAGAGAAGGTTCA
>DATHSI010000054.1:0-33479 GCA_035464315.1 Candidatus Sulfomarinibacteraceae bacterium
GGAGACACGGCTTACCTGGTCTACGCCTACCGCGCGCCGGCGGCAACCGACCCTGACTTCTATCCGCTGGTTCTGCTCAACGCTGCCTTCGCCGGCGGCAGCAGTCTTGGATTCTTTGCCGGGGCAGGCTCCAACAAGAGCTCCCGCCTGTACAAGGCGCTGGTTGCATCCAACCTGGCGGCCTCAGCCAGCGGCGCGATGACGCCAACCATTGATCCCTATCTGTACCGTATCAGCGCCGTGGCGCGCCCCGGACGTTCTCTGGATGAAGTTGAGGACGCGTTGGTAGAGAGCGTGGCGCAGCTTGCCGGCGAACCGATTACCCAGACAGAGCTGGACAAAGCGCTGAAGCGGGCCAAGGCTCAGTTTGTATTGGCTGGCGAGAGTGTGACGGGACAGGGACAAATGATCGGCATGTCGGAGATCGTCGCCGGCGACTTCCATTGGTTTGAGAACACGCTTGAGGCATTGAGCGCTGTGACGCTGGACGACGTGGAGCGTGTCAGAGAGCGCTATCTTCGCCCCGAGAACCGCACCGTCGGGCGTTATGTGCCCCTGGGCGACAGGTCCAACGGCGCGTTAGGTTAACATTTGACTTCGCCTTCCATGACCACTGACGATCAGCAGCCAGTTATTGAGGAACTGAAAACACTGAAGGAGATTGCGGTCACGCTGAATCAGACCGCGGATTTGCGCGCGGCTCTGGAGCGGTCGCTTGCCTGTCTGGTTGCCCTGATGGGATTGGAAACGGGATGGGTGTTCCTGCACGATCCGCAGGCGAAGGATAAGTGGTGGGGTCCGCAATTTACGCTGGCGGCCCACCACAACCTGCCGCCGGCGCTCGATCTGGACAGCCCTGAGGCGTGGCACAAAGGGTGCGACTGCCAGACGCTGTGCTTGAAGGACAAACTGGACGAGGCGTATAATGAAGTTCGCTGCAGCCGGCTGGGGGAAGTGTCGGGCGACAGGCAGCAGCTCGTCGTCCATGCCTCCACGCCTCTGCGCTCCGGTGACACGGTTGTGGGCATTCTCAACGTCGCTGCTCCCAACTGGGATTCCTTCAGCGCGCGCAGCCTGACGCTGTTGAGCAGCGTTGGCAGCCAGATGGGCGTAGCGGTCGAACGCGCGCGTCTCTATGACCTGTTGCGCGATCAGCGCCTTCACGAGCAGGCGGCGTTGCTTGATTTCAGCAATCAGTTGTTGGGGCGACTGGACCTCGACGACCTGATGGCCTACCTGGTGCAGGCGGTGCGTGACCTTCTGGACCTTGATGCAGCGGCGTTGTTGCTGCCCGACGAGCAGGATCCGGCCTATTTGCGCTTTGTGGCTGCGTCCGGCTGGCGCTCGGACCCCGTGCGCGCGCAGCGGCGGGTGCCCGCGGACGAGCGCAGCAATTCTGGGCGCGTGATGCGCACCCAAGAGCCGATTATGCTCGCCGACATTCAAATTCGCGAAACAGAGCCGTGGATGACTGACTGGCTACCACAGGAGGAATTTAAGGCGGCCTGTGTCGCACCGCTGGTAGCAGATGGGCGTTCGATTGGAGCTCTCGTCGTGGATAATCGCGAGCCACGCCACCTGGCGGAGAACGAGATCCGTTTCCTGCAGTTGATGGCCAACCAGGCGGCGATTGCCATGGAGAAGGCCAGGCTGCACCGGGAAGAAATTCAGCGCCACCGGTTGGAAGAGGAGCTTTCGGTGGCGCGGCAAATCCAGTTGAGTATGTTGCCCCCCGGCGAACCGCGAGCCGCCGGGTGGGAATTCGGCATGCATTACGAAGCGGCGCGTCAGGTCGGCGGCGACTTCTACGACTTTTTCGAGTTGCCGGACTCCAATGCATCTGGACAACTGGCGCTGGTCGTGGCTGACGTGGCCGATAAGGGCGTGCCCGCGGCCCTGTTTATGGCTCTCACCCGCACCATGATTCGTAGTGTGGCGATCAGCGACCGCAGCCCGGCGACAGCCCTGCTCAAGGCCAACGAATTGATTCTGAACGACAGTCAGGCTGACCTGTTTCTGACTGCTTTTTATGCGGCGCTGGATGTTGAAAGTGGGCGTATGATCTATAGTAACGCCGGACATAATCCGCCTCTGTGGTATTGCTCGCAGGAGCAATCGTTCCAGGAACTGTCAACAGACGGTATCGCCCTTGGCGTTATTTCGGATATCAGCCTGGAGGATGCTCTGATAGAAATCGCACCGGGAGATTTGCTCGTTTTCTACACAGACGGCGTCACCGAAGCGATGACCGCCGGCTTTGAGGAGTTCGGCAAAGAACGGTTGAAGGCCGCCATTGCAGGCGCGGCGACGGGCAGCGCCGCCGAGGTTCGCGACGCCGTTGTCGCCGCCGTCGATGCATATACCGGCGACGCGCCACGCTGGGATGATTTCACCCTGCTCGTGGCCAGGCGCCGCGGCGCAGCGCCGGCCGCATGAGCGCCATGTTTGTCAGCTACTGTTACAACGGAGAACATTATGCCAGATATGACCTATCCAGGTCCTGAGAATATCCATCGCGCCGTCCTCGACAACGGGATTGTAGTGCTCGTCTACGAGAACTTTACAGTTGCCTCCGTCGTCGTTGAGGGCTACCTGTGGGCGGGTGCACTGAGTGAACCGCGGGAGAAGGCCGGCCTTTCCGATTACGTGGCGAGCATGTTGATGCGCGGCACCGAGCGACGCACGATGGAAGAAATTTATGAAGCGGTGGAGGCCGTCGGCGCCAGCCTTGATTTCAGCGGCGGTCGACATCTGTCTGACTTCTCCGCCGGGGGCCTGGCCGAAGACCTGGATCTGATTCTGGACCTCCTTTCCGAATCGCTCTGCCGGCCCACGTTCCCCGCGCACGAGGTTGAACAATTGCGCGGTGAGATTATGACCAGCCTGCAGATTCGCGCCAATGACACTCGGCAGATGGCCGGACTGCGTTTTCGCGAGTTATTGTACGACGGTCACCCCTACGGCTATAGCGTTTACGGATATCCGGAGACAGTGGCGCGCATCACGCGCGAGGACCTCGTCGATTTCCACGCGCGCCATTATGGCCCGCAAAATATGGCTGTCACGATTGTAGGGGCAGTAGAAGCCCAGGACGCGGTGCACAGAGTACAGGCAGCCCTGGGCGACTGGCGGAATCCGAACTGGGAGGCCGCGCCGTCGCTGGCGCCGGTGTCTCGCCCGCAGACAACCGTTCGCGATTACGTGACCATTGCGGATAAGACGCAGTCAGACATCGTTCTGGGTCTGCCAGGACCGCCGCGTTCTGTGGAGGATTATCTGGATTTGAGCCTGATGAACACCATCCTGGGCGTGTTCGGCATGATGGGCCGGCTGGGTGAAAAGGTGCGCGAAGAGCAGGGCCTGGCCTACTATGCCTATAGCCGGTTGCAAGGCGGTCTGGGCCCTTCGCCGTGGTACGTGAGCACCGGCGTGGCGCCGGACAAAGTGACGCTGGCCCTGGACAGCATTTTGAAGGAGATAGAACGCATTCAACAGGAGCCGGTTCCCGAGGAGGAGTTGGAGGATTCGAAGCTGTACCGGGTTGGCTCCCTCCCCGTGAGCCTGGAGACGAATGGCGCGCTGGCCAGTATTATCAGTGACCTGGAGTTGCTCGATCTGGGTCTGGATTATCTGCAACGCTTTCCTGATCTGATCGGCGAGATCACGGCCGAGCGTGTGCAGGCGGCGGCGCAGAAGTACCTGAGCGCCGACCAGATCGCGATCGCTGTCGCCGGCCCACCGCAAGGAGAGGGTGTGGATGAGCCGGCTTAGCGACGCTTTTCTGGAATAATATGCTGGCAGTTGGCGTAGACATGATTGAGGTGGCGCGCATCGCTCGCGCTGCCGAACGACACGGCGACCGTTTTTACCGGCGGTTTTTCACACCCCAGGAGCTTTCTTATTGCGAGGGTAATGCTGAGCGCCTGGCAGGCCGCTTTGCCGTCAAGGAGGCGGTGGGCAAAGCGCTGGGAACCGGCATTGGCGACGTGCGTTGGACGGAGATAGAAGTCGTTTGTGACGGTCGCGGTCGTCCGGAGCTGGTCTTACACAACGACGCGCAGCGGCTGGCGCAGGCCCTGGGGCTCACACGCTGGTCCATCAGCATTTCGCACACCGCAAGCCACGCCGTTGGCTTCGCGGTAGCCCTTGGCGATCAGGCCTGAGGTTTGGACCAGAGAACGGCCCGGCAAAAGCGAACGTTTTTTACGGAACAGAACGAAGGAGAACAGCATGGCCACGTGGCGCGCTGAGGATGACACGCTGATCTATTACGAACAATACGGAGCCGATAACCGGGCGCCGGTGTTGTTGCTTTTGCCCGGTCTGCTGGGGGCCATCAGCAGCCAGTGGCGACCCTTTGTCGAGCCGCTGTCCGCTTCCTACCACGTGGTACTCATGGATTTGCGCGGGCACGGTCGCTCCGAAAACAGCGAGATGCACCTGGAACCGCAACGCCTTGTGCGTGACGTGAGCGGCCTGCTCGACTTCTTGGAGATAGGGTCGCTACACGTCGCCGGCTACAGCCTGGGCGGTTACGTGGGACTGATGCTATGTCTGAGCCAGCCAAAGCGTGTGCAGACGTTGTTGATGCACGCCACCAAGTTCTACTGGACGCGCGATGCCGTGGCCAAAATGCACCAGCAGTTTGATCCGCAGGTCCTGACTGAAACGGCGCCGACGTATGCCGACCAGTTGGCGCGCGAGCATGGCAGCCGTTGGCGTCCGCTTGTGCGCCAGGCGGCGGACCTGGTCGGTTTATTGGCAGAAGAGGGCGTGACCGAACAGATGGCGCGGCGCGTGCAGACTCCCGTGCTCGTCAGCGTTGGCGATCGCGATGAACTGGTACCGCTGCGGGAAGCGGCGCGGCTCAGCCGTATTTTTCCCGGCGGCGGATTGTTGGTGTTGCCCCATGCGCGCCATCCTCTGAAGTCTGTGCCTGCGGCGCCAATGCTGTCGGCGATGGTCAACTTTCATCAGAATTCAAAGCAATAAGAAGAGATCGCACTGTTATGAGTAAGAAGACCCTGTTGGCGGTTCTGGCCCACCCCGATGACGAATCGTTTGGGCCAGGGGGCACGCTGGCCATGTACGCCCACCGCGGCGTGGACGTGCACATTGCCATCGCTACCGATGGCGCTGTTGGATCCGTGGTAGAAGGGTATGAGGAGGCGCGCGCGCGTCTGGCCGAGGTGCGGCGGGGCGAACTGGACGCCGCGATTGACATTCTCGGCGCGCAGTTGCACATGTTGGGCTATCGTGACTCCGGATATATCGGTGATCCGGCCAATGAGCATCCGGAGGCTTTCATCAACGTCGACCAGAACGAGGCCACCTGCCGCGTCGTGCGCTTGATTCGCGAGTTGCGCCCGCACGTTGTCCTGACACATGACGAAATGGGCGGTTACTATCATCCCGACCACATCATGGCCCATACGATTACGACAACGGCCTTTCACGCCGCGGGCGATCCGGAGAAATATCCTGAGGTGGGGCCGGGTCCCTACCAGCCGCAACGCCTATACTTTACCGCTTTTCCCCGGCGCTGGACGCGCTTCTACCTGTTGATCATGCGCCTGCGCGGGCAGGATCCGACGCGCATGGGCCGCAATCAGGACATCGATTTTACCAAGCTGGGTCGACCGATGGATGATTTAACCGCGCGGATTAACATTTTTCCCTACTGGGAGATCAAACAGGAGGCCAGCGCCCAGCACCGCAGCCAGGGCGGCGGTGGAGGTGGCTTTGCCAGCTGGATGCCGGAGTGGATGCGCAAACGGATATTCAACATGGAATACTTCATACGCGCCTATCCGCCGCCGGAAGAAGGTGTGTGGGAGCGGGATCTGTTCGCCGGCGTAGACGTGGAGGAGGAGCAACCAGTTTAGGCCGCTCAGGAGCCGGGCGCGGGTAACGAGGTGCGCGAAAAGACGGCGATGTAGTGATCGCCCCAGCCGCCGCTGCGAACAGCCGTGGCCTGCTCCAGTCGCTCCAGGAGTGAGAAAGCGCGGGGAAAGCGGTCAACCAGTTGGCTGAGATAACTGGGTGGCAGCCACAACCCCAGGCTCTGGACCTGGAGCAATCGGAACCATGGTCTGAGATCGGCCCGCAACCGGCGCACGGAAGGGTACCAGATGGGGATCACGTCCCCGCCAATACGCGCTTCCGCCGGTTGGCGCTGGCGGCGCAGCGCCTTGGAGAATTGACCGTGCCCCGCGAACCACGCAAATTCCCAGGGACAATAGGGGCCCATGGGTACCAGGACGGCGCGCGCGCCAGGGCGCATCGCCTGGGCCATGCTGCGGCCCAGCGGGCGCCAGTCAGCGATGGTGTTTAGACCGCCGAAGTTGGACAGCAGTCCATCATAAGGACCGTGCAGGCTGCTTGGGGCGCCCACAGCCAGCGACTGCAGGCTCTTTTGATGCACGCGCACAGCGTGCGTCACGCCCGCAGCTCTTGCCTTCTCTCGCGCAGCACGGACCATCGCTCGCGACCCGTCGCAGGCGGTTACGGTGACGCCTTGCTGCGCCAACCAGACAGCATCCTCGCCGGTGCCGCAGGCAATTTCTAAAATGTGGCTACCGGATTGGAACTGTTGGCCCAACACGCCCCAGACTCGGCGACGCAGTGTGCGGCCTAGCCGCGAGTGAGTGAACTGCTCATCGTAGCTTCGGGCAACGGCGTCAAAAGCGCCAGGGTTGAGGGCCGGCATCAGACACGGTTGGCTAATAACAAAAGAGGCGCCCAAACGATTGCTTGGACGCCTCTTTGAATACTCGAGGGGGTTCCCGTTTACTGTATACGACGTACGTGGGCGGCGGCGGGTCCCTTTTCGTTGTATTCGACGGTAAACTCGACGCGATCACCCTCCATCAGGCTGCGGAAGCCCGAGCCTTCTATGGCAGAGAAGTGGACAAAGACGTCGTCTCCATCTTCACGGGCAATGAAACCGTAGCCTTTCTGGTCGTTAAACCACTTCACGGTGCCGATTTCGCGCTCATCCATCTGTTGTTACTCTCCTACTTCTAAAAACTTAGATAAACGGATGATCCGCCGCCTGCTTTCCTTAATGAAAAAACCGCCATAACTTGCCCAGTCTGGCGGTTGCCTCTCATTTACCCAAACAGAACCTGCGCAATCTTCCGATTATCAGCATACATTAATTTTTCGTATGCGTCAAATTTCTAGTCGAGACGCTCTCGAGTAGCCGCGCCGGACGCCACCGCGGGATATTACCAGGCATCCGCCGCCCTTTCTCTAGCGTCCCAGCCGCGCCCGCTGGCGTTGCCGCCCGCCTCTTCCCGCTGCCCGCGGGTGAGCCACATGCCGATGCGTCCGCGGCGGGCGTTCAGGTATAGTTTGCCCAGTCGCAGAGGGTTCCTGGCGCGCTGCCGCAGCGCCTTGTGTAGATTCACGTCGTTGACCATCCAACGCGTGGCGTGCTCGTAAAAGCGCGAGGAATGGCGCCCGGCGACGCCCAGGTCACGGTCGGTTCTTTCTTCCCAACCCAGGTCGCTGGTGATGCGCTCCCTGACCTCATCATAGTAGGGGGTGCCTTTAATGGGGTAGGCCACTGTCGTCAGGAAAACGTCGGGATTAGCCTCTTTCAGATGCGCCACTGTGGCCTCGATGTCCGCGATCTGTTCCCCTTCATAGCCGAGCATGATGAACATACCCACCTGGATGCCGCGTTCCTGTAACATCTTCGTCTTACGTTGCACGTCCTGCACGTCCGCCTTGCGCTTCATAGCGTCCAGAATACGCTGGGATCCGCTTTCAGAGCCAATCCACAGGCGAGTGCAGCCCATTTCGGCCAGGGTGTCGGCCACTTCCTCGTCAAGCCGATCGGCGCGGCTGATGCACTCGAAGGGGATGCGCAGGTTGCGTTGTTCAAGCGCCTCCGCATAGCGTGCGAACCAGCGGTGGGCGATGGTAAACACATCGTCCGCATACCACAGTTGATCAGGGTCATATCGCTCCTTGATCCAGGCCACTTCATCGGCCACGTCCTGCGGCTCGCGCCGCCGGTGACTGTAGCCAAAGACCGTGTGACTGCACCAGGTGCAGGTATAGGGACAGCCGCGCGCCGTAATCAGGGACACGGAACTGACGCCGTGATGCGTCTTCCAGGTGTCCAGGTACTTTTGCATGGGAATGGCCTGGCGATCGGGCCACGGCTGCGCGCTGAGATCCTCAATCTGGGGGCGCGGCGGCGTGCGCGCCACGTGGCCCTTTTCGTGGCGGTAGGCGATGCCGCGTATTTCGTGCAGCCGGTTCAGCCCGTGACGCGCCAGGTGCGGGAGCAGTTCCTGCAGCGTGTGCTCGCCTTCGCCGGCGACGATGATATTCGCGCCCGCTGCCAGATAGTGCTCGGCGTAGGAGATGGGCTCCGGCCCGCCGAGAATGACTGTCGCGCCCGCATCGCGGCATAGCGTTATCATGCGCAGGATATTTTGCTTCGTCATCAGGTTGCAGTAGAGACCGACGACGCCGGGCCGATGCGCCTGTACATAGCGGGCAAACGTCGCCATATTTTCGAAGGTACTGTCGAACAGCTCAACGTGAAAACCACACTGCTTGAGGTGCGAGGAGATATAGAGCAGTCCCAGAGTGGGATACGGTTTCATGATTTCCTGCTCGTGGGCGTCTTCGGCGATGAAGTAACCGTGGCTCAGCAGAATATCCATGGTAAAGGTAATCCTCTTGTCGTTACTTTTGCTGCGACGGGCGCGCCGCTTCTTCCAGGCTCATGTGCGGCGTGGCTTTGATGTTGGCCTCGTGCGGTTGCGTTGCCAGCCTGTCCAGTCGGGCGCGCGCCAGGGGCAGTGTGGCCAGGCGGTAAACGGTGGCTGCGGCCTCGCGCAGGTGCCAGCGGCTAAGCCGGCGCGGCTGCCGCAGCAGGCGCTGCCAGGCGGCAATCGCTTTGCGCGAGCGGAACTCCTTGTGCAGCACAGTGTGTAACTGGCGATAGAAGGCGGTGGTGAAAGGGCCACGGTACATCATGGCCAGGTCGGCCGAATCGGTCCAGTTTTGTTTATGGCCCAGTTGCAGCTTTACGTTCTGGTAGAACTTGGTGCCCGGCAGAGGATAGGAAACAGACATTCCAACGTCGTCGGGCCGGCAGTCGCGCACCATTTGCAGCGTGCGCTCGACATCTTCACGACTTTCGCCCGGATAACCGAATTGCAGGAAAAAGCCGACTTTTACCCCGGCGGCGCGCAGCCGGCGCGTTGTTTCGTAGATCTGGTCCACACGCGTGCCCTTCTCCATGGCGTTCAGAATCTTCTGGGAACCAGACTCAGCGCCGATCCACACGATGTCGCAGCCGGCGCGAGCCAGCGCATTCACTTCCTCTTCGCTGCGCAGCAGCAGGTCGGCGCGGCTCAGGCATTTGAAGGGCAGCGGCTCGCCGTTTTCTTCGATCAGTTGGGCAAAGCGCTGCCACCAGCCGGGTTTGAGCCCCATAATATCGTCGGCGAACCAGATATGATCTGGAGCGTACGTTTCGTGCAACCAGCGCAACTCGCTGACCACATTTTCTGGGCTGCGCGAGTTATAGCGTTGGCCCCAGATCGGTTTGGCGCACCAGTTACAATGGTAGGGGCAGCCGCGCGTGGTGACCATGTTCATGGAGTAGTAACCGTGGCGCTCTGTCCAGAGCCGCCGGTAGCGCTCTACGTCGACAAGGTCCCAGGCGGGAAACGGCAGGCTGTCCAGGTCCTTAATATCCGGACGCCGCGGATTGCGTTGCACATTTCCGGGAGCTGCAGGCGCCCCCAGAAGCGGACGGCCCTGACTGTCAACGTGGTAGGCCAGGCCCTGTATCTCCGCCAGAGTGGCGGCCTGACCGTGGTTTAAATTGTCCAGAAGTTCGGCCAGCGTCTTTTCCCCTTCGCCCAGCAGCACAAAATCGGCGCCCTGCTCTAGATACTGTTCGGCATGGTCCGTGGCGTCCGAACCACAGACGATGACGCGGCAATTGCGCTGCCGGGCCATGTCGATCATGGCAAAGGCGGCCTCGCGCATGCGCAAGAGGCACATTTTGGAAAGATAGTTGAAATTGTCTTCGTAGATAACGGCGTACTGCGGTTGTTCCCGCTGCAACGCCTGCGCCCACTCCCCCTCTGAGGACGCCAGCATGGCGTCGAAGAGGGCCACTTTGTACCCTTTCTCGCGCATATAACTCGCGGCGTACAGCGTCCCCAGCGGTGGGTAGGGCTGCATAGCCTCCCACAACTTGGGATCAAAGCGCAGGTAGTAGGACTGTCCAAAAAGGATCTTGCTCATAGCAGATTCCCTTTGTCAATTGCTTCTTTACGTCAGCGGATCACTTTTGAGCTCTGCTATCCGTTGGGCATAGGCCTGCAAAATGCGCTGCCCGTGCCCGTCGAAATGGCCTTTGCACCAGTCGGGACAGAAAGCGGCTTCAATCTGTTCGGGGCCCTCGCCGTTGGCAAAGCGGGCGATCTTACGTTCCATTTCCCAGCGCTCTAGCCAAGCGCCGGGCGGAGTGCGCAGCGCGCTTTCGACCAGGCCTCGCGTTAGCCGCCGCGGCAGCGAGGGCTGTGGCGCTGACCAGCGCCGTGGTGCGTGAGTGGCGTTAGGCAGAAATCGTGTGGTCCACTCATTGACCTGTCGCATGCGCCGGTAAATCCGTTTTCCGGACAGAGGCACCATCTGTGCCAGTTCGCGCGCGGTATAGAGATTGCGCTCTTGAAAAACCAGAGCGTTTAGTGAGAGGAAGTAGTTGGGGCAGAGAGGTATGCCGGC
This sequence comes from Candidatus Sulfomarinibacteraceae bacterium, assembly GCA_035464315.1. GTDB lineage: Bacteria > Chloroflexota > Anaerolineae > Promineifilales > Promineifilaceae > JAAYYY01. Next base: position 10,768 of record DATHSI010000054.1, read on the forward strand.
AGTGGCTGCCAGCCGCACGACGAGGATGGTCAGAGCGCGGCAAAGCCATAGGCGGCCCGGCTCGGTTACGATAAGGTAGTCAATGTCGGCCTGTGGCTCAACGTTGTCCACTGCCAGCGAGCCGGTGACAGCAACCAGGCGTACAAATGGTAGGCCGCCGATGAGGCGTCCGTAACGCACGGCCTGGGGCCATAGCGCCTGCGCAAACACCTCGCGGCGAGAACGAAGGTCGACCAGGTCCTGGCGGCGCGCCAGGGTGAAGAAGCCAAAGCGCGCCGCCAGCTCGCCGGTTTGCGTCTTATGGTGTAGGGCGCGATAGACTTGCGATGGCGACGCGGACACGCCAATCAGATAGCGGTGCACCTCTTGCGCCGTCAGCGGATAGTCAAAGACATCGGCGTAGGCGATGGTGCGTGAGACGGCATCGGCGACCACGCGCCCGTTGAGGTCGCTCCCGTCGGGAACGCCCTGTGCGGCGGTTCTATTGATTTCGGACCTTCGTCCCATTTCTGCGACCTGTTCATGGGCCGTTAGCGGATGGGGCACACCTCATCTGCCGTCAGGCTGGGGTTGGCATAGCCCATATCCGTAAGCGGCCCGGTTGGATTACTCTGAGCGTCCAGATATTCTGTGACTGCAGCGCAGGCGTCAACCAGATCGTTACCGTTGGCCTCCCATCGCGAGTAAAGCAGGTGGGCGGCCTCGGTCAGTGGCGCATGCGGGTATTCATCCTGGAGCCAGGTGCGCCAGCGCGAAGATTCGGTGATGTCGCCGCGCGTCAGGGGTAACAGGGAAAGGCGGAATGCAGCAAACTGGCGCACGTTATCACGTACCTCAGAAGCCGGCGCCGAGAACCCTTCAACATCCTCGAGGTTAGGATCTACGATGGCGGCTTCGTACTTCTGGGCGGCGAGGTCATAATCTTCCTGGGAGAAATCGTAGTTGGCGTTGTACAGCGTGTGGAAGCGGTAGCCGGTGTCGGCCCACTCCTGGCTGTCGCGACTGATAGCAGATCCATCCCAGGCCCACACTTCCACGCGCGGGCGCTGGATGCCGGCGCCCGCAGAGCCGATCATGCCGCCGCTAATAACCAGGTCGGGCAGGTCATCGTCGTTGGCATCGCGGATTTCTTCCTCCTCTACGTAGGCCAGGGAGATGGTCACCGGCGCGTCAGCCGGCGCTTCGGACTCTTCGGCCGGCTGAACCAGGTTGCGTATCTCGCCGTCAGGAGCGCCGATGATCTGGTAGTCGTAGAAGCAGGTGTGGGCGCCACAGGTGGTGAACACTGTCACCACCTCTGGCAAATCGTCACCGGTCATGTCCACCACATCCACCACCGTAGGCGCTGAGCTGAAGAAATCTAGCTCATCACTGCCGCGGGCCATATAGACCGCGCCCTCTTCATTCACGATCCAGAAGTCGCCGGGATGGCCCTCCAGTATGGGGCCAATGCCTTCGTCGGCCTCACGCAGATGTGTGATATCCAGAGTCAGAAGCCATTCCTCCCGATCGTCGCCGTCCAGATCGGCTGCCTCACAACTGTCTTCAGCCTGTTGCCACTGCGCCTCGCGAAGCGCGGCGCAGACGTCATCCAACGCGCCGTTCGCTGCGTGTGCATCGCCCAGCCACGTTTCCAACTCCTCAAGCGCTTCCGGCGGCGGGCCCAGCTCCTCCAATGAAGGAGCGGGCAAGGTATCCGCCAGGGCCAGTGTGGGCGTAGCCACAGGGGCGGCGGTGCCCTCATCCTCGGCGGGCGGCAGCCCTTCGTCTGGCGAGTCCGGCGGTGTTTCACCATCCGGGGGCGCAGTTGGCGGCGGCGCCAGCGTTGCCTGCGGTTCCAAAACCTGGTTCACTGCCTGGCAGGCCAGGGTAGATAGCAACAGTATGACAATAAATGTGAAGACACGGCTCTTGCTCATACAAACCTCTCTGCGTGTGAATGACAAAATGGATGCGCGGCATCCTTCATTGCGGCGCATGCACCCATTATCATCGCTAGATAGGCCGTGTCAACCGCCGGCGCCGGCAGCGCAGGAGCCGGGGTCACTTATATGGTCGTATGAGCGTGTGAAAAGTAACGGGCGGATCGAAATTAAGGTTTCTCAGGTAGCCAGGGCGGCAATCAGGAGGTTGAGCGATGTGGTCATGTCTGCCCGACCGGTCTTAACGCCCACGTCGGTTTCCAGCAGGTGGGCGTAGATACGTTCCAACTGGGGCAGCGAAAAGTGTTGGCATTGCTGGTACAGTTTTCCGGCCACAAAGCTGTGTATCCCTATCGCTTTGGCAATGGCTGCGGAGCGTTGTCCTTCGCCGGCCAACTCTTTGACCTGGAGTAAGAGGCGGAACTGGCGCACGATCATGGCGAACAGGTAGAAAGGGTCGGCGCCCTCGTTCAACTTGCGCTGCAGGAGCATGGCGGCGTCGCGCCCGTTGCGGCTGCCCAACGCGTCGACCAGCTCGAAAATGCTGGCCTCGGCAACATAGGGGCAGAGCATGGCCACGTCCTCGGCGGAAATTGCTTCCTCACCGCCGCGGTAGAGGACCAGTTTCTCAATTTCGTTATCTAGGATGGTAAGGTCGTTGCCAATGCTGGTGACGAGCATGTGCACGGCGCGTGGCGTCATCTGGCCCCCTTTCTGCTGTGCGCGCTGCTCTACCCACTTTTGCAGAGCGCGGCCCTCGGGCCGCGAGAACTCGCGCACGTAACCATTGTCCTGCTTCTCGGCGAAGCGCAGCAGGCGATGGTTGCGGCGCAACGCCTGCGATTCCAGAAAGAAGAGGCGCGTGCTGTCGGGCAGGTCAGGCAGGTAGTCGATGAGGTCGTCCACCAGCGCTTTGTTCGATTTTTGCGCCAAGGCGTCCTCGACGATCACCAATCGCCGCTTACTGAGAAAGGGAATCGAATCACACGCCTGGCGCAACTGTCCAAAATCGACGGAGGCGTCAAAGCGTGTGGTATTTAAATCGAGGAGGGAAGGATCATCCAACTTGGACACCAACGCCTGCAGCGTTTCATGCTGTGAGTGGGCGTCGTCGCCGTGAAAGATATAGAACATCCCCTATCCGCGCGTCTCGATGCGGTATGCGCGCACCTGTAGATCCTTGCCGGGCGCCAACAGCATCTGGAAGATGCCCGTGATGATCGAAGGGCTGACCTTGCTCACGCGCGCAACCTCCATGTCGCCAAGATCGCCCTCGGTGGTGAAACGCGCCTGGATGGCCATACCCAGCGGCTTGGCCACGATGAGCGCAACGACGCCGGCCAGAATGGCCGAAGGCAGGCCGTTGAAAAAGACGGAGAAATCCATCCTGGGACGGCGTTGGCGTCGCTGTTCCAGGCTAAAAGCGCTCTGGGAGGCCAAGGCGCCTAAGGTTGCTGTGGTCAGGAGCACGGTGCCACAGTTGGGGTGCACGGCGAGGTGACTCTCGCCATCCTTCATGCGCTGGTGGGCTTCCTGTACCGCTTCCGCCACCTCTGATTCGGTGACGTCGCCGTAGATGTTCAGATTGAAGCCACCGAAATCTGAGTGGCCCTGCGCGCTGAAATGCTTGTGGCGCTCGCTGAGGACATGTATGGTGGCGTGTTCCAGACTATGATTGCGTCGCGTGCGGCTTACGAGGTGTGCAAGTGTGTCTAACATAGGCGCTCCGTTGCTTACTGACGATAACAGACCTGTCTGAGTTATAACACGTTCGGCCACGGCCGTAAAAAATGCTCATGAAGACCTATACTGCCCGCGCCGGCTCCCGGCTCAGAGTAAATCGCCTTCCGCCTCCTCTTCAAAGGTAGGGAGACCGCTGTCCGGCGGCGGCTGTCCTTGCAGCAGCGCGCGCAGCGCCCGTCGCGTTGCCCGGGGATCGTCCCACGGGTATTCCGTGACGCCAAAGCACATCGATTGCTCGTGACCCTTGCCGCAAATCAACACCAGGTCCTCCGGCCCAGCCAGGCTGAGGGCGAAATAGATGGCCCGCCCGCGGTCGCGCACACGCCAGAACGTTTCCCCTTCCTCGGCCTCCTGCTCGCGACAGCCGGCAGCCATCGCCGCCAGAATCTCATCCAACGACTCCGTGCGCGGATCCTCAGCGGTCAGCACGGTGTAATCGGCGTCCTGGGCAGAGATTTCGGCCATCAGCCTTCTCTTGGCCACGTCTCGCTTGCCGGCGCTACCAAATACGGTAATCACTTTGCCATCGGTCATGCCCCGCGCCGCGGCGATTGCCTTGCGCAGCCCGTTGGGTGTGTGTGCAAAGTCGACGACGGTGAGGAACGATTGCCCTTCGTCGATGCGCTCCATGCGCCCGGTCAGGCTGCGCAGTGACTCCAGACCGGCCTTGACGTTGGCGCCACTGATGTGTAGGGCGCGGGCGGCTGTGGCTGCCGCGGCCATGTTGTAGACGTTGAAGCGGCCCATAAAGGGTGACGTGATTTCGACGTTTTCTACGCCCAGGTTGAGGGAGAAGCGCGTGGCGTCGGCCTGGAAGCGCAGGTCGTGGGCCACGACGTCTGCCGCATCTTGCATGCCGTAGGAGAGCCGTACGGTAACAGGAATGTCTGCCAGCAATGTGTATGATTGGTCATCGCGATTGAGCACCGCGGTCTTGGACAGAGTGAACTTGTACCGGTTGCGGGTCGGCAAAGCCCACGAATCGTTTTGCAGCATCTGCACCAGGCGCGCTTTCGCCGCAAAGTAGGCGTCGTAGTCTCCGTGGTAATCCAGATGTTCATGGGTAATGTTCGTCACGACGGCTACGTCGAAATCGACGCTGTCCACGCGGCGCTGGGCCAGCGCATGTGACGTCGCTTCCAGCACGCAGTGCGTCAACCCGGCGTCACACATGCGACGGAGATAGCGCTGCACCACGGGCGCTTCGGGGGTGGTGACGTGCAGGGCCAGGGGTTCCTCTTTTTCGCCGATGACGGCGCGCACGGTACTCAACAGACCGGCGCGGTGACCAGCTGCGCGCAAAATCTGGTAGAGAAAGTTGGCCGTCGTCGTCTTGCCGTCGGTGCCCGTGACACCGATAACCACCAGCTGGCGGCCGGGAAAATCCTCCCAGGCCGCCGCCAGCCAGGACAGGGTCACGGCCGTATCCTCGACCTGCCAGTCGTTTGAGTCCTGGGGCAAGGGCGGATCGAGCGCCGCGCGCGGTTTCTGGCCGACGATCAGCGCCGCGCCGAGCGATGCTGCCTTGGCTGCATAAATGTGCCCGTCACTGGTAGCGCGTACGCGGGCCACGAAGGCTGCGCCGGGGCCCACGTCGTCGGTGTGTTCTACAAGACGGGATAGCTGAACGTCGGGGCCGTCGTATGCGGGTGGCTGGGGCAAATTGACGCCGGCGACGGCCGCCGTCCAGCGCCAAAGCAACTGCTTTATGGAACGTTGGGAGACGGTAGAAGACTCGCCGGCAGGATGGTGCGTTTCGGTCATTAAGATTCATTCCTCGGTGTGTTGAGTGAGGCCATTGTCAGACGAGCGCCGTCGCGCAGGGGAGTGAACAGACCCTCGTCGAGAAGGGCCATGACACGGCTGCTGGCGAAGTAGGGGAAATCGAAGTCCACGTCGTCGCCCGCCGCCAGGCCGGGGAGGGGCATGAGGCGCGCCGTGAGCGGCTTGTCCAGGCGTGTGGCCAGCGCGGCCACGTCCAGCAGAATGCCGGCCAACGCCTCCTCACTCACTGCGCCCGGCAGGGGAATGGTGTCCAGCCCCACGCCGCACACAGCGCAGTAACTGAGCAGGTCGGAAAGGCTCAGACGGCCCTGGGCCACGCGGGCGGCCAAAATGGCGTCCTCAAGCACAGGGAGCATCAGTCCGCTGAAGCCACAACGTGGAAACCGTGCGGCGTCCAGAGCCTCGGTGATGAAGGCAGCGGCAAAAAGGCTGCCGGGCGCGCCGACGGACGGCAGGCCCAGCAGTTCCATCGCTCGCCCCAGGCTGCGCGCTTCCTCCGGGAAGGGAGCCAGGGAGAAATCGATGCCGCCGAAAGTCAGCCCGTGAGTGTCAGCCAGTTTTCTGGCGGATTGCGTCAGGACCGACGCCTCGCGCTCAATCGCTGAGATGAGCCGTTTGCGCGCTTCGTCCAGCGTCGTCGCCGCTTCAAAGGCGCGCACAGCGAGGTCGGCGGCTTCAACGGCGAAGGCGAAGGCGGGATCGCCGCCCCCGTGATAGGCAACCGGGAAAAAGGGCGAACCAGCGGGGCAGTTGGCCAGGGCAGTAAAGTAAAGGTTGCCAAAGCCGTTATCCAGAAGGTCGCTGGCCTGGCGAATGACGCGGGCCACGCCCAGGCAACGGCGGGGATCCAGGTCGCCGACCGTGCTCGCCACCTCGGCGCTGGCAAAGAGCATGTCGTCCTGACCCAGCAGGCGGGGCAACAGCTCCAGCCAGGAGGCGTCGTGTCGCAGCTGTACGGGGCCCACGCTGACGTAATCCGCGCCGGCCTCACGCCAGTGGGCGGCGAGCGCCTGCGCCTGCGCGGTGGCCGGTTGCGACCGCTCCCACCAATCAGGGAACGGCGGTAGGGCCAGCCGTCGCGTTTGCAGCGGGAGGGGCAGGACCTCGCCAGATGCGCCGGCGAAAAAGGCGCTGGCTTTGTCCGTGGAGAAGTCCGGGTCACAGAAGAGGGTTATTGAACGAATTTCCATGGCTTGACAGAGTTCATGGTCGCACTACAATCAATTTGCATCCGCAACAATCATTGACCATCCATAGGCCGATGATCAGGCCCAATCGTATAAGAGTGAGTGTAATTGAACAAAAAACGTGGTCGCCGCCGCAAGAAGAGGCACAAAACGGATCTGGAAGAAGTGGTCGCCAATTTCGTGCCCTGCGGGCGCTGCAGCTTTTTCCTTTCTGGCTATCGCACCCTTCATGGCCAGGAAAGATTGGCAGAAATGGCCGGTGAAAGTGAAGGCCACTGGCTGGCGCTGGATTGGGATCATCAGACGCGATTGCTGGTTCAGAAGTCATACGGCAACCGGCTGGATGTATCTCATTACTATATTGACAGCCGTTGCCCGGAGTGCCAGCGGCGCTTTGTGTTCCGGGAATCGGAGCGGGAAGGGGAGCCGGATACCTTTTGCATTGAATTGAAGAGGCAGTAACAGTCCCCTCAACGGCGTTGCCGGGCTGCTTCGAACAGGATGACCCCGGCGGCGATTGCCGCGTTGAGCGACTCGGTCGCCGCGTGCATAGGAATGTAGACCGTTTGTGTGGCGATGCCTGAGGCGTGCTTGCCGGCGCCGCTGGCCTCGCTGCCGATGATCAAGGCCGAGGGGCGGCGCCAGTTGACGTCGGTATAGGGATAGGCGCCGTCCGCTGCTGCCAGCCACACGGCCATACCCTTGGTCAGCGCCTTAATCTCTGGCCACGCGGCGCTGTGCACGGGCAGGCGCAGATGAGCGCCCATGCCGCCGCGAATCACCTTGGGATTGTAGAGATCGACGCAGCCGGGCGCCAGCAGCACGGCATCGACGCCGGCAGCGGCTGCCGTGCGCAGCATGGTGCCCATGTTGCCTGGTGTGCGTACGGCGTCAAGGATGAGCAATAGGTCCGGATTTTCAGGCAGTGGGCGGGGCGCCATCGGCAGGACGACGAGCAGGCCCGGCGGAGTCGCGACGTCGCTCATCGCCGCCATGACCTCTTCGCCGACGGCCTGTGCCGCCCCCTCTATCTGCGCCAACAGCTGCGCCCGCTGTGGGTCCTCGGCCCACGCCGCCGTGTAGAAAACCAGTTGCGGCGACCGCCCCGATTGCACCACTTCGTCCAGCCAGCGCGTGCCTTCCACCACGAAAGCAGCCTCGCGCTCCCGGAAGCGCCGGTCGCTTTGCAGCCGCCGCACGTATTTAACTTTGCTGTTGCTAGTGCTGGTGATCATGGTGCTGTGGAGTATAGCGCAGTCAGGAGGGCGTTGCAGCCTGTCAGGACCGCCGGCAGCTGACCGCAGACCGCCGGCCGTTCGCACAGCAACCGGCCAACCTCCCGCCGTCCGCCGTCTGCAGTCCGCCCCCACTATTTGACACCACACAACCTTTCTCTACAATACAGCGCAACATCGTGCCTTCGTCCAGTAAGAGTAGGGTCAATTCCACGGCTCCATAACCATATCGGGCTGTAACGAACCAGTTGCAATGACCGATTCAGTTTCATCATCCGCGCCTCAGATGGTGCGTTCTGCGGAGAATACCGCGCCTGTTCCATCCAGGCGCAGGGTGCCGCGTCCTGTGCGGCAGGCGCTGTCGTTCTTGCTGCTGCTGTTACTGATAGCGCTGGTGTGGGAAGGGGTCAAGTGGATTGGGGGCAATCCCTGGCGGCCGGAGAGCAACCCCTTTGGAATCAGCCACGACCCACCGTACCGTTTCAAGATCGCCTCCGACCTTAATTTGCCCCATCTGTGGGATATTGTGGGCGCTTTCAGTAATCCCGCGCGGCGTAACGGGCCGCCGCTGGTCACTTTGTTAGCCGAGGCGGCGTTCTTTACGTTCCGTGAAGCGTTCGTCGGTTTCCTCATTGGCGGGGCGTTGGGCCTTTTGTTGGGCATTGTCTTTGTGCATTCCAGGTTGCTGGAGCGGGGGCTGATGCCCTACGTTGTGGCCTCGCAGACGGTGCCCATTCTGGCCATCGCGCCCATGGTCGTCATCTGGCTGCGGGCCGGTTGGCTGTCCGTGGCCGTCATCGCTGCCTACCTCACATTCTTTCCAGTGACCATCAACACCTTGCGCGGGTTACGCTCGCCCGATCCCATGGCCGTGGAGTTGATGCACAGTTACGCGGCGTCGCGCTGGGCCATTTTGTGGAAATTGCGCTTCCCTGCAGCTCTGCCCTACATCTTCACTGCGCTGAAGGTGTCGGCGACGGCTAGCGTTGTGGGAGCCATTATCGGCGAGCTGCCATCGGGGATCCGCGGCGGTCTGGGCGGCGCCATTCTCAACTTCAACTCGTACTATGTTTCCGGTCCCAGCCGGCTGTGGGCCGCTATCATCGCCTCTGCCGTGGTGGGCATCGCCTTTTATATACTGGTGACGGTCGTGGAGACTATTGTGCTCCGTGGGCGGCAACGGGTGGCGTCCTGACGTGGGTGGAGCACGCAGTGATGCCAGGAGAGCAGTATGCCAGAAATGACAACGCCGGTTGTCTCTATGCGGAACGTGAGCAAGATTTTTGGCGCGGGGACCGGCAACGAGACGGTGGCGCTCAAGGATATTGACCTGGAGATTCAGTCTGGCGAGTTTGTTTCGTTCATCGGTCCTTCTGGCTGCGGAAAATCCACGCTGCTGCGGCTGATCGGCGATCTGATTTCGCCAACGGTCGGGGAAGTGTCTGTCAATGGCAAATCAGCGCATCAGGCGCGATTGGACCAGGATTACGGTATTGTGTTTCAGGCGCCTGTGCTTTACGAGTGGCGCAGCGTGCTGAAGAACGTGCAGCTGCCGCTGGAGCTGCGCGGCTATCCCCGCGACGAGCGCAACCGGCGCGCGCGGGAGATGCTGGCACTGGTAGAACTGGACGGCTTCGAGCGCCATTATCCCTGGCAGCTTTCTGGCGGTATGCAGCAGCGAGCGTCCATCGCCCGCGCCCTGGCGATCCGGCCCGCGCTGTTGCTGATGGATGAGCCGTTTGGCGCGCTGGACGAGATGACGCGAGAGCGTATGAACATGGAGTTGCACGACATCTGGCGGCGCACAGAGACGACCATCGTCTTCGTCACGCACAGCATCGCCGAAGCAATTTTCTTGTCCACGCGCGTGGTGGTGATGTCCGCGCGCCCGGGGCGCATTGCGGAGATTCTGGAGATCGATCTGCCGGCGCCGCGTAGCTACGGCACGCGGGAAGAGACGCGCTACTTTGAACTGGTGAACGAGGTGCGCGACCGGCTGCGGGATGCGGAGGCCACCAGGGCATGAGCGAAGTGGAGAAGGTTGGACGCCCGCCGCCTGGGGCGGAGGTAGACAGCACCGGCTTCAGCGACGTCGCCGAGGCAGTGGACAGCACATTGACTGCCGGGCGGGGCCGCGAGCAACTGGCGCAATATCTTCCCGCGCTCCTGGTGTTCGCCGGCGGTATTCTCCTCTGGGAGCTGTTCGTGCGCGCGTTTGACGTGCAGCAATTCTTGCTGCCCGCGCCCTCCGTCATCGGGGCCGCGTTTCGTGATAATTTCGACCGCCTGGTGCACATCGGTTGGTTTACGACAAAGGAGGCGCTGGGCGGATTTGCCATCGGCTGCAGCCTGGGCATTATTGTGGCGCTGGCGACTGCTCGCTGGTCCGCCGCCAGCGAGACGCTGATGCCCTTCGCCATCGCCGCCAACTCTGTGCCCATCATCGCCTTTGCGCCGATTCTCAACAACTGGTTCGGCATCGACAACCCGCTGTCCAAGATGGCCATCGTGGCCATCATTGTCTTTTTCCCCATGATGATTAATACCGTGCGTGGGCTGACCCTGGTCGAGCCGGCGGCGCTGGAGCTAATGCGCTCCTACGCGGCGAACGAGTTCGAGATCCTGTTTAAGTTGCGCCTGCCAAATGCGCTGCCCTATATGTTTAATGCCTTTAAGGTGGCCGCCGCGCTGAGCATGATCGGCGCCGTGGTCAGCGAGTATTTTGGCGGCAATCATTCTGCGCTGGGTGTGTTTATCACGCAGGAAGCGGCCCAGTTCCGCTTCGCGCGGGCCTGGGCGGCAATCATTATCGCCTCCATCGTGGGCGTGTCGTTCTATCTGGTGATTTTGACCATCGAGCGGCTGGTCATCCCCTGGCACGCGTCGGTGCGACAAAGCGAACGTTAAGAGTGATCAAAAGGAGGTGGGGCCTGGGCTGATATTTACAGTGACATACCGGCAGCACCCTTAGTTTCTCGACAATTCAGGAGGAAAAGAAATGAAGTGGTCAAGGAAGTTCGGACTGGTACTGTTGCTGCTGATGGCGCTGGGGCTGGTTGCCTGTGGCGGAGCGCAGCCGGCAGAGGAGCCGGTCAGTGATGCCGCCGCGGACGAACTGATCCCGGTTCGCCTGCAGTTGCAGTGGGTGGCCCAATCGCAATTCGCCGGTTACTACGCGGCGCAGGCACAGGGTTTCTACGAGGATGAGGGCCTGGACCTGAGGATATTGGAGGGGGCCGTGGAAATCGTACCGCAACAGGTGGTGGCTGCCGGTGACGCCGAATTCGGCATCGCCTGGGTGCCCAAGATGCTGGCTTCGCGCGAGCAGGGCGCGGATCTGGTGAATATCGGCCAGGTGTTCCAGCGCAGCGGCACGGTGCAGGTGGCCTGGGCCGACTCCGGCATTGAGACCGTTGAGGAGTGGGCCGGTAAGCGCGTTGGCACCTGGGGATTCGGTAATGAGTGGGAGGTTTACGCCGCCTTGCGCAAGCACGGCATCGATCCGGACAACCCTGATGATGTGACAATTGTGCTGCAGCCATTCGACATGTCGCTGCTACTGAACCGTGAAATTGACCTGGCGCAGGCGGAGACGTACAACGAGTGGGCGCAGCTCCTGGAAGCGACGAACCCGGAGACGGGCGACCTTTACCAGCCTGAAGATTTCACCGTCTTCGATTACAACGACATCGGAACGGCGATGCTGCAGGATCATATTTTCACGCAGGAGAGCTGGCTGGCGGAAGAAGGCAACGAGGAGATCGCCCGCCGCTTCCTGCGCGCCAGCTTCCGCGGCTGGATTTACTGCCGCGACAACTTTGACGAGTGCGTGGACATTGTCCTGGACAATGGCCCTACGCTGGGTGAAGGGCACATGCGCTGGATGCTGAACGAAATCAACGCGCTGATCTGGCCCTCTCCAGATGGCATTGGCGTCATGAACGACGAGTTTTACCAGCAGACGGTGGATATCTCGCTGGACTTTGGGGTGGTGGAGAACCCGCCTGATGACGCCGCCCTGCGCACCGACCTGGCCCAGGAAGCGGTGAGCGACCTGGAGGCCGATGGATTGAATGTAACGGGCAGCGACTGGCAACGGTTGGACGTGGAAGTGACGCCGGGAGGGGAGTGAGGTTAGAGATTAGAGATTAGTTGATTGGAGATTGGAGATTATGGCTGCACATGGCGGGTTCAATCTCCAATCTCCAGTCTCCGATCTTCATTAACCCATGATTCTGGTAAGCGGCGCGGCAGGCAAAACGGGGCGGGCAGTTGTTGGGGAACTGCTGTCGCGAGGGGCGGCGGTGCGGGCATTGGTGCTGCGGGAGGGGCAGGCGGAGGAGATGCGGCAGATGGGGGTGGGTGAAGTCGTTGTGGGCGATATGCGCGATGAGGCTGTTGTAACGAAGGCTGTGCGCGACGTCAGCGCCGTGTACCATATTGCGCCTAACATGCACCCGGATGAGGTGCAGATGGGGAGGCTGGCGCTGGTGCGGGTACGGGAGAGCGGCGGGGGGGACGTGCATTTTGTCTATCACTCGGTCCTGCATCCGCAGACGGAGGAAATGCCGCACCACTGGCGCAAACTGCAGGTGGAGGCGCTTATTTTCCGATCCGGTCTGCCTTTCACCATTTTGCAGCCGGCGGCCTACGTGCAGAATGTGCGCGGTAGCTGGGACACAATTGTGAATGATGGACGCTACCGCGTGCCCTATCCCGTGACCTCACGCCTGAGCCTGGTGCACCTGGGCGACGTGGCCCAGGCGGCAGCGACGGTGCTGCTGGAACCGGGGCACGCCGGCGCGACTTACGAACTGGCGGGTACCGCGGCATTGGACCAGACTGAAGTTGCAGCGGCGCTGAGCAAGGTGCTGGATAGGCCGGTGGTTGCCGAAGCGTTGTCGCTGGACGAGTGGCGGACGCAGGCTAAGGGGCTGCCGGCAGACACCGTAGAAACGTTGCTGCAGATGTTCCGCTACTACGCGGCATATGGGCTGGTGGGCAATCCACAGGCACTGACATGGCTGCTGGGCCGCAAACCGACCACGCTCGTGGCCTCTCTGCGGCAAATCAGCATAGAGATGGTTGCGTCCTAACCGTTGCACAGAGACGCGCGCAATCTGGCCTTCTGAATTTTGCCCAGCGCGTTGCGCGGCATACTTTCCACGAACATGACGGTTTTGGGCACCTTGTAAGGAGCCAGGTATTGCCGGCAGTGCGCGATGATTTCCTCTTCATCCGCTGCTGTCCCATTATTACGCACGATGACCGCCGTCACCCGCTCGCCCCACTTCTCGTCAGGACAGCCGATCACGGCGCTGGCGCCCACCGCGGGGTGCTCAGCCAGGGCCAGCTCCACCTCGGGCGGGTAGACGTTGTAGCCGCCGCTGATGATCAGATCCTTGGAGCGCCCCTTGAGCGTGTAGTACCCATCAGGCTCGCGCAGGCCCAGGTCCCCCGTTCTCAGCCAGCCATCGTCCGTAAAGGCCTCCGCCGTCTTCTGCGGCTGTCGCCAGTACCCTTTGCACACGTGCGGCCCGCGAATCTGTACCTCGCCCACCTCGCCGTCAGGCAGCGCTTCCCCGGTCTCCGGGTCCACAATGCGCGCTTCCACGCCGGGCAGGGGCAGGCCGACAGAACCCACTCGCCGCTCGCCGCGCAGGGGATTGGAGAGGTTCATGCCCGTTTCCGTCATGCCGTAGCGCTCCAGTAGCGTGTGGCCGAACGTTTTTTGGAAAGCCTTGAAGACGTCGTCGGGCAGGCGGTCCGAACCGGAGGTGAGCAGGCGCATGTAGCTGAGGTCGTACGTGCCGGCATTGGGTACCTGCAGCAGCAGCCGGTGGATGGTGGGCACAGCCATGAATACGGTGCAGCGCCGGTCCTGCAGCGTCTGCAGCGTCCACTCCGCGTCGAATTTGGGCATCAGCAGCGCCGTAGCGCCGGCGTGCAGCGCGCCGTGCAGGGCGACGACGAGGCCGTGCACGTGGAAAATGGGCAGCACGTGCAGCAGCACGTCGTCCTCGCGCCAGCCCCAGGCTTCGTGCAGGCCCTCGATATTGGCCGTCAGATTGCCGTGGGTGATCATGGCTCCTTTGGGCCGGCCCGTGGTGCCGCTGGTGTAAATCATGAGCGCAGTGCGGTCGGCGTTGTCGGGAATCGGCGGCAGGGCCGAATGATCAAACTCGACGCCGTCCAGGTGCGATGCGAACGACTCGGCGTTGTCGCAATCGAGGAGTACGAGCTGCGGAACCTGAGCCATCTCCTCCAGCATCGGCTGCAGCGTCTTGCGAGCGCCGGCGCAGGTGAAGAACAGGCTGGCTTCGGCGTCCTCCAGGAAGTAGCGTAGCTCCTGCGGCGGATAGGCAGGGTTGAGCGGCAGGGTAATGGCGCCTAGGCGCATGATGGCCAGATGCAGGTAGAGGAAAGGCAGGCACTTGGGTAGCTGCAGAGCCACGCGGTCGCCGGATTGCACGCCGTGATCCAACAAGTAGGCCATCGTGCGCTCCACGTTGTGGCCCAGCTCGCCATACGTCACCTGTGGATTCTCGCCCTCGCGCTGCAAAAACTCCAGCGCGACTTTATCGTTATATTTCTGACAGTTCTCCACCAACGTATGCAAAAAGGACATGTGAAACGCTCTTCTCTAACTTTGCTACTGGCAAAAAGAAAAAACCTGTGTGTTCTGTGTTAATCTGTGTCCCTACTTTACCCCAACGCTTCCAACCCCGGCGGCCCTGCTTGCTCCCGAAACACCGTCGCTTCTCCCAGACCCGTTGCGTCGGCCACGCGCTCGACCTGCTTGGGGATGCTGTTCTCCGCTTCCCGGCCTGGCGCGAAGTAGGCAAATTCCGAGGCTTCGGCGTTACGGCGCAATTGGCCGCCCTGAGTCTCTGCAAGGAAAGTGAACACGACCTCATTCTTTTCGGGCTTCGTATAGACACCAGAAAGATGCGTCAGGGTCACGTCAAGTCCGGTTTCTTCTCGCGCTTCGCGCACGGCCGTTTCCCACGGAGACTCGCGATTCTCGCGACCGCCGCCGGGCAGGTTCCAGACGTCATAATCGTTGCGGCGGATCCATAACACCGCGCCGTCCTCGTTGCGCAGGATGACGTTGGCTGCGACGCGCCAGCCGGGCGGCGGCTGGCCGGCAGGCTGGCGGCGCAGGGCGCGGGCCACATGCCGGACGCGGTAGACGACGTTTCGTAAGAGGCGGACGCTGCCCGGTAGCTCTTGCAGCCCCCAGTAGGGCGGGCCGCCATCGTGCGCCAGGGCACGCTCCAGCCGTTCTTTCTGAATATCCAACATGGGAGTAGGAGGAGGCGCGACATCCATGAAACCGGCCCGCGACGACTCCTTCGACGTTTGCAGTTCGCCGCCGCTTTGAATGCAGCGAAAAGTGAATATGAGCATGTCGTCCGCTTCCCGCTTGCGGTAGTACATACCAACCAGACGCACTGCCCGTACCTTCAGGCCCGTTTCTTGCTCGACTTCTCGTTCCACAGCGTGCGTGGGCAACTCGCCCTGTTCCACCGCGCCGCCCGGTTGCGCCCAGGTGCGCGTGTCGCTATGCAGAATGAACAGCGCCTGGTTGAATTCGTTGGTTACGATACCGTCGGCGAATAGTTTCATACTCACTCCTGGAGCGCCGGGATGCCGCTTTCGTGTGTCGGTAACCGCGGAATCCATTCCGCGCTCGAGCGTTCGTTGGCTGCGAGGTATGGAAACCTCGGCTACGATTCGTTGGTAAGGACGCCGGACGCTCCTTGACGGTGTCCTCTTTGGGCAGAATCGGCTAGACTATCACGTCGGATTCATTCTCACAGCACAGCACAAGGAGTGCCAGTTGGCGAACGCGGCTGCGCCTGACCGCAATCTTAGCGGTTATACCGAACTTATTCAAAGTAACCGGAACTTTCGTTATCTGTGGATGGGCCAGATCGTCAGTCTATTGGGCGACTGGTTCAACCTGATTGCCTCCGCCTCGCTGGTGGCTACGTTGACGCAGTCAGGCGTGGCCATCGGCGGTCTGTTTGTGGTGCGTATGATGGCGCCATTTGTGGTCAGCCCCATTGCAGGTGTAGCGGCTGACCGCTACAACCGCAAGTGGGTACTGATCCTTGCCGACCTGACGCGAGCGGTCACGCTGCTGGGATTCCTGTTTGTGCGCCGGCCGGAGCAGGTGTGGCTTCTTTACGTGCTCACCGCCGTGCAGTTGGGCATCAGCGGATTCTTCTTCCCCACACGTAATGCGATATTGCCGGACATCGTGTCACGCCGCGAGCTTGGCGCGGCCAATGCGCTCAGCTCCGCGACGTGGTCGGTGATGCTGGCGTTAGGCGCAGCGTTGGGCGGCATCGTGGCAGGACAGTGGGGCGTTTATCCTTCGTTCGTCATCGATTCACTGACCTTCGTGCTCTCCGCCGTGCTAATCGCCCAGGTGGCCTACGATTTCAAGGGTACGCCGGCAGATATGGACACCAGCGTGGGCGCTGCCGTGCACGAATACGTGGACGGCCTGCGCTATTTGTGGGAGCATAAAGATTTTCTGGTGATTGGGTTGCACAAGGCTGCTTACTCCCTGGTCGTCGTGGGCGCTTTCCAGGTGGTGCAGGTGACGCTGGCGGAGCAGGTTTTTGTTATTGGCCGGGGAGGAGGCACCGGCCTGGGCCTGATGTACGCGGCGATTGGCGTCGGCACGGGCCTGGGGCCAATCATGGCGCGGCGCTTCACGGGGGACCGCGGACCGGCTCTGCGCGCGGCTATCGCCGTCAGTTACGTGGTCACGGCTGCGGGCATGGTTGTCGTGGCAACGCTGGCCTCCTTTGGCGTCGTCCTACTGGGCATCTTCCTACGTGGATTTGGCACGGGCATCGCCTGGGTCTTTTCCACGCAGTTGTTATTGCAGTTGCTCCCGGATAAGGTGCGCGGGCGCGTCTTTTCCACTGAATTTGCGATGTTCACGCTGATGAACGCTGCCGGCGCGGCGAGCATCGGTTGGCTGATGGACGCCGGAACCTATTCACTGGGGATGCTTTTGTGGGGCATGGCAGTGATGACGCTGCTGCCGGGCGTCTTGTGGTTGTTGTGGCTTAGGTTCGGCGAGCGCATCGAAGAGCCTGCTGCGGAAGAAGTGCTGCCTGTCGTGCCACAAACGGGACAGCAGGCGGCGGCGCGTACGGGCGCTTCTGAACACCTGCACAAGCCCTGATTCTTACGCAATTCTGTTTGGCAAAGGAGTGGCGGGTGATATAATGGTCATAGTTGGGGAAGTGTCGGAACTGGCAGACGAGCATGACTTAGGATCATGTGCCGCGAGGCGTGCGGGTTCGAGTCCCGCCTTCCCCATGCCGGGCGTTGCTGCTGCAACGCTTTCTTTTTTGCATTCTGGATTTACGCAGCTCCAATGTTTCCAGGGTATGCTAATGGCTATTGTGTGTAACAACGGGCTGCTCCGGGAATAAAGACTCCACTTACGACCATGTTCATGTTTAAACAAGAGGGTTTCTGTGACGCTGACAATACATACTGAAGAAGATGCACAACGGCAGTTGAAGGTAACTGTCGAGGTTCCTGAAGAACGCGTAGAAGAGCAGATGCGCCGCAGTGCGCGCCAGATCGGCCGCGGCGTCAATATTCCAGGTTTCCGCCCGGGTAAAGTTCCCTATCGAGTGTTGGTGCAGCGAATCGGGCGCGAGGCGCTACGTTCGGAAGCGGTCGAAGAGCTTTTGGTGCCAGTGTTTGAAGAAACGATGGCCCAGATCGAGACGACGCCTTACGCGCAACCGTCCCTGGACGATGTTCAGACGGAGCCTCTCGTTCTGGAATTGACAATTCCCATGGAGCCCGTCGTGGAACTGGGCGACTATCGCTCGCTGCGCAAAGAGATCGAGCCCGTGGAAGTGACGGACGAGGCGCTGGATGAGGCGCTGCAGCGCGTGCGCGAGCGGCATGAAGTGCTGGAACCTGTGGCGCGCCCGGCCATGAGCGGGGATGTGGTGACGCTCAGCGGCGTCGGCGAAGTGATCGAAGAAGAGTCTACAGAAGTCATCTTTGACGAAGAGCGGATCGAGTTGCTGCTGGACGCGGAAACGACGTTTCCCGGCACCGATTTTGTGGACAACATCATCGGTATGGAGGTCGGCGACGAGGGTGAGTTCTCCATTACGTTCCCCGAGGATAGTGAGGATGAGTCGCTGCGCGACAAAGAGGCCGCTTTCAGCGTCACCGTTTTGGACGTTAAGAGCCGCTATCTGCCGGAGCTAGATGATGAACTGGCCCGCGAAGAGGGCGATTACGAAACCCTTGACGATCTGCGCGAGGCGTTGCGCGAGGAGCTGGAAGAGCAGGCGGAGCAGCAGGCCCGGGACGACCTTTTTGACAGCGTCATGGAAGAGCTGCTGGAAGGCGCCACGTTAGTGTACTCGCCCATTGTCGTCTCCGAGGAGCTGGAGCGCATCATTGACAATCTGAAGGATCAGGTCACGCGCTCGGGCTGGCAGTGGGAAGACTATATGCTTTTGCAGGGGGAGACGGAAGAGTCTCTGCGTGAGGAGTGGCAGGAGCGAGCCGAAGAGCAGGTGCGCCGCGGTCTGGCTTTGCGCAAGTTTGTGGAGCAGGAACGGCTGGCTATCAGCGAAGAAGATCTGGAAGAGGCCATTGAGGAGCGTCTGGAGCGCTTTGAAGAGAACGAAGAGCTGCGCGACCAGATGCGCGAATTCTTCCAGCAAGGACAGGGCCTGGAAATGCTCAGCAGCCAGCTGGTTATGGATAAGGTGCACGAGCGCATGGAAGCGATTGTCACCGGCAATGCCCCCAGCTTTGAGGAGCTGGAAGCGGCAGAGGCTGAGGCGGAAGCGGAGGCTGCCGCCGAAGAAGAGGAATAAGGGGGCGGCGGTTTTACGCCCACCTTGCAGATTGCTATCTACTGATTGCTACTAATTGATTGTGTTGAAATATCGAGGAGATTAATGTCTATGTTTGAGAATCTTCCAACATCCCTCGTGCCGATGGTGATCGAGACCACCGGGCGCGGCGAGCGCGCATACGATATCTATTCGCTGCTGCTGAAAGAGCGAATCATCATGCTGGGTACGCCGATTAACGACCAGATCGCCAACCTCACCGTGGCCCAGTTGTTATACCTGGCCCGTGAGGACCCCAACAAGCCGATTCGCATGTACATCAACTCGCCGGGCGGACAGGTCTATGCGGGCATGGCTATCTACGACACCATTCAGCAGGTAGAGTGCCCAGTGTCGACGGTCGCCGTGGGCTTTACAGCCAGTTTCGGCACGGTGCTGCTGACGGCGGGCACAAAGGGCATGCGTTACGCGCTGCCTAACGCCACGATTCACATGCACCAGCCGTTGGGCGGTGCCCAGGGCCAGGCGTCTGATATCGCCATTCAGGCCCAGGAGATCTTGCGCCTGCGCAATACCCTGAACCGTATCTTGAGCAAGCACACGGGGCAGCCGGTGGACAAGATCGAGCAGGACACCGATCGCGACATCTACATGAGCGCCCAGGATGCTAAAGATTACGGCCTGGTAGACGAGGTATTGACCGAGCCGGGTACCGATCCGGAATCGGCCGAGGCCAATGGTTCGGGCGGATCTTCTTAGCCACTGCGCGAACAACCTGACATCGTACAGGGCCGGCGGACAGCGTTAAGCGTTGTCTGCTGGCCCTGTTTTGTTGCCGGCAGGATGAGAGAGCGCTAACGGCGTGCTGGTTCTGATTTGCAGGTGAGGTATACTATCTTTATAATCCCTTCGCATTGACTGTCTGGTAGAGGCT
Organism: Candidatus Sulfomarinibacteraceae bacterium; assembly: GCA_035464315.1. Taxonomy (GTDB): domain Bacteria; phylum Chloroflexota; class Anaerolineae; order Promineifilales; family Promineifilaceae; genus JAAYYY01. Next base: position 30,436 of record DATHSI010000054.1, read on the forward strand.
AGCTCTCGTGTCGCGGCACCATACTTCGCTCAGTCCAGTTACACTATCTATGAATGATGCCTTATGAATCTCAGTCGCCTTGCCCGCCTTGGTCTTGGTTTTATCGCCGTCGCCGTTCCCCTGGTGGCCCTGTGGGTGGCCCAGATTCCTGAGGTCAGGACGCAGACGGCGCAGGCAGCCGTCGCTGATCAGTCAGATGGTATGTATGAGTTGGGCGCATCGCAGCAGATATCGCCCACGAATACGCCGACCGAAACGTCGACAGCCACAACGACAGCATCGCTCACTCCCAGCTCGACACCCACGGCGTCGGCCACCGCGTCACCTACAGCCAGCCAGACGCCGCAGAGCACGCCCATCTATGTCGACCGGTATGAGCCCAATAACTCCTTCCAGGAGGCTTATACGACGGCGCCCGGGATCGTTCTACCTCTCAACACTCTGTGGCCGGTGGGCGACGTGGATTATTTCCGTTTCCATGCCAAAGCCGGTTCCGCTTACGAGGTGCTGACGCGCGATCTGGATGCGGGCATTGATACATACCTCGTGGTATACGATAGCAATGGCAATGTTATCGGCGAAAACGACGACCATACCGCTCTGTCACGCGCCTCGATGGTGACATTCTCTGCACCTAGCAGCAATTTCTATTTTGCTGCCGTGACGAACCTGAACCCCACCGACCCTGCCGATCAGACGTACAGCTTTGAGGTGAAGGAAATCCTGGGGACGGAGACGCCGACGGCCATGCCCACCGGAACGCCGGTGGCCAGCGTGGACGACTGCGAGCCGAATAACACTTTCCAGTCTGCCTGCCTCATTTTGCTGGATACGACGTACAACTTTGACTTTGTGCCGCCAGAAGGTCGTGGCGAGGACAACGACTTTTTCCGGGTGTGGGTCAAAGAAGGTCTGCACTACACCTGCGAAACGTTCAACCTGTCTAGCGTCAATGATACCAACATGATCTTCTATTCAGGGCCGGGCGATGAGTTTGGCATTGACGGAAACGACGACAAGGATCGTCTTGGCGGCGATTTTGGCAGCCAGGTGAGCTTCCGGGCCAATTACACCGGCTGGCTCTACGTGTTGGTGGGCCCTGGTCCCAATATGGAGCCCGATTACGCGGTATCACATCTCTACACCTATAGTCTGGAGTGTACACAGGCGCAGGCCACACCCACGCCGCAGCCCACTGAGACATCAGCGCCCCCGCCGCCTCCTTCGGGGAACGGCGGCGGCGCTGTGGCATCGCCCACGCCGTTCGAATTTCCGGAAACGGCTACGCCGTCTGATTTCCCCACGCTTCCGGCGCCGACCGCGGCACCGAACGTGCGTATCAATCCCCTGCCAACCGTGACGCCGGCAGCCGCACCGCAGCGGGAAATCTCGGTTGACGTGACCGTCTACTACGACGCCAATATGAACCAGATGCCGGAACAGAGCGAGGGCGTGATGGACGTTGCCGTGGCCCTCTTCGACAGCGGCAGCGGAGAGCTATTGTCTTTTGGCTACACCAATGAGGCGGGTACGGTGCGTTTTGGCCCTATCTCCAGCCGCAACGCTATTCGCGTGGCGGTGCCGTATCTCAATTTCAGCCACTTAGTCAATGAGAGTACGGCGATACAGCTGCGCATTGCGCCGCGGCCGTTACCGGGGGGGATTCCTTGAATCCTTTTAATTTGACCAGCACCGTAGGAATGGTTCATGTCCGACGCTCCGACAACGCAATATAGTATTCGTGACGTGCTCGCCAACCGCCCCCTCATGGTGGCCATTGGCGCCATTCTGATCGGACTGTGCCTGCTGACAGTATTTGCCATCCTGTTGTTGCGGGGCCAGGGGATATTGGGCAACGGCGGCGAGCCCACGCCGTTCCCGGCAGCTGATGTCGCCACTGAAAACGACGTGATCGTGGGTGGCCTTAGCGGCTCCACGCCGGTTAGCCTCACGTTGAACATGCCCACCTCGCTGCAGGTGGGGACTCAGACGTTTGGCGTGCGACCTGAACCGGTAGACGAAGACGGCATCTGGGCGCCAGAATTAACTGAGGGGCGCACTGCTCTGTGGGTTTATGGCTCCCTGATCAATTACGTAATCGGCCTACCCAGCAATAATGACAATCGCTCGTTGCTGGAGAGCATGGGACCGGGCGACGAGCTGCTGCTGACCATGCGCGATGGTACAGTACACCGCTTCGCGGTTACAAATCGTGAGTATGTTTCCACCGATCGCAGAGACGTTTTTGAGCAATCGACGCCGGGCCTGACGCTGATTCTGGTGCGCGCCAGCGGCGATGAGCGTCTGGTGGTGCAGGCCGATTATGTGGTAGACACGACAAGCGCCGGCTCGGTGGATGATGATAGCGCCGGGGCGGGCAATGCCGTGGAGTTAGGCGAGACTGCCCAGCTGGGCAATTTGCGCCTCACAGTCACCGACGCCAGCGCGCTTTATGACCGGGCGGAAGCGCCCCCGGGCTTCATTTTCTATCTGGTCAATTTCCAGATACAGAATGCGGGTACCCAACCGGTGGATCTGGGCGAGTTGCGTTTTGTGCTCAACGACGATCTGGGTAATCAGTACGCGATGAATCAACAGGCAGCCCAGATTGGCGCGGCAGAAGCGGGTGGTAATCAGCCACCATCGGGTGTGTTGGCCTCGGAGGAAATGCGTAACGCGACTGCCGGCTACCAGATTCCTGCGGGCCTGAGCAGTCCCAGGTTGACCTGGATCGTCCGCCGCGCAGGTGGCACAGGACAAATTCAGGTGTCGATCCCGTTTGCGGAGACGAGTGCGGCGGCGGCGCAGCAGGCTACGGTGAACCTGCAGGGCGCGGAAGTTTCAGCCGATGGAACCGGCCTGGTCCTCACCGGGCAGATAACGAATAATGGCTCACAGCCCCTGATCGTCAGCGAATCGAACGTGACGCTGATGAGCAATGGCACAGTGCACCTGATGCTGTCCACGAATCCGGCGTTCCCCTGGACGGTGCCCCCCGGTCAGAGCGTACCCTTTTCCCTCTCTTTCAAGCGTCCCTCAGGCGC
>DATHSI010000055.1:0-14386 GCA_035464315.1 Candidatus Sulfomarinibacteraceae bacterium
CCGCAGACGGCGGCTTAGTCCTGCGGACACGCTTTGGACGGCGGCTTAGTCCTGCGGACACGCTTTGGACGGCGGCTTAGTCCTGCGGACACGCTTTGGACGGCGGCTTAGTCCTGCGGACACGCTTTGGACCGCGGACAGCCGCAACCTGCACCCCGCAACCTGAAACCTGATACTTGACACCTGAAACCTGACACCTGAAACCAAAAACGTGACACGCATCCCGAGGCCTATATGAAACAACGACCTCTGATCCTCCTGCTCCTACTACTACTCTTACCGGCGTTAGCCTGCGGGTTGGAACTGGGCGATGACGGGCCGCCGCGCAACGCGGTTGTGGCGCCGGTGACGGCCAACAGCAGCCTGGGGCCCTGGCTGGAGGGCGTGGTGGCCGACTTTAACGAGGCCGGCGAGGAGACCGCAGGCGGCGACGCCATCTGGATCGAACTGACGCTGACCGACGCCGGTCAGGCGGTGACCGACATCGCCGGCGGCGCGGAGGCGGCGATGTGGATTCCGGACACAGCGGGGTGGGCGCACGTACTGGCGCAGGAAGGCGCGGACCGTTACAGCGCCGATTGTGTCAGCGTGGCCCGCAGCCCGCTGGTCATCGCCATGTGGCGCCCGGCGGCCGAAGCGCTGGGCTGGCCCGGTCGCGACCTGGGCTGGCTGGACATCGGCAGCCTGGCGGCGGACCCTGGCGCATGGGAATATTACAGCGGCGGGCAATTCGGCGACGTGCTGCGCCTGGGCCACACGCACCCCGGCCTCTCGGCGTCCGGCGCGGGCACGCTGTTGGCCATCGTGCAGGCGGCGGAGGCCAAGACGGAAGCGGTCGATGAGTCGGACATCCAGCAACCTATCGTGCAAGCCTCGGTGGGCGCTTTTGAAGGAGCGGTCTCCTGGTTCAGCAGCAGCACGGGCACGCTGGCGCAGACGATGAGCGAGCGCGGCGTGGATTTTCTGGGCGCGGCGATTATGTACGAAAGCGATGTGATCAGCGCCGGCGCGGGCGATCCGGGCCTTGTGCCCATCTATCCCTTTGAAGGTACGTTTGTGGCCGACCATCCCGCTTGCCTGGACTCAGACGCAGATGGGCAGGTGCGCGAAGCCGCCGCGCGCTTCCGCGAATATCTCTTGCTGGAGGAAACGCAGGCGGCGGCGGTGCAGCACGGCCTGCGCCCGGTGAACGACGCGGTCGCTGTCGGCGCGCCGCTGGATCAGAGCCGCGGCGTGGACCTGGCGCAGCCGGAGGTTGTCTTTGAGGAGCCCACCGTGGAAGCTATCTACGCCATACAGGATCTGTGGCAATCGGCGCGCAAGGACGTCAACCTGGTCATGCTCCTGGACGTGTCGGGCAGCATGAGCGGCGGCAAAATGGAGAGCGTGCGTCGCTCGGCGGTGCAATTTGTGGAGCAGATGGGGGATGACGATTATCTGAGTATCATCTCTTTCTCCTCGACGCCACAGCCACTGGTGAAGCACCAGCGCGTGGGCGACGACCGGCAAAATATCATTAATACTATCCAGAATCTGCAGGCGCGGGGCGACACGGCGCTGTATGATGCCATTGGCGATGGCGCCAGCCTGCTGAGCAACACCGCGAGCAGCGAGACGAGCAACGCCCTGGTGGTGCTGACCGACGGCCTGGATACCAGCAGCTTCCGCTATAACAGCGAGAGCGCCGCGCAGGCGCTGGCAGATGGCGACGCGACTGTCTTCACCATCGCCTTTGGCAACGACGCCGACGAAGCGCTGCTGGAACGCCTGGCCCTGCGCGCCAACGGCAACTTCTTCCACGGCGACGAAGCCAGCATCGCCGCCATCTACGAGGAGATGTCCGCCGCCTTCGGCGGCGCCGTCGGCGTGGGGCGGTAGACGAACTTTCCATAGCTCGACCACGACGAGCTGCTCGTTCGCGAGCCGCCGCGCCGGTGCGCGGAATGGAATTCGCGGCTACTGTGCGATTGCTCTGTCTTCACGTCCCATTCCCTTGCTTGCCTATAATTCGGCGTTTATACTGTAAGCGAGAGGGCGGCGAGGGAAGGACCAAGTCTCTGTGCCAGACGCCACCCGTGGCGTGAGTCTCGTAACCGGCAGATAGTCCGCTGCAGCCTCCCTGCGCCTGCGCCTCTCTGTAAAGCACCCACATCTGTTTTCTCGCACGTGTGGGCGTTTCTGCGGAGACGTTCATTCTGACAGCAGTCACTGTCACGGAGACAGGTAGTTAACGCGATTGCCCAACGAGGAGAGGCGCTGATGGCGGTTCCATCTGAAGAGTTCCAACTTGCTTACCAGGACAGTTGCGCCGGTACCACTTTGCTGCTGATCCACGGCTTTCCTCTGAACAGCAATTTGTGGGAGTCGCAGATGGAGGATTTGCGCGACGTGGCGCGCGTACTGGCCCCGGATCTGCGCGGGCACGGGTTGTCGGCGCCGGGCAAGCAACCGTACAGCATCACGTTGTTGGCCGAGGATTGTCTGGGCCTGCTGGAAGCGGTGGGCGTGCAACAGCCGGTCGTCGTCTGTGGGCACTCCATGGGCGGTTACGTGGCGCTGGAGTTTTTCCGGCAATTTCCGGAGTGGGTGTCAGCCCTGATTCTGGTCGCCACGCGAGCGACGGCTGATACAGAGGACGGCAAAGCGAAGCGCGACGAGATGGCCCAGCGCGCGCACGACGAGGGCGTGGCCCTCGTGGCGCACGAGATGTTGCCCTCGCTCTTCGCTCCACAGAATTATGAGGAGGACGAGGAGCTGGTGAGTTTTGTGCGCGACATGATGGAGAGTACGTCGCTCAAAGGGATGGCGGGCGCGCTGCAAGCCATGAAGGACCGGCCGGACAGCACGCCACTGCTGGCGGACATCGACGTGCCGGTGCTCATCGTGCAGGGCGAGGAAGATCAGATTGTGGGCTTAGAGGAGGCAGAAGCGATGTATGACGCTATCGAAGACGCCCAGCTGTCGGTGATTTCCGGCGCGGGCCACCTGCCAAATCTGGAGCAATCGATGAGTTTCAACGAGGCGGTCTGGGATTTCCTGAAGATGCTGCGAGAGGAGGAAGGTTAAGATGGCCCGGCTGGAGTTGCGAGCGCGCGCCGTGGGCCCCTGGCCTATGAATACATACGCCTTGGTCTGTCCGGATACGGAGGAGAGCATTTTGATTGATCCCGGCGCGGAGCCTGAAACGCTGACGACCATGCTGGCGGGCAGCGATCCCGCAGGCATCGTGCTCACCCACACGCACCCTGATCACGTTGGCGCGCTGGATGAAATGCGCCGCCGCCTGGACGCGCCGCTGCTGGCCCATTCTGGCCCCCATCACGAGGACATGCCGCTGCAGACGGACCGCTTGTTGCACGACGGCGATACGTTCGCCGTGGGTCGCCACACGCTGCGCGTCATCCACGCCCCGGGCCACATTCCGGATCACATCTGCCTGGCGCTGGAAGGGGACGACCGCATGATCGTCGGCGACGTGGTTTTTGAAGGCGGGCCGGGCAAGACGTGGACGCCGCAACAGTTCCAGACGACGCTGCACACCCTGCGGCAGATCGTATTATCGTGGCCCGACGACACCGTTTGCTACCCGGGTCACGGGCCGCACTTCCGCCTGGGCGACATTCGCCCGCGCATTGAAGCGTTCCTGGCCAAAGACCACGGCGACTTTTTTGGGGATGCTACGTGGGAGATGTAGCCGAGTTCGGCGCCAGCAACGTAAGTTTCGCCGGCAACACTTCATACGTCACTGTCGTCTCCGATTCGGCGATGACCTCGCCGTCGGCGTGAATGGGCGTGCCGGGGCGGCTGTGAATCGTCAGGCGTGACGTGCGATGGCAGTGCACCAGGGGGTGCTTGAGGTGGGCGCCGTTAAAGAGACCGGGGAGAATGCGCAGCACCTGCCACTTGGGCATTTCCGGGGCCAGGACCACGTCGAACAGGCCGTCGTCCAGGCGGGCGCAGGGCGACATATAGAAGAGGCCGCCGGTGCGCGGGCTGTTGCAGACGGAGAGCAGAAACATCGGCCCCTCGTGCTCGCCCTCGTCCCAGCTGATCTGCATCTCCCACGCCTGTAGCTTCAAAAGGCCCCTGATGAGCGCAGCGACGTAACGCGCATTTCCTGACAGGCGCTGGATTTTTGTATTCTCGATGGTCACCAGCGGTTCCATGGCCAGCGCGCAGTTGTTGTGGAAAAAGCGATCGTTGACGCGCCCGGCATCCACCTGTCGCGTGTGGCCCGCGGCAATTACGCGCGCGGCCGCGGCCAGGTCGCGGGGCAGGCCGGCCATGTCGTTGAAATCGTTGCCCGTGCCGATGGGCATGATGCCCAGGGGACACGTGGGCCCATCGCCCGCCGCCTGAATCAGACCGTTGACCACTTCGCTCACTGTGCCGTCGCCGCCGGCAGCGACCACCGCGTCGTAACCGTTTTGCGCCGCGTGCAACGCCTCCCGCGTTGCTTCCCGCGGCGCCGTCGTCAGCACCAGCTCGCAATCGACGCCGGCCTGCGCGAATGCCGCGCGCACCGCCGGCGCCTGCGCCTGTGCTCCCCAGCGATTCGCATATGGGTTGAGAATAACTTTTACGTTCAAGAGAATGTACTTGTACTGGATTGTTGGAGGTCGCCGGCTCGGACGAGATCAAGGTGAGCGCGTTTTGTGATGCGAATCCGTTTCGCACTGCGAGTTTGCTTCGCCAGGCGAGCGCGGGTCCCTATGCGAGTGCGTCTCTTATCAGAGTGCGTCTCTTATCAGAGTGCGTCTCGCACCAGGGCCGGCCGGTTGGTTATGATACCGTGAACGCCGAGCGCGGCCAATCGTCGCGCTTCGCCGGCATCGTCCACGGTCCACACGTGGACGCGGTAAGCGCGCCGGCGCGCCCAGCGCATGTAGGCCTCGTCGACCAGCGAGTAGTGCGGGTGATCGGCCCCGGCGTTGGCCAGAAAGTGCCTGAACGTGCGCGGCCGGCGCTGTCGCACCAGGCCCACGATGGTGCTGGCCGACAGATGGCGGCGCGCGCGGCGTACGGCCAGTGGGTTAAATGAGCTAACGGCAACCTGATTTTCAAGGTGATGGGCGGCGATGCGGTCGGCCACAGCCAGTTCCATGTCGTGGCTCAGCAGTGCGCTGTTCTTCAACTCGATATTATACAACATACTGGGACCAAACGCTTCAAACACCTGATCCAACGTTGGCACCGGCTGGCCCTGCCCGGCGTCCAGCGCGCGCAGTTCATCGGCGGTAAGCGCTGCGACGGCGCCGCTGCCGTCGGTGGTGCGGTCCACTGTGCTGTCGTGCATGATCACCACGTTGCCATCGGCCGAGAGGCGTACGTCCAGTTCCACACCATGCGCTCCCTGCTCGGAAGCCAGGGCAAACGCGACCACTGTATTTTCGGGCGCATCTGCGCTGGCGCCGCGGTGAGCGATGATCAGGGGGGTGTTTGCGCTGTGCCAGTCCATGGGGGATTTGTTTGTCTAAAGAAATCGGATGTCTTTACGTCTGATTCCGTCCACAGGGGTTTTCCCGAAGACATCCGATTTCTACGTCTTGCTTAGAGATCTACGAAATAGGATTCGGCCGCCCTGTCCAGCAGCTCCTTGTTCAGCCCGGGGTCCACGCCCATGTAGTCGGCGATGTCCGCGATCTGGTCCAGCAGGTCGCGCGGATGGTTGGCGCGCAGCTTTCTCTCGGGCTTGATGTAATACTCTTGCAGCAGATAGCGTACCGCCTGTTCCTCGTAGGCCACGTTGCGCATGGAACAGACGCGCTTTAGTATTTCGCGATAGGAGTCGAAGGAGGGCGGCGGCACCTCGATCTTGTGCCGGATGCGGCGCAGGAACGCTTCGTCTACCAGGTCGCGCGGCGGCAGGTTGGTGGAAAAGACGAGTAGTAGCTCGAAGGGGACCTCCATCTTACGCCCGGTGCGCAGCGATAGGAAGTCGATATTCTTTTCCATGGGCACAATCCAGCGGTTGAGCAGGTCACGGGGCCGGATCTGCTGGCGACCAAAATCGTCGATGAGGAACATGCCGCCATTGGCCTTCATCTGAAACGGCGCTTCGTAATATTTGGTGGTAGGGTCGTATTGCAGCTCCAGACCGTCCAGCGTCAGCTCGCCGCCGACCATGATTACGGGGCGGCGAATGCGTACCCAGCGCGCGTCCACTCGTTGCGATCCGGACAGGCTCGATGAGTTGCCGTTGCGACTGTCGCCCACGGCTGTGTGGTTGATTTCATCGAAGAGCACGATGATCTGTCCCTCCACGTAGATGGCGTAGGGAATATAGATGTCGTCGCGCAATATCATGCGCCCGATGCTTTCGGCGATTGACGTCTTGCCATTGCCGGGTGGGCCGTAGAGGAATATGGACTTGCCAGAATTGACTGCGGGGCCGATCTTGGAAAAAACCGGTTCGTCCAACACCAGGTGCGAGAGCGCCTGGCGCATCATGCGCGGGTTGACCTTCAATCGTCCGCTGCCCTGGGCCTGGATCGCTGCGGTGTAGTCTTCCCAAGGGACCGGCGCCGGGCCGATATAGGTCGTGCGCTCCAGTTGCTCTCGCGCCCGCGCCGTGCCCTTGGACGTGATGACGTACTGGTAGGAACCGGCTCCCAGACCACCGGAGCCTTTGACCTCGCACATTTGCTCCCGCTTCAGGAAGTCCATGACCGAGGCCATGACCGGCTGGAAGGGCAACCGCAGGATCTCGGCGATAGCGTAGCCGGTCGCCTGACCCTCAAAATACAATACCTTCAGGGCCATGTCAGACAGGAATCCCTGCGACAGGCCGGTGTCTTCGGGGCTTTTCACGGCGGGGGGATGCCAGCTGGCGCTGCTCACCGCCGGCGCGTTGTCACTTGCGCTTGCTACCATAAGTCAGGATCTCCTCGATAATGATGTCCGGTGTGGTTCCCGTAAGAACTTTGTCCCTCTAGTTATTCGCCTGGCAGAGAGGCGTACTGGAGCTTCCCCAGCGATTATATCACGTTGTGGAAATCGTGTTAGGGCTGCTGGACAAATTTGGAAATCTGTCCTACTCCTCGTCCTGCTCGTCCTCAGAAAAATCGCGCTGGATCTCGTGCACCTGGATCAGATTGGTGTGTCCCTTGCTGCCAAAGGGCACGCCGGCGGTGATTACGATGTGGTCGCCCACTTGCAGGCCGTGGGAGTGGGCGGCGCGCACGGTGACCTCGATCATCTCGTCCGTGCTGTGCACGCGGGGCACCAGCAAGGACTCCACGCCCCAGACCATGGCCAATTGGCGGCGCGTCTCGGGCAGAGGTGAAACGGCCATAATCGGCGTCGCCGGGCGGTGGCGCGCGATTTTGCGCGCAGTGAAGCCCGAGAGCGTGGACGTAATGATCGCCTGGGCGCCCAAATCCTCGGCCACGGCGCAACTGGCGGCGCTGATGGCCTCGGTGGTGTCTTTGTGCACGGTAAAATCTTCCCGCCGCCGTTGCCGCCAGACCTCGTAGGGAAAAGCGCCTTCCGTCATCTCCGCAATCTGGTTCATCATCAGCACCGCTTCCACCGGATATTTTCCCGCTGCCGTTTCGCCGGACAACATCACGGCATCGGTGCCGTCCAGAATGGCGTTGGCTACGTCACTGGCTTCGGCGCGTGTGGGGCGCGGGTGCTCCACCATCGACTGCAACATCTGCGTGGCCGTGATGACCGGCTTGCCCACGTCGTTGCAGACGCGAATGATGCGCTTCTGCAGCAGAGGGACCTCCTGCGGCGGTACTTCGATGCCCAGATCGCCGCGGGCCACCATCATCCCGTCGGACGCGTCGCGGATGCTCAACAGGCTCTCGATCGCTTCGCTTTTCTCGATCTTGGAGATAATGGGAATGTCCGCACCGTGGTCCTTGATCAGGGTGCGCAACTCCTCAACGTCCGACGCGTTGCGCACGAAGGAAAGCGCCACGTAATCAAAGCCCAGCTCGCAAATCAGCTCCAGATCCTCGCGATCTTTTTCGGTGATGCAGGAGATGGGCAGATCGACGCCGGGTGCGGCAATCCCTTTGCGCGATTCCATGAGGCCGGGCACCCTGACGGTGGTTATCAGCGTCTCATTCTGCCTCTCGGACACTTCCAGCTCCACTTCGCCATCGCCGATGACCACGCGCGCGCCGGGTCGCAGGTAGTCGAACAGCTCGGGGTGCGGCACGTGGATCATGGCCGGCTGGCCGCGGTAAGGCGTCAGCATCACTTCGTCGCCTTCGGACAGGTTAATGCCGCCCGCGCCCACGTGTCCCAGGCGCAGCTTGGGCCCCTGCAGGTCGCCTAGAAGGGCCATTACCTTCCCCTCTTCGTCGGCCACGCGACGCAGCATGTGGAAGGTCTCGATGTGCGTATCGTGATCGCCGTGGGAGAAGTTGATGCGAGCCACGTCCATCCCGGCGTGCAACAACTGCCGGAGCGTCTCCGGGTCGTTGGATGCGGGCCCGATCGTTGCCACAATTTTGGTGCGTGCCATTACCTATCCTTCAAGCCGCGCGGGCTGCTTGCACTAACAACGTAAGAACCGTTGTTCAATCGCTTACTATAGCAAATAACCCTCTCAATGCCAGATCGTTGCACATGCGCTCATGAAACCCGCCATGTGTGCGCCGGGCATTGTGAGGGTTGCGCGCGTAGGCGGCCTGAGTGGGCTAGTGGGTGGCTCCCCCTGCCGGGCCTTCTGCGCGTGGTCGGTTATTCCACCGCCTCCAGCACCACTTCGATTTCGTCGTCATCCAGCTTGGTGGCTGTCACCTGGATGTTGTCTTCGGGGTCAAAGGTGTCAGCCAGCCAGTCGCGCACGGGCTCGCTGAGCACGATGCGCGCCATGTTGTTCGAAGTCAGATGCCAGACGCTGCTGTTATTGTCCACGCGATCTTCGAAGTTCACCGTCACGTCACGCGTCGTGTCGCGCGCCGACTGTGCGAAGAAATCCCAATGCTCGGGCGTGAGATTGATGAAGCCCCGGCGAATGTGCAGTGGTTTCAGAGCCGTGACGTACACGAACTGCTTGTCGGGATCCATGCTTTCTTCACGCCGCTCGGCTCGTTTCGGTTTGGCCTTCTTGGCCTTGGTGGTTCTGGCCTTCACCGCCCGGCCCGTAATGAATTCGAAGAAGGGCATCATGCCCTGGATCTGCTCGACCATAAAGGGCACGATGTCGGTGCCCATGGTGGCGACCTGTTCCGCAGAGTAGCGGCGGCTGAGGGTAAACGGCGTCACCCACTGCGGCTCGCCGTTGAGGAAGTTGGTGCGGCTGGCGACGCTTTGCGCCTGTTCTTCATCCAGGGCATCGACGGTGTCTTTAAACAGGTCCTGGTATGAGGTGCGTTCTTCGCTCTCTTCGTCCAGCTCCATCTGCTTGATGTGCAGCGTCCACTCGCCTTCCAGGTCTTGCAGCAGTTGCATCCAGCGCTTGCTGTCCCGTTCCGCCGCCTTCATGGCCTTGCCGATAGCCATCTGCTCGGTGACTGCCAGTTGCAGTTCCAGGCTCGCCGGGCGCGTGATGAAGGAGATGTGGACGTCCTGTTCGGGATCCTGCGCCGCCGCGAGGTAGACCACGCGAGTTTCAGCGTTCAGACCGAAGAAAGGCAGGTGGTTCTGCGCCCGGCGGGATAGCGATGCGTGTAAGGAGGCGATGAATTGCTCCAGCTGAGAGAGCGCGAAGTTCAGGGCCTGTTCTTCGCCGGCCCAGCCAAAGGCGGTGAAAACCGGCATGGTCAGGCCCGTAAATTGTTGTTGCATAGGTAGATCCTCGATTATTTTCTGCGCCCGGCACCCTCGGGGTCGCAAGCGTTTTTTGCAGACATTCGCATTATAAAATCATAGTCCACGCCCACGGTAGGGACCAGTGGAACAAACAAGAGTAAGAGGTTTATGTTGGGAGGTTCGCCTCTAGTGTAGCCGCCATGTGATGGCTGTCAAGCGCAGTCGCGAGGTATGGAAATCTCGGCTACTTTATCCGGTACCCGTCGTAATCGTTGTTAAAAATCCAGGCCACCACCGCGCCGATTTCGATCGTTTCGGGCAGGTACGTTTTCATGGTGACCGAGGCGGAGCCGCGGCTGTGTAGCATGTGCTGGGTGCGGCGCATGCGTTGGAAGCGGTCTTGCCACTCGGCCATGTTGCGCGGGCGCAGATCCACCCACCCCTTGCGCGCCCAGCGGTCCACGTCTTCGGATGTCATGGGCACCTCGTGGTAGATGCTCTCGGGGATGTTGAGGCGCGGGCCGCGGATAAGGTTCGCGCCGTCGGGCGTCAGGATGGGCACGCCGATGGCCGCAATCGTCGTGCGCAGCCGGTCGTGGCTGGAGAGATAATCGTACAGGGTCTCCGACAGCTCGGTGGCGGGCGTGTTGATCACCTCGCGCAGCGTGCCGTAGTTCAGCTTCAGCAGATGGGACTCGTAGAGCAGTTTGGACAGCTCCGGCGGGCCCAACTGGCCCAGGGCCACGCTGTGCGAGCCGGTCTCCTCCTCAATGTGCGCCAGTTTGTCCAACGCCGTCTGCCGCAGCACGCCGGCGCGGTAACTGGGTGTCATCACGCTGCTGTCGATACCGGCAATGACGTCGTAGCCCGTGTTGCTGCCCTTAATCTCCAGCACCGCCTGTTGCGCGATCTCTTCGGGCGTCACCGACTCCATCTGGTCCAGGTGCGTGATCGCCTCGAACTCACCGCGGGCGAAAAAACCGTTCTCGCCGGTATCCACGCCCGCCATTTGCAGCTTGCCCAGGCGTGTGTAGAGGTTCTCATCGCCGCGCAAGGGCAACACGCCGTCCAGCGGCTCCACGCGCGTTTCGTAGCGGAACTGAGGCCGCCCGCGCAGCTTGATCGTCTGGTAGCTGACCCGCCGGTAGCCGATCATCGCTGCAGGCTTGATCTCCTTGACCAGCGGGCCGTTGGGCGTGCGCGCCATGAGGAACATCAGGCCCGTGTGGGCGAAGGCGACGGCGTTCTTGCTCATCAGCTTGGCGCTGGGCCGGTCCTCGCTGTGTGTGTAAGGGATGTTGAGGCCCATGCCGCCGGTGCCCGTGGTGCCGATCTTCAGGTACAGGCGCGTGCCCACCTCGCACATGGCGCGGTGCAGGAGCTGCACGTGGCGCGTGAGCTGCGGCACCGACTGCGACAGCAGCAGGATGCTCACGTTCTGCTCCAGGTTGCGGCCAAAATCGACCAGCGCTTCCAGGTCCTGATGGTCCACGATGCGCTGTAGCTCGGTCAGCAGGTCGTGCGTCTGTTTGCTCAGCGTCTCCACGTCCTGGTAGCTGATGGCTGTGGCTGTGTTGATGCTGTCCACAATGACGTCTGGTTCATGTTGTTCGATCAGCTGCACCAGCGCCGAGCGCCCGTAGGCGTCGTCCAGGCCGCCGAACAGGTCGTCGTACAGCATCTCGCGGCGCACGCGACTTTGCAGCAGGCGACGGCGGCGCTCCATGTTGAATTCGTCGCGCACAAACACGTCGCCCCAGGCGCCGACCAGCTCCACACGCGGGAACTGCTTGCGCAAGTCGTGCAGGAACTCGCGCACTTCGCCGCGGTACAGACTGGCGACAACAATCTTGCGCGGTTCCAACTGCCGCGCAATCTGGCGCACGATCTGTGACCCAACCAGACCGGCGCCACCGAGTACGAGAAAAGTTTCGTCTTTCATAGTGTGGTTGACCGGAGATTGGTTGATTGGAGGTTGGTTGATTAGAGATTAATCTCCGATCCCCACTCTCCGATCTCCAATCTCCAATCCCCTATTCCTCCATCTCCACCGCCAGCGCCACCGCCTCGCCGCCGCCCAGGCACAGGCTGGCGACGCCGCGGCGCAGGTTGCGCTGTTTCAGGGCGTGAAGGAGGGTGACCAACACGCGGGCGCCGCTGGCGCCGACGGGGTGGCCCAGGGCGATGGCTCCACCGTGGACGTTCACCTTGTCCCAGTCCCACTCGAATCCCTGTTGTTGCAGGTCGGCGCCGTTGGCCAACACCTGGGCGGCGAACGCTTCGTTCAGCTCGAACAGATCCACGTCGTCCATAGTCCAGCCCAAGCGATCCAGCAGGCGCGGGATGGCGCGGGCCGGCGCGGCGAAAATCCACTCCGGGGCCACGGGCGCGTGAGTGTAGCCCACAATGCGCGCCAGGGGTTGCAGCCCCTGCTGCTCGGCGGCGGCGCGGCTGGTGACCACGAGGGCCGCGGCGCCGTCGTTGAGGCCCGGCGCGTTACCCGCGGTCACGGCGCCATCTTCGTCAAAGGCGGGTAGCAATAGTTTCAGTTGCTCCATGCTCGTTTTCATCGTGTAGCCGCCGTTGTCGAAACGGGCGCGGATCGTTTCGTCGGTCTCCACAGACGCCATCTCTCCCTTGCGCCCGGTGACCACCACAGGCACAATTTCCTCCTGGAAGTGGCCGGCTGCCGTGGCCGCCGCTGCCCGTTCGTGGCTGCGCAGGGCGAAACTGTCCATTTCCTCGCGCGTTATTTCAAATTGCCGGGCAATAAACTCCGCTGCGTCACCCATGATCCACTCCTGGAAGCCGCACCACAGGGCGTCGTGCACCAGCGAATCTTTCAGCTCCGCGTGACCGTATTTGTGGCCCTTGCGGGCGTCCATGGCCAGGAAGGGGGCGTTGCTCATACTCTCCATGCCGCCCGCCACATAGACGTCGGCCTCTCCGGCGACGATGCCGTTGGCCGCCAGCATGACCGCTTTCAGGCCCGAGCCGCACACTTTGTTCACGGCCACGCCGCCCACGCTGTCCGGCAGGCCCGCCAGCAGCGCGGCGCGGCGCGCCGGCGCCTGTCCGGCCCCGGCCTGCACCACCTGTCCCATCACCACCTCGTAGACCGATTCGGGGTCCACGCCCGCGCGCTCCACCGCAGCCTCGACGGCAATCGCCCCCAGCTCGGTCGCGCTCTTGGCGGCCAGCGCGCCCAACAGCCTGCCGGCGGGCGTGCGTGCAGCGCTAAGGATCACAGCCTCTCGCTCGTTACTCCTGTCGCTCATGTGGGTATACTCCTGTGAACGTGTATACGTGGAATTGCATCGCTAGCGGGTGGCTCGTGGCCCACCCGCTTCTATTGTAATACGAAGCGTTGCGCAGGAAAAACGGGACGAAATCCTGGGAACTACGAGACGGCAGGCCGATCTGTGGCAAGCGCCGCTTCCAGGTGCTCGGCGATGGCGCGGGCAATGGCCCTCTTGCCCAGCAAGCGCGGCGACTCCCCTTCGGCCGTCACCAGATAGGCCACCTGCCGGCCCGCCGCCTCTGCTTCCTCGCCGCGGTTGGCCACCACGGTCTGAGACCCTTCCTGCAGCCGCTGCCGCGCCGTTTCCATTAAAGCCTCGTGGCTCACGCCCTCCTCGAACTTAAAGGTCACCATATGCAGATCAGGATGCGCCTGGCGCACGCGCCGGATCACTTTGGGCGTGGGAACCAGCGTGATCGTGTTCAGCGCGCCGCCGCTGGGCGTTTTGCCCTCGCGCACCTCTTGCGGCCGGTAGTCGGCCACGGCGGCGGTGAACACACCGGCCTCATAGTCGTCTTCGTCCAGCGCGCCCATCACCAGGGCCAGGTAATCGTCGAAGGTGTCTGCCGTGCGGTGCGGCAGGTAGCCCGGCGGTTGGGTCGCGCCCCCGGCGTGGATCAACAGCGCCTCTGCGCCGCGCAAGAAAAGCTCGTCGGCGACCAGGATGCCCAGGCGACCGCTGAAGCGATTGGTGATGCGGCGCACGGCGTCGATGGGCACGGGCGTTGGCCCGCCGGTGACCAGCACGCGCCGTCCTTTTAGCGGCGACTGGCTTACGGCGCGGCACACTTCGGCTACCAGCCGTTCTTCTTCGGGGATGTTGTGCTTGCCGTAATCCTCGCGCGGGGGAATGATACGCACGCCCATGCCGTCCAGGACGCGCAGGGACTCAGTGAGGATGTTGGTGTGCAGGCTGCCGTGCATGGTAGGCGCGACCAGCACCTGTGTACGCCCCTGTTCCATGCGGCCCAGCGCCGAGCCCAGCGTGGCGGTAATCACGGTGTCGGCGATGCCGTGGCGCATCTTGTTGATGGTGTTGTAGGTGGCGGGGGCCACGAGGTAGGCGTCAAACGGCGCGTCGTCGCTGAGGTGCTCCGCCGCCGGGGTCAGCCGCGTGACCACGGAGTGCGTGGTGCTCCAGGAGAGCGCCTCTTCAGCCACGTAGCGCAACCCTTCGGAAGAAGCGAAAGCGACTACGTCGGCCCCCTGCCGCCGCAGGGCGCGGGCGATGAACGGCGCTTTCATCGCCGCAATGCCGCCGGTGACCAGCAGCGCCACCCGCTTGCCCCGCAGGTGCAGGCCTTCCTGTGGTACGTCGTGGTCGCCCAGGCCGGAGGGCGGGGGCGGGCTGAAATCCCAGTCGTCCATAGCGCT
>DATHSI010000056.1:0-2381 GCA_035464315.1 Candidatus Sulfomarinibacteraceae bacterium
CTGTTGTCCACCCAAAGATTGTTGATGATCAGACTCAGGTTGCTCAAGGGGGGCGCCATTATCAGGAAGGCGCCTGCGCCGCGGTTGGCCGAGTTATTCATAAAGAGATTATTCTGGAGGGTGACATCGTAGAGCGCCAGCAACCCGCCGCCGCCGGCAACGAGGCCCTCGTTGCCGTGGGCCTGGTTGCCGTCGAAGACGCTGTTCTGGACGGCGCCCGAATGTAGATGTTCGACAGCGTCAGAGGGCCATCGACGTAGAGGCCGCCCCCGTCGTTGCCGGTCGATTCGTTTTGGAGAAAGAGAGCGTCGTCGATATCGGCGCTGCCGCCCACGTAGGCGCCGCCGCCGCGAGCGCGGTCCCCGCCGCAGCCACAATCATACGCTGTGTTGCCGGTGACGGTAATGGCCCGAGCGTGCAGATCGCCGTCCACCCAGAAGCCGCCGCCGTGCGAGGGATTGCCGGAGCTCGTCTCGTTGTTGCTCACGACCACGCCGTCCATGACCAGGCCAGCAGCGGCGTACAGACCGCCTCCCCCGTAGCTCTGGTTGCCAGTGATGACCACGTTGGTCAACGTCAGAGGATTGCGCGCGTAGATGCCGCCGCCGCGTCGCGGGTTGGACGTGTGACCATTTTGAATCGTCACGTTCTCCAGCGTCAGGGGGGCGTCGCTTTCCAGGATGCGAAAGCGTTCGGTCGTGGACGCGTCGCGCTGGAACACAGCGCCGGGGCCGAGCGCGCGAATGACCAGATCGTCGGTGATCAGGGGCAAACCCACCCCACCCGATCCATAATCACCGGCAGCGCTCACGAGGTTAAAGGCGCACACGTTTCCCGTCGGGCTGATGACGATGGTGTCGCGCCCGGCGTTATCATTGGCAGCGTCGATGTAGACGTTGATGAGCAACTCCGAGCCGTCGCCATCCGGCGGGCAGATGATGGTGTAGTCGTCTTCTGGCTCAGCCTGAGCCGTGGGAACGAGGAGAGAGAGCAGAAATACAAAGGTAAGAGCCGCCGCAATGGCAGCCAGTAATGCTTTGAGGCGTGTTCGTTGGTCCTGGTAGGCCATGATGTTCTCCTTGCTGCGATGGAATGCTGCGTGGGAGTATAGGCTGTGCAGGAGACGCATACCGTTACATTCCTGGCACCAGCAGTGTTATCTCTTTTACACTTACGGCCCTAGAGGGCGGGGCGGAAGCGACAACTGCTTGACCCGGCGAACAAAAGTTCTATATAATAGAAGTATGGACGCCGTGCAGAAGCTGTCGCTGTTCGCCCAGGAGATGGACCTGGAACCGGCCGAGGAAACGAAAGCCGGGCGCATTCCCCTGCCCGTCGTGGGCCAGACCAACGCCGCCAACGATTCCTTCCCCTGCGGCGCGCCGCGGCCCAAGAATAAGAAGGAGCAACTGGGCATTTACGAGGCGGTCATGCCGGGCGGCAAGACGAAGCCGCTGTTGAAGACGATGCTGACCTCGGCCTGCGAACGTAATTGTTACTACTGTCCCTTCCGCGCCGGGCGCAACTATCGCCGGGCCACGTTTAAGCCGGAGGAGATGGCGGACACGTTCATGGACATGCAGCGCGCGGGCGTGGCCGACGGGCTCTTTCTCAGCTCGGGCATCATCAAGGGCGGCGCATCCACACAGGACCGGCTGCTGGACACGGCGGACATTCTGCGCAACCAACACCAGTACCGCGGCTACCTGCACCTGAAGATCATGCCCGGGGCGGAGCGGGCGCAGGTGGAGCGGGCCATGCAGCTGGCGGACCGCATTTCGGTGAACCTGGAAGCGCCGAACACGAAGCGGCTGCAGGCGCTGGCCCCGCGCAAGGCGTTCCTGGATGAGCTGCTGCGCCCGCTGCAATGGGCGGAGGAGATCCGCCGCTCGCAGTCGCCGCGCCAGGGCTGGAACGGGCGCTGGCCTTCGACGGTGACGCAGTTCGTGGTGGGCGCGGTAGGCGAAAGCGACCTGGAGCTGTTGAACACGGTGGAGTACCTCTACCGCAAGCTGCGCCTACGCCGGGCCTACTTCTCGGCGTTCCGGCCGATCAGCGACACGCCGCTGGAAGAACACGCGGCGGAAAATCCGTGGCGCGAGCACCGCCTGTACCAGGCCTCATTCCTCCTGCGCGATTACGACTTCGATATGGAAGAGATGCCCTTTGACCAGAGCGGCAACCTGCCGCTGGACGCCGATCCCAAGCTGGGCTGGGCGCGCCAGCACCTGCTGCACGAACCGGTGGAGCTGAACCGCGCCGACCGCGAGGCGCTGCTGCGCGTGCCGGGCATTGGGCCAAAAGGCGCGGCCTCCATCCTGCGCGCCCGCCGCCAACAGAAATTGCGCGACCTGCAGGATTTGCGCCAGCTCGGCGTGGTC
>DATHSI010000057.1:0-3588 GCA_035464315.1 Candidatus Sulfomarinibacteraceae bacterium
GGGCAGGTGACGGTGAAGAAGCTGGTGATGGCCGTGGATTGCGGCGTGGCCATCAACCCCATCACCGCCAGCGGGCAGGTGGAAGGGGGCATGACGCAGGCGCTGGGCTACGCTCACTGCGAGGAGATGGCCTACGACGAGGAAGGGCGTATGGTCAACCCCGCCCTCGGTCCCTACAAGATCTACCGCGCCGACGAGATGCCGGAGATGGACGTGATCCTGGTGCAGACGATGGAGCCCAGCGGTCCCTTCGGCGCCAAGGCCGTGGCTGAAATCCCCAAGGACGGCGTGGCCCCCGCGCTGCGCAACGCTATTTATAACGCCACGAGCGTGGCCATTAACGAAATCCCGTTTACGCCGGAGCGCGTGTGGCGCGCGTTGCGGCAGGAGGAAAGGGCATGACGCTTATTCTACCCGACTGGCTACTCTCTTCGGCGAAGGATGAACCAAAGCGCAACTGGGGCGTGCGTGTGCTGGATGGCGTCATCGACGACGTGGCGTCAAATGACCAGTTGCGCGAGCGCTACCCCGAAGATGAGGTCGTCGACGCGGCGGGGCATGTGCTCAGCCCGGGCTTTGTCAACGCGCACGTGCACCTTTACGGAGTGCTGGCGCACGGCATCCCGCTGCAGAAAGCGCCGTCCAATTTCTGGGGTTTCCTGAATGACTTCTGGTGGCCCCTGGTAGAAGATGCGCTAGATCACGAGATGATCTGCGCGGCGACCGACTACGTCTGCGCGGAGATGGTGCGCAGCGGGATAACCAGCTTCTATGATGTGCTGGAAGCGCCTTTTGCCATTCCCGACGCGTTGCTGGCGCAGAAAGAGGTGGTGGAGGGACGCGGGTTGCGCGGCGTCCTTTCCTTTGAGGCCACGGAACGGGTCAGCAAGGAGAACGGTCAGCTGGGTCTGGAGGAAAACGCCCGCTTTATCGACCTCTGCCAGCGCGAGGGCGGGCTGGTGCAGGGGCTGATGTGCTTCCATACCACCTTCACCTGCTCCGCGGAGTTCATCCGGCAGGTGTTTGCCATGGGCAGTGAGCGCAACGTGCTCACTCATTGCCACTGTAATGAAGGGGTGCACGAGCCGCAGTATGCCCTGGAGCATTTTGGCAAGCGCACGCTGGAGTATTATGACGAGCTGGGCGTCGCTGGGCCGCAGATGATGGCTTCACAGTGCGTGCAGCTTTCTGAAAAGGAACGGGCGATCATTGCCGAGCGCGGCATTAAGAGCACGCACATGCCGTTGAGCAACTGCGAGGTGGGCGGCGGCATCGCGCCCATCCCGCAGCAGATGGCGGCGGGCGTCACGCTGGGACTGGGGTCAGACGGTTATATCAATGACTTCTTCGAAGTGATGCGCGGCGCGTTTCTGATCCACAAGGCCCACCACCAGAACCCGCAGGTGATGCCGGCGCACGACGTGTGGCACCTGGCCACCGAAGGCGGCGCGCAGGCGTTGGGCTGGGACAACGTGGGTCGCCTGGAGAAGGGTTGGGAGGCGGATCTGCAGGTGATCGCCGCCGATTTCCCCACGCCGCCGGCGGCGCACAACCTGTATGATCAGCTCGTCCTGTGGCGCAATCACAACCACGTGCGTGACGTGATGGTCGCCGGCGAGTGGCGCGTGCGCGGGGGCGAGGTGCTGGATGCGGACCTGGGCGCGCTGCGCGCTCGCACGCAGGAAAACGCGGAGCGTATGTGGGCCAAGGCGCGGTGATGAGGAGCGGGAGGGGACGCAGATTAACACAAATCCTACAGATTTATTTCTTTGTGGAGCGCCGCGTGGGTTTCGCGGCGCTGTTGATCCCGCCCATAACGTCACGGTTTTTCGCTGTTGGCCAGCGTATACCAGAAAGGACAGACTCTCAAACCAAGAAATCTGTATTGTCTGTGTTAATCTGTGTCCTACCCATTCAGTTCTTGAGATACTTGTGCAGGTCCACCTGGTCGTAGGTCACGCGCTCGCCGTATTCGCGGCGCTCGCGCTTGTAGGTGGCGTCGATGCCAAGTTTGGTGCTCACGCCGCGCACATCGCCGGTGGGATCCATTTCATGGCCCATGGCGAAGGGCACGCGAAAGATGTCCAGCCGCCAGTCCACGCGGTTGCTGATGGCCCACATGACGTCGGCGGGGTCGTAGATGTCCACATCCTCGTCGACCACGATGACGTTGCGGATGTTTACGTGAGCAGCCATGGCAGCCATAATCAAGTTCTTGGGCTCGCCGGGGTTGTCCCGCTTGTAGCGGATGAGGGCGGTGAAGCCGTTGGCGTAGGGGGGGATGTGCACCGTGGCGCTCTTGTTGATGTGGCGCACGAAGCGGCGCAGCAACGGTTCGCGGGGCAGGACGTTGCCGATATAGATGTGTTCGTACCAGCCGGGAATGATGGTCTGGAAAATAGGGTTGTCGCGGAAGCACACGGCGCTGACTTCAAACGTGGGGCTTTCCCACAGTTCGCCGTAGTAGCCGTGGAATTCGGCCAGCGGCCCTTCCGGGCGCGTGTCGGCGGGATGCACGTGCCCTTCGATGACAATTTCGGCGTTGGCGGGGATGTCGACGTCTACGGTGACGCCGCGCGCGACGGGCACGCCCTTGCCGCGGATGGCCCCAGCCACCGTCAGCTCATCTTCTTCCGTGCGCACGCCGGCGCCGATCATAATCGCCGGGTCCAGGCCGTTGGCTACCGCCGCGGGGAACGGCGCCATCGCTTCGTCGCGGCTCTGCATGAACATGCGCACGTGACGCCACTCGTTGAGGTTGAAGCCGAAGGTGTGCGGGCCCAGCACCAGCATGCGGTTATAGGAGAGATTGCCACGGCCAGAGACAGGGTCTTTGCTGACGATAACGCCGCCGGTGATGAAAGGGCCGCCATCGCCGCGGGAGTGGGTGGGAATGGGCAGCCGGCGAATGTCGATATCGTCGCCGGTCTGTACGTTTGCCTTCCACGCAGCGTCCTCCACAGGTTGGGGCGCGATGCCGTTCGCCGGTTCCAGCACATGTTCCATGTAGTCGATGATTTTACTTTCGTCGCAGCCCAGGGCAATGGCCGCGCGCTTCTGGTTGGCGACGCCGCTGCTAAAGATGGGCCAGTCGCTGTCTTCCACGTTCTCGAAAAGCGGTGCGCCGCTGCCTTGCCGCACCAGCGTGGCAGCCACGTCGGCCAGCTCGTATTGCAGGCTAACCGGTTCCTTAACGTACACCAGTTCCCCGGCGGATTCCAGCGCGGCGATGAACGAACGTAGGTCGTGGATTTCTGTCATTCCCTCAATTCTCCTCACATGAATTTGAAAATGAAGCCAGACTGATCTGTTCTGTTGGGTGTCGTATGGAGGCGACACGTTGATCTTACCGTAGAGGGGTATAGGTGTCAATCGGGGCTTTACAAATTGCCTAATTTTTGAAATAATAATACACACCATAGTTGAGCTGAGTCGAGGGGGCGCGTTCGCTGGGCCCTGCGCAGAACATTCGCTGTGGGGTAGGTAGGGCAACACCACAAAATATGAGCAGCCCGGCGCACGTGGAAGCGACGGCGGCGCGCGAGGGGCCACCGTCTTACTGCAGGCGGCCGTTGCGCTCTGGGACCA
>DATHSI010000058.1:0-1879 GCA_035464315.1 Candidatus Sulfomarinibacteraceae bacterium
TGGTCTTCGTACGCCCTGGTGCTTGCGGCACTCATTTTCACGTCGCTGGGCATGGGATTTGTTATCTCCTTGCTGGCCAACACGACCAGTCAGGCGGTTCAGTATTCGATGATCATTCTCCTGGCGAGTATTTTCTTCAGTGGATTCTTTCTCTCGCTGGATCTTCTGCGCCCCTTCGTGCGCATCGTTTCCTGGCTGCTGCCCGCCACGTACGCCACACAGATGTTGCAGAACGTGATGCTGCGCGGTGTGTTCACCTTCGACGACACCTTGCTACTTCTGAGCCTGACCGTGATGGGCCTGGCGTTCTTTGTGTTGGCGTGGTTGATGTTGCGTCGTACAATGGCAAGGAGGTAGCTAGCAGAGGAAACACAGTGGCGAAACGTTGGCAAAAATTAACAGAGGCAGTAGCAGGATATGAGAATATCCTCATCCTGCTACATGACGATCCAGATCCTGACGCCGTTGCCAGCGGGGAAGCATTGCGCTATCTGTTGGCGGAGAAGTTGGGCGTCAAGGGGCAGATCGCCCACCGTGGTGTCATTGGCCGGGCGGAGAACAGGGCGCTGGTCGAATACCTGGACCTTTCGCTCCTGGCGTTGCCTGATGAAGCGTTCGCCGTGGAGACGGGACCACAGCCCGTGGCGCTCGTGGACACGCAGCCGGGCGCGGGCAACAGTCCGCTGCCGGCGGACTATCCCACCGCGCTGGTCATCGACCATCACGGCGAATTGGAAAGCGAGAACATTGTTTTCCGCGACGTGAGACCGTGGATTGGAGCCAGCTCCACGATCCTCACGCAATATTTGCGAGCGGCGGAGATCAAGCCGCCCACGAGCCTGGCAACGGCCCTGTTCTACGGGATCAAGACCGATACCCGGGGACTCAGCCGCGACACCAGCGCTGCTGACGTTGGCGCCTACTTCTACCTGCTGAACTTTGTGGACGTTGACGCAGTCGTAGAGATCGAGAATGCGCAGGTTCCGACCAGCTACTTCAAAAATCTGACTCGAGCAATGCAGGCGGCTAACGTATATGATGGGGTGGTCATTTCCTATGTCGGCCAATCCGATTACCCCGATCTGACCGCCGAGATGGCCGACCTCTTTCTGCGCCTGGAGGGGGTGAACTGGGTCGTGTGCATAGGCGCCTATGAGGACGCGCTTTATCTGTCCGTACGCGCGCGCGATGAAGGGGCCGATGCCGAACAGTTAGCGCGAGCCATCATCGGCGAACAGGGGACAGCCGGCGGGCGCAATACCCTTGCCGGCGGTCAGATCCCGCTTAACGGGCAGGATGCTGACCAACTGGCCGATGAGATTCGACGGCGCGCGCTGGCTTATCTGGATGTCGCCCCAGGGACGAGTGGTGAGTCTATCGTCTAGATATGCCTACCTCTGAATCGATCTTCTCTGATTTCCTTTTCAGCCTGGCTAATATCACTGCAACTCAGGTGTTGGACATCATCCTGGTGACGATGGTCTTCTACCTCTTGTTGCACCTCCTGCGGCGCAGCCGGGCCACCGTGTTGCTACGCGGCGCGCTGGTGCTCATTGCGCTGTTCTTCATTGTTACCGTCTTTTTGCCGTTGCCCACCTTTGACTACATTCTGGAACTGGCCCTGCTGGCGACGTTGATAGCCACTCCTATTATCTTCCAGCCTGAGCTGCGACACCTTCTTGAAGAGCTGGGCCGGCGCGTGGGCACCCTGCGCTTGAGGCGTATGGCTGCTGAAACCACGCTGAAGCCCCTGGTGCGGGCGATTGAGAGTCTTTCCGAACGCAAGATAGGCGCTCTGATCGTGTTGGAGGGCAACGACGCACTGAGCGACATCATGCAAACAGGCGTACCCATGGGCAGCGAGGTGACCAGTGAGCTG
>DATHSI010000059.1:0-16608 GCA_035464315.1 Candidatus Sulfomarinibacteraceae bacterium
CAATGCCCCCGCCACGCTGGCGGGGATCGAATTGAATTGGCCCCTGGTGCTGGCAGCCGCCGGTCTGGTTCTGGTCCTTCTGGCGCTCGGCTGGCAATTGCTGGCGGCCCGCAGCGGAACGGGCGGGGCCACGCCGCGCAAGCCGCGCCCCCGCCGGGTTGCGCAGTCAGGGGGCGCAGCGGCCGAACGCCAGGTGCGCTACTGTCACAACTGTGGCCACCGTGCGCAGAGCGGCGATCGTTTCTGCCGGGAATGCGGCACGCAACTCAAGCAAACCTGAGCTTGCGCTTCTTACCGGCGGCGGCTTCAATGTCCGTGACAAATGGGTAGCAGGCGACAGACATCTGTCACTGGTGTATTGTGGTTGCTGTGGGGGATAATTAGCGTATACGTGATACTGGGGTAACCCGATGGTGGGCGCCGGTTGGCCATTGTGCTGCCGGCGCTCTACTCATTTAAACAAAAAACCCGGGCGCTGCACCTCTCGTCCAGCGCCCGGGTTGTCGTTTCACTCCAGAGTGTAGCGCCCTTCTTACTCGACGACGCCCTCCGGATACTCAACCTCGACGTTGCTTTCGAACTCGCTGACGCCCAACAGGAAGGACAGGACGTCGGCCATGTCTTGCTCCGTCATCTGCTGCCCAAAGGTGCCGGGCATGCCGCTCGGTTCGGCGCAGGGGCCCGGGGGACACTCGGGGGCGATAAAGGCGTCGGGCTTGAGGATCGACTCGTAGACGTAATCGGCAGCCGTGTACTCCTCAATGCGCGTCGCGCCTGTTTCTTCGATGTCGCCCAGCCAGGGGCCGATCGCGGCGGAGCCTTCGTCATCCAGATTGCCGTGACAGGCCTGACAGGCGTAGGTCACTTCGTACAGTTGCTGGCCGTTTTCGGGGTCGCCCGCAGGCAGCTCCGAGACGTGCACCGGCCAAACGGGGCCCTCGATTTCACCAGCCTCTTCACAGAGCGCCGCGCTTTCCCAGTTCAGCACGAATAGCGTGACGTCCCGCACCTCATTCTTCTGCAAGGGACCGCCAAACTCCTGGCTCCAGGTGGGCATGCCGGTCCAGGGACGGCCGGCGGCAACGGTGCTCTGGATGAAGTCGAACTTGGCGCCGGACCAATCCAGCGCTTCCATGCGCGCGCTGCGCGTACCGCAGAGTAATTCGACGCTGTTCAGGGGGCGGCCGATACACCCTTCCGGTTCGCCCGACGAGGGATTGAAGCATTGTTCCGCTCGCCCGTTGATGCCGTGGCAAGAGGCGCAGTTGTTGATGAAGATCTCTGCTCCATTCTCGACGGACCGTCCTTCATAGGCCATGGAAAAGGCGTCCATGCGCGCCGGTTCGCGCAGCGCCACGAAGCCTACGATCACCATGGTTAACATGAAGGCAATGGTCCCGATGATAATCTTGACTTGCATGTTTAATCTTCCTCGTAGTTAGAAAGCTCGTGGCGGTAGCCAGTGCGCTGGTAATCGTACATCAGGCTGTCCGGGTTATCGGGGTTCGGCACCTCGAAGTAGAGAGTCAGCCGGCGCATGTTGTGCTGGTAATCGTCGATCACCAGCCACGCTTCAGGATTGGGCATGGCCGTGTCCGTGAAGCTGTTAGCGTAACGTTTTTCCCCACCGCGCTCGCTGATGCGGCACTCTTCATAGGGAGACTCGGTGCCCGGCATGGCGCAACTGCGGTTCTGCATGGCGTGCTCGAATTCTGACAGCGCTGCCGTCAGGTGAGGATTGCCCTCGATTACCTGGCCTGGCAAATACTCGCCCGGTTCCAGATCCTCGTAAGGCACTTCCTTCAAGGCGCTGTGACCCTCCTGCGGTAACAGCGCCTGACTGACTTCCTGGTCAGGTGTGCTCTGCACGCGGTACTCCGGTGAGCCCATCCAGTTGGACATCCACATGAAGGCGATGAAGAGCATGGATACGGTCAGGCCCACGCGCCGGTCGGCATAGCGGCGGCTCTTGCCCACCTCGAAGTAGGGCATCAGGAAGAATGCTGTCGCCAGGCCGGGAATGAAGATGAAGGCGATAAACACCTTGTCGGCCAGCTTGAGCCAGCCCTGCGACCAGGCCAGATACCAGGGCGCAACCACGTGCAGCGGCGTCACCAGGGGGTTGGCCTGGCGCTCCAGCGGCGCGTTGTAGAACCAGATGGAGCCGGCGACCAGGAACAGGGTCGCCAGCGCCGTCCACATTAGCTCGCTGGTGGCGATGTCGGGCAGGAAGTAGGTGCGCTCGTCGCGAGGCACACGCTTGGCGGTGTCTTCGCCAATCGCTTCGCGGCCCGGGGGTAGGGAGTGACCGTGAATGACCACTTTGTAGTAGTGCACAAAGAAGAAAATAGCCAGCAACAGGGGCAAGGCCAGCACGTGCAGCAGGTAGAAACGCAACAAACCGCCGGCGCCAATGACCGGGGCGCCGCGCAACAAGAGGTTGATGTTGCGACCCACGACCTCCGGACCCGGTGTGGCTTCCGCGGCGCTGACGGCCACCGTCACCGCCCAGTAGGCCAGCTGATCCCAGGGCAGCAGATAACCGCTAAAGCTGAGGACCAGCGTCAATACCAGCAAAAACATACCCGTGAACCACGTAAACTGGCGCGGGTGTTTATAACTGCCGGTAACAAATGTTCGTAACATGTGGAGGGCAACCACAACGACCATCACCTCAGCGCCGAAACGATGCAAATTGCGCATCAGCTGGCCCAGCGGCACGTTGCCCAAAATGTTCCAGATGTCGGCATAGGCTACGTCGGGCGATGGCGTGTAGAAGATCATCAGGAAAATACCGGTGATCGTCTCCCACACAAACATGAACGTGGACAGCCAGCCCAGGCGGAAGGTGGGATAGATGTGGGTGACCTCAGTGTGGTAAAAACTGGGCCGGATGTGCAGCCAGAAACCGTCGGCGTGTGGCCGCAGCCGGGGATTAGGGCGGCGCGGTTCGTCGCCTCGCAGCATGCCACGAACATCATTGACGTTCATGCCTGCCGTGAAGCGCTCGACGGCTTCATCGACTTTAGCGATGGTGGCCTGCTTAAGCCCCATCTCTCTTACTTGATCGACAAAAGTAGCCATTTTCTCTCCTCGTTATCCCTAGGGGCAGCTATCACGCAGTTCGCAAATCAGGGTCTGGCTCGCGCCATCCGCGCGCGCGCCGGTGTCCACACGGATCGTCGCCGTACCTTCCGGTAGTTGCAGCGGCGTAAAGACGCCGTCAGAACCCACTTCGGCGACGGCCAGCACTTCTTCGTTGGCGTCCAGTGCCTCCACCAGGAAGCGGTCCAGGGAGCGCGGCGCCGGATCTTCGATGCGCCGCCCGTCGAGCCGGTACTTTGAGCCATGGCAAGGGCACTCAAAGCGTTCGTTGGCTGCGTTCCAATCGTAGATACAGCCAAGGTGGGTGCAAACCTTGTAAATGGCAGCCACGCCGACGATGGGTTCTGATTCGTCTTGCGCCAGATACATCCGTTCCTGGCCCTCGTCTACGCTTGTGTCCAGGTTTACCAGCCAGAACCGGCCATCGGGGAAATCCCGAGGTGTGGCGTTCTTTGCTGGTAAGTCATCAACTGACACAGGAAAGGCGCCGCCAAATTCCCCCTCGCGGAACCGGGGCAGGGCGAACCAGATAATGAGACCCGTTAGTTCGGCGGTGAATAGAGCCATGGACGCGCCCCAAATGTAGTAAAGAAATTCGCGGCGTGTCATGCCTCCATTGCTGACTGCTGCTTCTGCCATAATCTCTTCTCCTGCTCTTAAGGCAACAAGTGGAGTATTGTGCGAAGTCTACGATGTGACATTCGTCACTATTAATGTGTGCTTTTTATCACAAAATATGATCGAACGGATTATAGCAGACTCTAGGGCTAGATCAAGAAGTGAGGATGGGCGCTGAGGGACTCGAACCCCCGACCTCTTCGGTGTAAACGAAGCGCTCTAACCAACTGAGCTAAGCGCCCACAACGGCAGGGCAATTATAGCCGTTGCCGTAGACAAATGCCAATTGTCCTTAACGGACTTTCTCCAGGAATTCTGGTAATCTTCTGTTTGCCTGCTATGATCGTTTTTCGCGTTACCTTCGAGCAAGAGTCTGTCCCATGAATTCTATCGCTGCAGACGGCAAGGATCATCCCCACACACTGCTCTTTGTGGGCGCCTTGCTGGTTACATTGCTTGGGTTTGGCTTGCGGTTGCATCATCTTGAGGGTGACCCTTTCTGGTTTGATGAGCTGCTAACCCTGTGGACGGCGCGTGGAGGTATCGGCGACATGCTCGCGGTGCGAGACCATCCGCCTCTCATTTACCTCCTGACGTCACTCAGCCTGCGCCTGTTTGGCGAAAGCGAGTTTACCCTGCGCCTGCCGGCCGTTTACGCCGGGGCTATGGCTCCCCCGCTCCTTTTCGCGTTCGGGAGGTATCTAAACAAAACCGCAGCGGGCCTTTTGGCCGCGTTCTTGTTAGCTTTTGCGCCGGCTCATCTGCACCATTCGCAGGAAGCGCGCCATTATGCGTGGCTGCTGTTGTTTTCGCTGGCCTCTTTCCTTCTTCTATATCGCGCGTTCAAGCGGCCGATCTGGCGGCGGTGGCTGGCCTATGCGGCCCTGACAATCGTCAACCTCTACACGCACTATGCCGCTTTTGTCATACTCGCCGCGCAGATTGTGATTATCAATGCCTGGTTGCTTCACCATCTGCTGACCAGATCTGGCTCCCGGCACTTTCCAATGACCCTATATCCGGCGGGCGCCGGCGCGGTCGTCCTCCTCCTCTACCTCCCGTGGCTGCCGCGATTACTGAACATGCTCGGTCACAATATCGGTCCAGAGGCAAATACCTCCACCGGCGGCGTTGTGGACCCGGACATCTGGCTGGAAGAAATCTACACCGGCTTCAGCCTCCATCCAGAGGCGGCTCCACTGCTCACGCTCGGCCTGGTTCTTGCCGGTGTGCTCGTCTGGGGCTGGCAGAGAGACTGGGCCAATTTTGCTTTTTCTGCGACTGCCCTGATTTTGCCCCTCGTCTTTCTTATGCTACTTCGTCCTGCACGAGGGGCGTACAGCCGCTACATCATCTACCTACTCCCGTTCTATCTCTTTTTTGCCGCGGTTTTTTTAAGCGCGCTCCTACATCGCCTGTTCAGAATGGGACCTGTTGCCGGTGCGGCGTCCACCACATTCTGCGTCCTCAGTATTGGCCTGATTGGCTGGGGCGCGGTAGAGCAGGAGTACATCGCCGCCCATTACGACTGGCACGGGGTCCTGCAATATCTGGATGAACGAGCTTCCGAGGATTCTGTGTTGCTCATGGTGTCCTTCAATTATGAAGATGGTTGGAATATGGCGGCAAACACGCTTCCCTACTATCTCCGCCAACAGCCACGCGCCTATCATACTCTCGAAGCGAACAGGATTGGTCTGGAGGATGCTCGCGCGCTGGGAGAGACGACGGTGGACGTCTGGGCGCTGGTTGATAATTGGTTGGCCCACGAACAGATACTCAGCCTGCCGCTCGACGTCGCCCCTTTCCAGAACGACCTCTTTGTGGTCCACAATGGGGACGCACAGGGGACGACGCTGGAGAAGACGCTCGATCTCTATGAACCGTTGCTGCCGCTGGCGCGTTCGCCGTCGCCACAGTGTTTCCTGTACCAGGATCTGGCCAATCTTCGACTTGCAACTGGAGAGTTTGGCGCGGCAGAGCGCGCACATGAACGGTCGCTTGACCTTTGTGGTTCGCTTTCGATTCCATTGTTCGAGAGGAGGCAGAACAGGCTCGAATTGGCGCTGCTGGAACAGGCCGTTGAGACCGGAAGGGAGCCGGAGGCGCTGCTGCACGCCCGGAACGTTCTTAGATTTGATCCAAAACATGAACTCGCTCTCAAGACCTTAACCGCCATCGATCTCGTCACCCTTTTCCAGCAAGAGCAGGCGCGCGTTGCACAAAATGGCGCGCCCGAGGAAGTCCGCATGGAGCGCTTTATAATGCCGGCGGATGGAGACAGTGGAGACGCCCTGCTTATCCACCCGCCTGCCTCGGTTGCCTTCCCACTGTCTCTTCCTGAATCCCCGGTCTCTTTTTCAAGCCGCGTTGCGCTTTCGCCGGAAAGCTGGAACTGGGGCGGAGATGGCGCAACGTTTGTTGTGCAGATTCAGGAGGAAGACGGAACAGCCAGAGAGCTCTACCGGCGTCATGTCGGCAACGACACGGCTGACCACCGCTGGCGCCGGGTCGAACTCTCGCTCGCCGCCTATGCCGGTCAGGATATTGTGTTGGTGCTCGCCACAGAGAACGGTCCAGCAGGGGATGGAAGGGGCGATTGGGCAGGATGGGAAAGACCAAGAATCCTTTGGAACACTCCCTGATTCGAAACCCGCGCGATGACCAGACGCGCCACCATTCCAATCGTAGCGCCGTCTGAGACGTTGTGGCTCAGGTGTGGAAGGGCACAGGGGTGAGGATGGCAAAGAAGAGGAGGACGGTCAGGACCCCGGCTATCTTCCGCGGACGGTCAAGGCCGGTGATGTCGTTGAGCGGCGGCGGGTGGTGTAATCCGGCGAAAAGCACGAACAGGGCCCACAGCAGCCAGGTGGAGGAGAGTGTGATACCGGCTACCAGCAGCAAGATCAGCGCGCCGCGCGCCACCTGGTGAGCGCTGCGCCCCAGAAGGGCATAGGCCACGTGACCGCCGTCCAGCTGGCCGATGGGCAGCAAGTTAATGCCGGTAATCAGGACGCCGAGCCAGGCGGCGAAGTAGATGGGGTGCAGGGCCAGCGTGCGGCCTGCCGGCAGGTCCACGGAAAGGGCCGTGACGGCATCCACGAGGAGCGAAGAGCCCAACGTGCGCAGCGTCAGGCCGCGCATGTAAAAGGGCGCCGGCTCCGACAGCAGCAGGCCCACCACCAGCAAGGGCAGCGCCACCAGACAGCCGGCGATGGGGCCGGCGAGGCCCACGTCAAAGAGCACGGTGCGGTTCTTCATGGGGCTGCGCAGGGCGATGAAGGCGCCGAGGGTGCCCAGGCCGCCCACCGGCATGGGAATGAAATAGGGCAACGTGGCGCTGACGCCGTGCCAGCGCGCTGCCACATAGTGGCCCAGTTCGTGCACGCCCAGAATGCCCAGAAGAGTGGCGGCAAACGGCGCGCCGGCGCGCGCCGCGGCGAGGGCGGTGGCTGTGTCGCCTTGCATCAAGGCCATGAACAGGCCGCCGCTTCCGCTCATTGAGGCGCCAGCAGCCAGTGTGGTCAGGATGGTCACCGCCAGAAGCAGCAGGTTGACGAGCGGGTTGCCCGTCCTGCCCTCGTCCAGCACCCCCTTCAATGCCAGCAACTGGTCGTGGTTGCGCCGCCGCCGCAGCATAGGCGTGTAGCCATGCTGTTGAAAGCGGGTCTGGATCTCCTCGTAACCGCCGTTGCCGTCGTACAAGTAACGACCCGTGAAGGTGATCGTGTCGTCTGTGCCCTGCGCGCGCACGTCGTCCACCTGGAACAGACCGTGCAATTCCATGCGGAGCCTGGCGATCGTCTGTTGCAGCGGATCGTAAGGCGGAGGCGCGAAGGGGTACAGTTGCACGGTGTTAGATGCGCGGCAGGGCGATATCGCGCTGTTTCTGATACTTGCCCTTGCGGTCGGCGTAGGAGATCTCGCACTCCTCGTCGGCTTCCAGGAAGACCACCTGGGCGATGCCTTCATTGGCGTAAATGCGCGCCGGCAGCGGCGTGGTGTTGGAAATCTCCAACGTCACATAGCCTTCCCACTCCGGCTCGAAGGGCGTGACGTTGACGATCAGGCCGCAGCGCGCATAAGTCGACTTGCCCAGGCAAATGGTAATCACATTGCGCGGGATGCGGAAATATTCGATGGTGCGCGCCAGCACGAAAGAGTTGGGCGGGATGACACAGATGTCGCCCTTATAATCGATAAATGAATGCGCATTGAAATGCTTGGGATCGACGATGGCCGAGTGCACGTTGGTGAAGATTTTGAATTCGTCGGTGACGCGAATGTCGTAGCCGTAGGACGAGAGACCGTATGAAATTACGCCGTCGCGCACCTGCCCGTCTACAAAAGGTTCTATCATCTTCTGTTCGCGGGCCATTTGCCGGATCCAGGAATCGGGTTTAACGCCCATGTATTGACTGCCTCCTAATCACTGTTGCTGTTAACCGGCGGCATTGTAACATGCGCCGGGGTTGGCACAAAATAGGCGCGGGCGGCCTTACCAGGCAACCGGCTGGCGGTCGCGGAACAGGCCCCCGCTGGGCCCATCGACGGGCAGCGTTGCCAGCCACACGGCGGTGTCTGCGCCTTGGGCCAGCGTGCGCGGCGCGTTCTTGCCGCCCATCTCCGTGCGCACCCAGCCGGGATCAACGCTGTTGACAAGAATGCCCTGCCCTTCTACTTCCGCCGCCAGCACGCGCGTGAGCGCGTTGAGAGCCGCTTTGGAAGCACGGTAGGCCAGCGCCCGCCCGCGCATGTTGCGCAGCAGACCCATGCTGCTGGACACGTTGACAACGCGGCCGTACTGACGGCGCGCCATCAATGGCGTCAGCATCTGGCACAGGCGCAGCGGGCCGTAGAAGTTGGTTTCGAACGCCTGGCGCACCAGGGCCAGGTCCAGCTCGGCAACGCGTAGCCCTTTGTCTGGATAGATGGCGGCGTTGTTGATCAGGATGTCCAGCCGCCCAAACTGGTCGGCCACTGCCTTGGCCAGACCGCGCACACTGTTCTGTGCGGTTACGTCCAGACGGTGGAAGGAGACAGCCCTGCCCTGTGCCCGCAGATCGGCTGCTGCCGCCTCGCCGCGCCCTGCATGGCGTGCGGTCAAGATTACCTCGACGTCGTCACGCTGCGCCAACTGGCGGCAGATTTCCAGACCGATACCCCGGTTGGCGCCGGTGACCACAGCAACTCTTTTGTCCAAGATTTCCTCACTTTCATTGTGCGCCTCCGCAAGCGGGACGCAACCAGGGGGCGGGAGCATCCCGGCAGTTGACGGATTCTACGCTTGCTTCCCCGCGATCTTATCATAAACTGCCACTGTCTGCGCCACCGTTTCCTCCCAGGAGAATTGGGCCGCGCGTTGCAATCCCTTCTGCTTCATTTCCGCCGCGAATTCCTCCTGGATGAGCAGCGAAATAATCGATCCGGCCATCTGCCTTTCGTCATCGGGATCGATGGCGAATGCCGCTTCGCCCACGACTTCGGGCAGCGATGCGGCGTTGGTGGTTACCACGGGCACGCCGCAAGCCATCGCCTCCAGGGGCGGTAGCCCGAATCCCTCGTAGCGGCTGGGAAAGGCAAAGCACATCGCGCCACGATAGACCGCGGGCTTGTCTGCTTCGTCCACGTAACCAATCCAGCGCACGAAATCCTGTAGATTGGAGCGCCGAATATACGCATCATAATCGGGAAAGCTATCGCCTGCCGGGGGTTTGTGTCCGGCCAGGACCAGAGGATACTCTTCGCCCATTGCCTGAGCCACGTAGGTGTAAGCGGCCAACAGGGTGGTGACGTTCTTATGCAGCGTATAGCCGCCCAGATAGAGCACGTAGAAGTCGGGCAGGTCATACTTGCGCAGGATGGCCATGTCCAGCAGCATGTCGCTGTCTGCGTCATACTGGGGCGCCGGCGCCAGGTGAATGGGCGTAATGCGCTCCTCGGGGATCTGCAGCCGGCTGACGATCTCCTGCCTGCTGAAGTGGGAGTCGGTGATCAGGTGCGTCGCGCCGCGCGTGCCGGCGCTAACCAGCGCGTTGTAAAGCCGTGCAACCAGCGGTCGCCGGTACTCGCGCACGGCCAGGGGAATCAGATCGTGGACGGTGACCACCAGCGGGGCCGGCGAGCGCAACGGTGGTCCCCAGTAGGGGACGTGGGCCACCGTGGCTTCTACTTGTTGGCAGGCGCGGGGAAAGCCGCGCTGTTCGAACAGTACTTTTCCCAGATGTCCGGGTCGCGCAGGCGCGCGCGCCACGTGTACGCTGGGCGGCACCTTCTCCGGCTCGTCCGCGTGAGGGTAGATCAGGGTGACGTCCAGGTCGCTCACCAGGCGGTTCAGATGGTATACAAGCTGGCGCAGATATTGGCCGCTGCCGGTATCAGGCCGGTTCCAGAAGTAGGCGTTGAGAGCAAGGTGCATGGCTGATAACGTAGGACAAATTTACGAATTTGTCCAGCAGGCTGGTTTGCGGGTGGGGGGGTCGTATGCTAGAATTGTGAAATGTTACACTAGTCAGGTCTGTCAATCAATGTGTGAGCTCCATCTGGTTCTAGATTTGTGATGGGAAAGCGCCAAATGGTGTCTCCTGTTCCTGTCGCGCACTCCTCTATTATGGCAGCAAAAGTAAAGAAAAGAGCGGAGGTATCGCCCGACGTGGTTGATGAAATACCAGATATTGTAATAGGACGTTTGCCCATCTACCTGCGGGCCCTGATTCGCCTGGCGGAGGAAGGGGAACGAACGACGACCTCATCGCATGAGTTGGGCGAGCGCCTGGGCATCAGCTCTGCCCAGATCCGCAAGGATCTCTCCCACTTTGGTGAGTTCGGCAAACAGGGCACCGGCTACCACATCAAATATCTCATCGAGCAGTTGCAGCGCATCCTGCACCTGGATCAGGAATGGCCCATGGCCATCATCGGCGCCGGTTTTCTGGGCCATGCGCTGGCTAATTATGGCGGATTCCACCGGCGCGGCTTCCGCGTGGGCTGGATTTTCGACGTGGACGAGACCAAGGTGGGCCAGAAGATGGGTGAGATCACCGTGCAGCATGTGAAGGAGCTGGAAGAGACGGTGCGCCGCGAGAAGGTGCAGATGGCCATCCTGGCGTTGCCCCCCGACGCGGCGCAGGAGATTACCGATCGCCTGGTCGAAGCCGGCGTGCGCGCCATTCTGACCTACGCACCGATCAATCTTACAGTACCCGACGGTGTGCATGTGCAGTACAGCGACCCGGTCGTCCAGTTGCAAAGGATGACTTACTATTTGAACGCCGACGGGTGACATCATTGCTTTAGCAATTAAAAGAAAAGCCCCGCAAGCGCGGGGCTTTTTGTTTTGTCCTTTTGCAGACGAAAATGTTACTGCAGGCTGAGACTGCGCAGGAGGAGGGGGAGTTCGGTCAGCGCCTTACCTGCGCCGAGGGCAGTGCAGGCGATGGGGTTGTCGGCCACGTAGGCGGGAACGCCGGTTTCCTGCGTCAGCATGGTGTCGATTTCACGCAACAGCGCGCCGCCGCCTGTGAGGGCCATGCCGCGGTCGATGATGTCGGAGGCAAGCTCCGGCGGGGTCTTAGAGAGCACGGCGCGGATCACGTTGACCACGGCGCCCAGCGGTTCTTCCAGCGCTTCGGCCACCTCGTCGGAGGTCAGCGTGATGGTCCGCGGCAGGCCGGCTACCTGGTCGCGACCCTGAATGTTCATTTCCAGGCGCTCTTTCAGCTCGATAGCCGCGCCAACCTTGATTTTGATGGCCTCCGCCGTCGGCTCGCCGACCACCAGGTTATACTTCTTGCGGATGTAGCTGACGATGGCCTCGTCCAGGTGCACGCCGCCCACGCGCAACGATTCGGCGCAGACAATGCCGTTCATAGATACGACAGCGGCTTCGGTCGAACCGCCGCCCATGTCCACCACCAGGTTGCCCGTCGGCGTGCCTACGGGCAGGCCGGCGCCGATTGCCGCCGCCAGCGGTTCGTGTATCAGATACACCTCGCGGGCGCCTGCAGCCAGGCCCGCCTCGCGCACGGCGCGCCGCTCCACGCTGGTCACGCCGTAGGGCACGCTGATCATGATCACTGGTTTGCGCAGGTTAAGCCGTCCCGTCACCTTGCGGATGAAGTAGCGCAACATCGCTTCGGTGACGAAGTAGTCGGCGATGACGCCATCGCGCAAGGGGCGCATCACTTCAATCGTTTCCGGCGTGCGCCCGTACATTTCTCGCGCGGCGCGCCCCACTTCCACGATGACAGTTTTATCGCTATCTTCGCGCAGGGCGACGACAGATGGTTCCTGCAGAACAACGCCACGCCCCTGGTCATAGACCAGCACGTTGACGGTGCCCAGGTCGATGGCGATGCGTGAGGTTAGAAAGCCCACGTCTACTCCGTTTCCTCTTCGCGACGCGGCGGCGCAGCGCCTTCGCCGCCTGCGGGCATGGTACGACGCCGGCGACCGGTGCCCCGCCTACGGCTGACCTCGATGCGCACCTGCGCGCGGCGCAGCGCTGCTTCAATCTGCGCGTAGCGCTCTGATTCTTCGCTGAGCCCTTCGCGCATGGCCTGTTCCGCTCGCTCGCGCGCCTTCTGCGCGCGTTCGAGGTCGATTTCTTCGGCCTGCTCGGCGGAATCGGCCAGAATGGTAATTTTGTCCGGCAAAATCTCGGCAAAGCCGCCGCCGATGGCGAAATACTCATCCTCGCCGCCGCGACGCACAATCACCTCGCCAAAGTCCAGCGCGGTCAGCATCACCATGTGGTTGGGCAGCACGCCCATGCGCCCTTCCTGCCCGGGCAGATTCACCGCATCGACCTGCTCGCTAAAAACAGTCCGTTCTTGTGTGACAATGTCACATTGCATTGGCATAGCAGTTACCTCTGGTTTCAAGTTGCAGGTTCCAGGTTGTAGGTTTCATGCGTCTCGTTAACCTGTAACCTGCCAACCTGCAACCTTCTAACTCTCTTCCCGCAGCCGTTCCGCTTTTTCCAGCGCCTGGTCGATGGTGCCTACCATGAAGAAGGCCTGTTCGGGCAGGTCGTCGTGCTTGCCGTCCAGGATCTCGCGGAAGCCGCGCACGGTCTCGTCGGTGGTTACGTATTCACCGTTCAGGCCGTGGAACTTCTCGGCTACGAACATGGGCTGTCCCAGGAAGCGTTCGATCTTGCGCGCCCGCGCCACCAGCAGCTTCTGGTCTTCGCTCAGTTCGTCAATACCCAGAATGGCGATAATGTCCTGCAGGTCATTATACGTCTGTAGCACCTCTTTTACCTCACGCGCCGTGCGGTAATGCTCGTCGCCCACGATGTTGGGCTGCAGCGCGCGGCTGCTGGAGGAGAGCGGATCCACGGCGGGGAAGATACCTTTGGCGAACACGCTGCGCTCCAGGGTGATGGTGGCGTCCAGGTGAGCAAAGGTGGCTACCGGCGCGGGGTCGGAATAGTCATCGGCGGGCACGTAGATGGCCTGCATCGAGGTGATGGAGCCCATTTTCGTGGACGTAATCCGTTCCTGCAGATCGCCCATCTCGGCCGACAGGGTGGGCTGGTAACCGACGGCGCTGGGCATGCGGCCCAGCAGCGCCGACATTTCGGCGCCGGCTAACACGTAGCGGAAGATGTTGTCGATGAAGAGCAGCACGTCGCGCCCTTCGTCGCGGAAATACTCGGCCATCGTCAGACCCGTCAGGGCCACGCGCAGGCGGACGCCCGGCGGCTCGTTCATCTGGCCGAAAACCATGGCGACCGAATCCAGCACGCCGTACTCCTCCAGCTCGTAATACATGTCGGTGCCTTCACGCGTGCGCTCGCCCACACCGGCGAAGACGGAGACGCCCTCATGGGCCGTCGCCACAGAGCGGATCAGCTCTGAAATCATCACCGTCTTGCCCACGCCGGCGCCGCCATAGACGCCGGTCTTACCGCCACGAATCAGCGGCGCGATGAGGTCGATGACCTTCAGGCCGGTTTCGAACGTTTCGACGACCGTCGATTGGTCCTGGTACTCAGGTGCATCACGGTGGATACGGTACCTCAGGTCGGTTTCCGGTGCAGGGCGACCGTCGATAGGGTTGCCCAGCACGTTGAAGACGCGGCCGAGCGTCGAGGGGCCTACGGGCACGCGGATGGAGTCGCCGGTGGCCTCTACGGGCACGCCGCGCGACAGGCCGTCTGTGGTGTCCATGGCCACCGAACGCACCAGACCTTCGCCCAGATGCTGCTGTACTTCCAGCACCAGGTCCTTGCCGTCGTCCATTTTGATTCTCAGGGCCTCAAAAATCTCCGGCATATCTTCGGACGCAAATTCTACGTCCACAACCACGCCGCGGACGGCGCGGACGATGCCTTTGCCATTAGCCATTGCTTCCTCCAATTATTGCGTGTACCAGCCTGGGCTCGCTTGCCCGGCCTGCTTATTTCGAAAGTGCTTCGGCGCCGCCGACGATATCCAGGATCTCGTTGGTGATGCTCGTCTGGCGCGCTTTGTTTCGTTCCAGAATCAAATAGTCGATCAGTTCACCCGCATTATCTGTGGCGTTGTTCATGGCCACCATGCGCGCGCTGTGCTCGCTTGCCTTGGCCTCGACCACTGCCTGATAGATCTGCAGCTCTGTGAAGCGGGGCACGACGGTGTTCAACAGAGACGCCGGGTCCGGCTCATAGCTGTAGACGTTCTCGGCAGCGATAGTAGCGTCGATGTGGTCCACATACTCAGACGCCGCCATGCCTTCCATCTCCAGCGGCTTCAGCGGCAGAAGCTGCCTCACTGTCAAGTCGCGCTGGACCAGGCTGATGAACTCCGTATAGGCGATAAATACGTCGTCCACCGTGCCGTCAAGATAATCGTCGATGACGATATCAGCGATGGGCGCGATGTCGAAGATGGTAGGCTCGTCGGGAATGTCGTCGAAGAGGGCCACGACGTTATAACCGCGGCGCAGCAACAGGTCATGCCCCTTGCGGCCCACGGAGATGACACGCACCGGGTGGGGCAAAGCGCGCATGAAACGCTCGGCGTAAGCCACCATGTTGGCGTTGTAAGCGCCGGCCAGGCCGCGGTCGCCGGTGATGACGATGACGGCCGCGTTTTTGATTTCCTCACGCACCGTCATCAGCGGATGGCTGGCTTCGCCCGCGCTGGGCTGCGACGCCAGGTTAATCAGGATCTCGAACGCCTTGCCCGCGTAATCACGCGAGGCTTGTACCTGCTTCTGGGCCTTGCTGGCCTTGGCTGCAGACACAGCCGCCAGCGCGCTGGTCACCTGGGAGATGTTCTTGACGCTACGGATGCGCTTGTTAAGTTCGCGTTCAGTAGCCATTAATGCTCCTTTGGTTGGTGTATTGGTCTACTGGCTCATTGCTATATTGGCGAGTAATCTCCAATCAACCAATCTCCAGTTGCCAATCTCTACTCACCACTCTCCCAGCTTGCGTTGAAGTCTTCCAGCGCTTCGCGCAGCTGCTCTTCCGTCTCTTTCGTGAAGTCGTGCGTTTCCTGGATGGCGCGGCCGACTTCGGGGCGGGCGGTGTCCATGTAGTGCAGGAACTCTTCTTTCCAGCGCACGATATCATCGACGTCGATCTCGTCGAGGTAGCCGCGGCTGCCGGCGAAAATAACCATCACCTGATGCTCCAGGGGGTAGGGGTTGTATTGCCGCTGCTTAAGGACTTCCATCAGACGCGCGCCACGGTCGAGCTGGCGCTGTGTGGCCTTATCCAGGTCGGAACCGAACTGGGCGAACGCGGCCAATTCGCGGTACTGGGCCAGGTCAGACTTCAGGCCGCCTGTGACGCGCTTCATGGCCCTGCGCTGAGCGTCGCTACCCACGCGGGAGACGGAGAGGCCGGTGTTGATCGCCGGGCGCTGGCCCTGGTTGAACAGGTCCGTCTCCAGAAAGATCTGCCCGTCTGTAATAGAAATCACGTTGGTGGGAATGTAAGCGGAGACGTCGCCCAGCAGGGTCTCGATAACCGGCAGGGCCGTCATGGAGCCGCCGGTGCCCGGAATCTTCTTGATTTCGTACTGGTCGGGGTTATCCAACTGCTCCAGCGCTTCCGTGGCCTCTTCCATGTCATTGTTGCCGAAGTAGACCTCGCCGTCCACGCCCGCTTGCGTGTCTCGCGTCACTTCCGTGCCCTTCTCCACGATGACAAACTCGTCACGCAGGCGCACGGCGCGTTCCAGCAGGCGGCTGTGCAGAGAGAAGATGTCGCCGGGGTAGGCCTCGCGACCGGGCGGGCGGCGCAGAATCAGCGAAATCTCGCGGTAGGCCCAGGCGTGTTTGGAAAGGTCGTCATAGACTACGAGCACGTCCTTGCCCTGCTCCATGAACTCTTCGCCGATGGCGCAGCCGGCGTATGGCGCGAAATATTGCAGAGGCGCCGGGTCGGATGCACCGGCGAGCACGACGATGGTGTAATCCATAGCCCCAGCTTCATCCAGGGCGGACACCACCTGCGCCAACTGGCCCACGCGCTGTCCAATGGCCACGTAGATGCAGATTACGTCCTGGTCGTGCTGGTTGAGAATGGTGTCCAGGGCGATGGCCGTCTTACCCGTCTGCCGGTCGCCAATAATCAGCTCGCGCTGGCCACGTCCGATGGGGAACATGGAGTCGATGGCGATAATACCGGTCTGCATTGGCGTGTCCACGCCCTTGCGCTCGATGACGCCGGGGGCGATACGTTCCACCGGGCGCCGTCTGCTGGCCTTAATAGGTCCCTCACCGTCCAGCGGGCGACCCAGCGGGTCCACCACGCGACCGATGAGCGCGTCGCCCACAGGCACGGAAGCGATGCGGCCCGTGCTGCGCACCTCGTCGCCGGTCTCGATGCCCGTATAGTCGCCCATGACCACGATACCCACGCTTTCCGGCTCAAGATTCAGAGCAACG
>DATHSI010000060.1:0-3969 GCA_035464315.1 Candidatus Sulfomarinibacteraceae bacterium
AATGACAAACTGTTTGGCCTTTTCCCGGACTGTGGTGCGCGGCGCCTCTGTTTCCTGGCTCTTGCTGCTTCCTGAGTTGTCTACTCGAGGGGGCGGGGAACCGCCTCATGATGAACAGTTCCGTGATGAGCCTCGTCCACGACACCGGCCGGCTCGACGTGGACGACCACTTCCGACAGTTGCGGAATCTCGTGGAACAGCTCGTGCCGCACTACTTCTGCTATCTGATGTCCCTCTGCGGTCGTTAAGTCCGGGTCTACGGCGATGACCACCTCCGCGTGCATCCGGTGCCCAATCCAGCGCATGCGCAGGCGGCAAAACTCCTCGACACTCTCGTTTCCCTGGACGACCCTTTCCGCCTGCTCCATATACTCCGGCTCGACGGCATCCATCAGCCGGTACCACATCGTCACGATGGCATCGCGGGTGATAAAGAGAATGACGAAGCCGATGAGCGCGCCTATGATGGGGTCGACGATAGGATAGCCCAACCAGGAGCCGCCCGCTGCCAGGAGCACGGCCAGCGACGTCAGACCGTCGGTGCGCGCGTGCAGGCCGTCGGCCACCATCGCCGCCGACCCAATCTTGCGCCCAACCCGGATTTGCAGCAAGGCCACCGCTTCGTTACCGACAAAGCCGACAATGGCCGCCGCAACGACCCAGGGTAGATTGCTGATGGGCTCCGGATCCAGGAATTTTTGGAAACTTTCCCAAAAGATGACGCCCGCGCTGATGGCGATGCTCAGGACGATGAAGATGCCGGCCACGTCTTCAGCGCGGCCGAAACCGTAGCTGTAGCGGCGCGTCGCCGCCCGCCGCGCCAGATAAAAGGCGATGAGCAGGGGAATCGAGTTGAGACCGTCGCCCAGGTTGTGCACCGTGTCGGCCAGCAAGGCCACGCTGCCGCTGAGAACGACGATGACCACCTGGATGACCGTCGTCAGCAGCAGAGCGCCCAGCGCCAGCCAGATGGTACGAATGCCCTCCACGTGGGTTTGCAGCGCTTCGTCGCCGGCCAGCTCGGTGTAGTCGTGGCTGTGACCGTTCCAGGGCAGTAGGTGCGCCAGTTGCTCCCAGAAGCCATGCTCATGCTCGTGTTCCTGGTCGTGGTTGTGCCCGGGTGCACGGCGCTCATGTTCGTGGCTATCGTGGTGGTTATGTTGGCTCATTGGTTTCTGTCAGCTCCTCCAGAGTGGGATAGGGTAGGTCGGGCAGGTTGTGGTGTACGTGCTCCAGGTGGGCCAGTGCTTCACGAAACAGACCAGCCACATGGCTGTCGTCAATCGAGTAGTAAATCTGGTTGCCTTCCCGGCGCGTTCGCACCAGGCGGATGGCCCGCAACTTGGCTAGGTGGTGGGAGACGGCCGAGGCCGACACCGGCACGTGCTCGGCTAGCTCGTTGACGCTGTATTCCCGCTGGGTCAGAAGAAAGACCAGCTGCGCTCGCGTCGTATCGGCGACCGCCTTGAACGTCTCCACGATTGCCTCCAGCGTCTCGGGCGTTAACGTCGCGGCTCGCGGGATGGGGTGCTTGTCGGGCATCGTGTCTCCTCCTCTTACCTGAGTAACTGTTCAAATGCTCATCATCCACACTGTACCCTTTACCCGTACAGGTGCAAGCCTGCTATTTGTAATAGATATTGCAATTTTATGATAAATAGATTACATTTTTTGTTATGGAGTGGATTGTTCTCGCTT
The DNA here is from genome assembly GCA_035464315.1 of Candidatus Sulfomarinibacteraceae bacterium. Taxonomy (GTDB): domain Bacteria; phylum Chloroflexota; class Anaerolineae; order Promineifilales; family Promineifilaceae; genus JAAYYY01. The sequence continues at coordinate 1,699 of DATHSI010000060.1, forward strand.
ACTCGTTGCCCACTGAAGCCAACACGCCCCGTGTCACCCTCTGGCGACGCCTGCAACGGTTGGGCGCAGTCTCCCCCACCGGGAGCCTCTACCTCCTGCCTGCAGGAGAAGAGACCCGCGAGTCCTTCCAATGGTTGGCCGAGGAGATCGGGCACGCCGGGGGCGAATCATTTCTGCTCCACGTCGCCCGGCTAGAGGGTATGTCCGATGAGCAGATGATAGCTTTGTTCAACGAGGCGCGGCGGGAGGAGTATGAACAGCTGGCAGAAAAACTCGCCAGGCTGGAAGGGCGACTCGGGGACGACTCGGACTCGCGCCTGACCCTTCGCGCTGCGCTGGAAAAGCTACAGCGGCAATACGAGGAGATCCGGCGCATCGACTACTTCCAGAGCTCTGCCGGGAAGGTGCTCGGCGCTCGCCTAGGCGAAGCCCGCCAGCGGGCGGCGGGCGATGACGTGCGCGAACCTGAGATTGTGCGGCTAGACAAGGAAGATTACCGGAATCGGAGCTGGGTCACGCGCCCGCGGCCCCACGTGGATCGCCTGGCCTGCGCCTGGCTCATCCGCCGCTTTATCGACCCGGAGGCCGCGATTCGCTACGCCAAGGAACCGGGGCCGGGCGAACTGCCTTTTGACATGCCGAGCGGACGGTTCAGCCACCGCGGCAACCTGTGCACCTTTGAGACAATGCTGCGCGCCTTTGACCTGGAGCAACCGGGGCTGCAACGGCTGGCCCGGCTCGTGCACGAGATAGACCTGCGCGATAGTCGGTACCGGCCGCTGGAAGCGCCCGGCGTGGATGCCGTGCTGCGCGGCTGGTTGGCCGCAGGCTTGAGCGACCAGGAGCTGGAAGCGCATGGTCTGGCTCTGTTTGACGGGTTGTACAGTGCGCTGACCACGGCAACCCCCGCTGAGGAGGAATCATGAGTGAGCAGATTCCGGAACCGGCGGCGGCCCCGAGCAGCCGTGTGCCTGAGCCAGTTACCTTTCGCCAGGCGTTCTGGGTCTGGGTGCGCGTGGCCATCTACAGTTTCGGCGGCCCGGCCGGCCAGATGGCCGTCATGCACAAGATACTCGTCGAGGAAAAGCGCTGGGTCGACGAGAGCCGCTTCCTGCACGCCCTGAACTTCACCATGCTGCTGCCCGGCCCCGAAGCGCAGCAATTGGCGACCTATATCGGCTGGCTCCTGCACGGCGTGCCGGGTGGTCTCGTAGCGGGTACGCTCTTTGTCCTGCCTGGCTTTACCAGCATCCTCGCCCTGAGCGTGCTCTACGCTGCCTTCCAGGACGTCAGCTATGTCCAGGCCCTTTTCTACGGCCTCAAGCCCGCGGTGATGGCCGTCGTCGCCGAGGCCGTCATCCGCATCGGCCGGCGGGCGCTCAGGAACCGGGCGATGGTCGCGCTGGCAGCGCTGGCCTTTGTCGCCATCTTCTTTTTCGACGTGCCGTTTCCCCTCATCGTCCTCGCCGGCGGACTGGTCGGTTTCCTGGGCGGACGGTTCTGGGAGAGCGCCTTTTCCGTCATCCGCGGCCACGAGGTCGGCGACGATGAGGAAGCGTTCATCGGCAAGGAAGTGACGGGGCACACGCGTCCCTCGTCCCGGCGCGCCCTCAAGGTGCTCGCCGTCTGTCTCGCGCTCTGGTTCACACCCCTGGTGGCGCTGGCCGTCTGGCTGGGGCCGGACAATGTCTTTACCCAGATTGGCATCTTCTTCAGCAAAGCGGCGGTCGTCACCTTTGGCGGTGCCTATGCCGTGCTGGCCTACATCGCGCAGGAAGCGGTGAGCACGTATGGCTGGCTGCGCCCCGGTGAAATGCTGGACGGGCTGGGCATGGCCGAGACGACGCCCGGTCCCCTCATCCAGGTCGTGCAGTTCGTCGGCTTCATGGGCGCCTACCGCCACGGCGGCGCCCTCTCGCCCCTGATGGCTGGCGTACTCGGCTCTATCCTGACCACGTGGGTCACCTTTTTGCCCTGCTTCCTCTGGATCTTCCTCGGCGCCCCTTACATTGAGTACCTGCGCGGCCGGAAGGCTCTGAGCACGGCTCTCTCCGGCATCACGGCCGTCGTCGTCGGCGTCGTGCTCAACCTGGCCGTCTGGTTCTCCCTGCACGCGCTCTTCGCCTCCGTCGATGAGGTCGCCGCTGGCCCGCTGCGGTTGCTCGTGCCCGACCTGTCGACGCTGGACCCGGTGGCGCTGCTGATTGCCATGGTCGCCTTCATCGCCCTCTTCCGCTATCGCGCAGGCATGATAGCTACGCTGGGCGGGGC
>DATHSI010000061.1:0-9314 GCA_035464315.1 Candidatus Sulfomarinibacteraceae bacterium
TGACCCAGGGCGTAAACCGCTTCTGCAGGTCAATCCACTGGTTAGCGTCCAGGCTCTCCTGGCGCAGCGCCGGCAGCGCGATCAGGCTCATCACCGCCAGGCCGCCGAGCCAGACGACGGTGGCGAGAAGGTGTATCCAATAGGAAAGGGCCAGTATCCAGAAGTTCATAGGCGGTAATTAGAGATTGGAGATTAGAGATTAACTGCGACTGGGCCTAATCTCCAGTCTCCAATCTCCAATCTCCAGTCTCCAATCCCCGTTCTCATTTCTCCATCTCCATCAACGCATAATACGACTGTCGCGGCGTGCCGTCGGGTAGGACGACGGCCCACCACCACTGTTCATTGTCCGGCGTCCAGTCGTAGTCGGCAATGTAAATAGTGGTCATCAGGCCGATCCAGGGCTGCCAGTTTTCGCGGGCGTACTGGTAGGCGCGGACGAGGTAGTCAGCCTGCTCTTCTTCTGTGACGCCGTGCCAGTAGAGGTCGTGGATATCCTGCTCCAACATCCAGCCCATTTCCAGGATGGCCACCTGCTTCTGTTCGTCTCCATGGTCCACCATGATCTGGCGCATATCCTCCACGCGCCGGAAGACAAAGGAACGATGATTATATACCTCCTCTCCCTCCTCAGGCGACATTTCCGGGGGCGCGGCGTACCCGGGCGCGTTGAGGCCCAGCACGTCGAAATAGCCGGCGGCCCCGGCCTCATACATGCCCTGCAAATAGTCGTCGTCGGGCATCGCCTCTGCCGAGCGCACGCCGGTGGGCGACAGGCCGGCGGAAATGACGATGGCCTCAGGGTCGGCGGTTTTGATCGCCTCGTAGCACACCCGCAGCAGGTCGGTGTACGCGGCGGGATCGGGCGCCTGCTCGCCCCACTCGCGGCTCAGGTTGGGTTCGTTCCACACCTGGTAGGCGGCGATGCGGCCGCGGTAGCGAGCGGCCGTCTCGCCGCAGAAGTCGCCGAAATCATCCAGCTCCGCCGGCGGCGCGTTCTCCAGCGGTCGTGAGGGATCGACCTGGGACCAGAATGGCTGGCGGTCCAGCCGCGCGATCAGTTGCAGGCCGGCGTCCTCCGCCTGTTGCACAATGTTGTCCGCCTTCCACCAATCATACCCGCCTTTCTCGTGCGTCTCGATGTCGCGCCAGGCGAACCCCTGCTTGACCCAGCCGAAGCCCATGTCGCGGATCAGGCCCAGGTCGCGCTGCGCCACGTCCGGGCGCCACCAGAGAAAGGCCTGCACGCCATACTCGGGCGACTCGAAGTAGCGCCACTGCGCCTCGGCTGTTGGCGTCGGGGGCTGGCGCGTCGCGGTGTCCGCCGCCTGGGGGCTGGGTCGCGCGTCTGTCGCCGTGGGCGAGGCTCCGGGCGGCGCTTCCTCGGCGGCGGACGTGTTGGACACCGCCGGGGTCTCCGAGGGGGCGGGTGGTTCGGTGACTGGCGCGCCGGCATTGTTGCAGCCCGTTTGCAGGGCGAGGAGCAGCGCGAGCAGCAATAGATAAAGGCGGATCATAGTATGATTCTGATGGTCGTAACGGAGAGGGGCGCGATAGCCTCGTGGAACAGATCCATCCCACAGGGCCAGGCGCGCCCCCTTGTCCTATAAATGAGCAGAGTGTGCGACGGCTACCTTATGGCGTTTTGTCCATTTCTGCCACAGCCTCGAAGGCCGGGCGCGGCACGCCGTTGATGTCGATGATGCTGTAGGGCACCGTGTCATCCTGGGGCCCGCTGCCCTTGTTGCCGAAGTCGTAGTTAAAGAGGAAGGCGAGCCAGACGTTGCCAGATTCGTGCATCTGTTGGAAAGCCTGCACAATGTACTGCGCCTGTTCCTCCAGCGTGTTGTCCAGAGCAAAGCCGAATCCTTCCGGCGCCTGATCGTATCCTTCGCTGCTGGGCCAGCCGAACTCCGTCACGCACAATTTGGCATCGGGGTCAACCGCCTGGATGGTCTCGGCGTAGGTGTCCAGTGTGGTGCGGAAGCTCCAGCTGTGGTGCGGATTATCGAAGGGGCCGCGGAACTGGGCCGTCTGCGCCTCGGGCAGCGCGGGAGCCTCTTCAAAAGTCACATCGGGTGGGATGTTATAGCCGTTATGGTGCGCGCCCACGCAATCGGCGTAGTCCAGCAGGCCGGCGGCAACCATGCCGTCCATATACAGGAAGTCATCGTAGGACGTCACGCCATCATGCACGCCCGTGGGCGATAGCGCGCCGCTGACCACGATGATGTTCGGGTCCTGGGCCTTAATCGTCTCGTGCGCCAGGCTCAGAAACTCCACGTAAGCCTCGGGGGACAACCCCTGCGGTGTGGACCACTCGCGGTCCAGATTCTGCTCGTTCCACACCTCAACAGCGTGCACCTTGCCCTCAAAGCGGGTCAGCGTCTCGGTCAGGAAGTCGGCGTATTGGCCGTAGTCGTCGGGCGGGCCGTGCTCGCCGCCGGCAGCGCGCGTCCACTCCGGCGCGGTGACCACGCTGAGCAGAACGTTGAGCCCGCGGCGGTTGGCCTCGTCAATCACGCCATCATAGAAGAACCACTGCTCAGCGTCCGCTTCGGGATACACGGTGGACCATCTTAACTGTACCTTGACCCACTGCATGCCTAACTGGTTAGCCACGCTGTCCATAATATCCGCGGGGTTGCCCACGGTGGCGTTGCCGTGCACCTGCACGCCATAGCCGAAGTTGTCCTGGGGCCAGGGGAAGATCGGTTCGGGCGCCTCCGGCTCCTGCGCTTCCGGGGCAGCCGGCTCTGGCGCTTCACCTTCCGGCGCCTCCGCCGGTTGCTCCCCCTCGACCACGGGCGGGGGCAGCGTGGCTTCTTCAACGACGCCCTCGTCTATGGTCGCTTCCTCGGTCGGCACCTCCGGCGCCTCGACCGTTGGCTCCTCGACAACGCCAGCCTCGTCAGCAGGCGTCTCGCCATCGCCACAGGCGACGAGAAACAAAAGAGACATCAAGAGCAAAATCAGGGGTGCTCGTCTTATCATGTGTAACTCTCCTCTCTCAATTCTGGAGAATAAGATTTACCGGCGCCGGTACCAGCCGGTCACGAATTCCTTCCGGCGAAAAGGGCGCATCTGGGTTGGAAAAGCCCAGAATGCGCCCCACATTATCTTACTATGGGGACAGGCGCGAAACCCGGCGCACTGCCTACGTCTGATCGACTATCGGCCCATGGCCGCGCGCAATGTGTCACAGGCAGGACAACTGCCGTCCGGTCGCAACATGGCGTAGCCCGCCTGCGGGTCGTCGCCCCAGTGAGTGAAGTCCACGTTGAAGACGATGACCATGCGCACCTGCCCGCTGTTGCCGGCCATGCTCACCGCCTGGCCCAACCACTCAGCGTGCTGAGCCACGGTGGTGCCTGAAGCCCAGCTGAAGCGCGAGGGAACGCCGCCGAAGTCCTGGCCCGAGAGGTATCCCAGCTCGGTGAAGCAGACGGGCCGCGCGCCGCCGAAGGCGTTGTAGTACATGTTCAGCGTGGGCTGGAAGTACCAGCTATAGTGGTTGCTGCCGGCCGGGTGGCCCGAGGAGGCGCCCGGTGGGGTCGCGCCGGCGTTATAGTGCACGCCGATGCAGTCCATGTAGTTCGCACCGCCCGCCGCAGCCACGCCCGCCATATAGCGGTCGTCGGCCCAGGCGTTGGTGCCGTTATCGAACCCGGTGGGCGCCGGCGCGCCGCTGATGACCATCACGTTGGGGTTGGCCGACTTGATGGCATTATAGGCCGGGGCCAGCATGTTATTGACGTAGGAGGTGGGATCGATCTGCCCGGCGGGCCACTCGAAGTCGATATTCATCTCGTTCCAGACTTCGATGGCGTCGGGACCCAGCGCAGCCACGCCGCGCAGGAATTCCACGTAGGCGTTGAAATCAATGCTGTCGGGATAGGTGTTCGCGCCGGGGATGCTAAGCAGCACCTTCATACCGTTGCCGTGCGCGTGGCCGATGCGGCCGGCCAGAGCGTCGGGCGAATCGCCCGGCCCCCACTTGTGCTGGAACTTAACCCAGTTCATTCCAGCTTGCTGCATCAGCGTAGGATTGGCCAGTGTATGCGTCTGACCGCCCAGCTCGAAGCCGCCGCCAGCGCCGCCACCGACGACGGGCGGCGGGGCTGCCGGTGTGTCGCCGCTGGAGGTTGCCGGGGGATCGACCTCTATCACGGCCAGGGCGTTGGTATCCACGCCGCTGTTAATCGAGAGCAGGTTGCCAAACAGCCACCCCTCTTTATCCGTGCCGACCACACGCACCTGGTACCAGTCGCCGGCCGCGTTGCGCCCCAGCAGCGATAGCTGGGTGCCGCCGGGCAGCACTTCGATGACGCTGTAACCCAGGCCCGGGCCGGTGCGGAAGTTGGAGGAAATGTTGTTCACGGCGTCCGCTTCGCCGGGGTCCAGCTGGGCCACCGTCTCCGCGGGGGTCGCCGTGGCCTGCGGGGCCGCTTCCTCTTCTTCGGCTTCCGGCGTCGCCGTGGGTTCCGGCGTCGGCGTGGCTGCCGCTTCGACCTCGATAGGCAGCGCGCCCAGGCTGGCCACGGCGTCTCCCTGGGCAAAGACAGCGTTAACCATGTAGCGGCCCGGCTCGTTCGTGTCCTCCCAGCGGTAGGAAAGGGCCTCGCCGCTGCTGCTGGCCACGACGCTCTCGTCTTCATCCTCGACCGTCCACACAATAGCCGCGCCGCCGGGCTCCGGCGCGTCGGAACCGTTCAGATAAGTGTCCAGGGCCAGGGCGTAGCCCTCGCCGGCAACGGCTTCATCCAGACCGCGTAGCGTCACGCCGCGCAGGTTATAGGCGCTGGCCAGCCGCATGCGCTCGCTGGCCGAGGCCTCGTTGCTCAGCCACACCGTGTGTTCCTGCCCGGCCTGCTCGTAGGTGTAACGGTACATCTTACCGTCGCTGTCCCACTCCAGCGGTCCGGCCGAGCCCGCCAGACCGACCTCCACAGGGCTGCCGACCGTAATTACCTCGCTCCCTTCCATCAGGCTCAGCTCGCCAAAGTTGGCCAGCGCCTGTGTGTGGGGCAATTCGCGGACCACACTGCCCACAGCATCGACAGCGTTAGCCGTGACCAACACATTCAGTTTGTGGCGGTGCACCTGCCGCACGGACCAGGCCACCAGTTCCTGCGCCGGGCCCTCCGCGCTATAGGCAGCGGGGTTAAGCGGAAGCTGCAGGTAAAGCGCATCGGCCAGCTGGCCAATCGCCTGCCAATCCTGCCCGCCTGTGTTCCACTCGCCCTCATCCGCCGCCGGCGGCGTTCCCAGGGTGACGATAAGCTCCTTGTCCGCCTCGTGTAGCGCTTCGGCCAGCTCTTCAACCAGCGTCGTGAACGCCTCGCGCTGGCCCGGCGCCACGCCCTGGTAATCCAGGTTCACACCGGCATACGGCCCGGCGGCCTCTACCAGGTCCTGCACGTGCGCCTGCCGTTGCTGCTCGTCCGAGAGCAGGGACGCCAGAGAAACCTGGTCGACAACCACACCGCCGTTCGTCACGCGCACATACTGCTGGTAGCCGCCGGACGCAACCTCGGCTGCCTCTCCCCGCAATTGGCCGTTCTCGGTGAGCGTCAGCGTGCCGGCCACAACCTCAGTGACGTGCGGCAATACCGCTGCGGGGAGCTCCTGCGCGGGCAATACCTCGATGCCCACACTCGCGCTCTCCGGCGCGGACGTTTCCATCAGGGCCACAGCCCGCGGCAGAGGCAGGGATGCGGACACGAAACGGCCGTCGGCCACGCTGCGCAGGGGGATGAAGCGCCAGGCGGACCCGTCCCAGCCATACATGTCCAGGTTGGCCGTCGATCCGGCGCCCTCGGGGAGCGCCAGGCTCAGGCTGCCCTGCGGCGCAGCGCCTTCGTAATCCAACAGATAAACGTCGCTGCGGAATTCCGTGGAGGCCGGCGCCGCCTGGGCAAGCGCCGCCGTTTCTTCATTACCGGCCAGATCGGCGGCGGGGACCACAGAGGCGGCGACTTCGGATGCGCCGTCCTGCAGGGTCAACGACAGCGCGTTGCCCACGTCAGCGGCCCCTTGCTCGGTCGTGGTCTCTCCCGCGCCAAGGCCCAGGCGCTGACCAAGCGAAATCGGGGGTAAAAAGAGACCTGCAATGAGCAGGCTGACCACAAGCACCACACCAACGATCATTAACCCCGGAAACGTGCTACGGGTCTCACCGTTCGTCGTGCGTCCCGTCGAGCTCATCGTTGCCGGTTCCCGGTCCTCCAGGTTCTCGCGGGCATCATAAATAGGACGTTCCTCTTCCATGAACCAATTCCTCCTCAGGAGTTCGCCAGCGCTGGCACAAACAGCGGTAGTGAGAAAGTGTACGGAAGCTATTCGGAGGCGTCAAACACGCCGTTCGCTTCTCTATTTTTTCTATGCAAAGTGTCAAACCGAGAGCAAACAAAGAGCGGCACATTGGCCGCCAGTTGCTCAAACTATCAATTCGATGCGGCTCATTCTAGCAAATCGGCGACCAGATGCCAATCAGCGCGCCTCACGGCGGAACTAGATGAGTATAAGCTGAGAGGGCATGTTTGACACCCCTTCTCCCACTGCTACAATCAGCCTGACGCGGACGAGATCCGCGGTCACCGAAAGCAGAACAGAAGCAGGCCAAGAATGGTGGGAAATAAACGCCCACGAAACCACAGCAACCAGAAGGAGAAATGATGGCCAGTGTAACAGACATCTTTGAGCGCATGCCGGAAATGTTTAACGCCGCCAAGGCCGGCGGTTTTGACGCCACCGTGCAGTTCGACCTGGGCGGCGACAACGGCGGCCAATGGTACGTGGTGATCGCCGATGGCAACGTTGCCGTAGAGAAAGGGCAGGCTGACGAACCCAGCGCCACCATCCGCATGGACGCCGGCGACTTCACACAAATGATGAGCGGCAAGCTAGACCCCATGAACGCGTTCATGATGGGCAAGGTCAAAGTAGAAGGAGACCTGAACACCGTCATGAAGTTCCAGACCCTGTTTGGCTAGTAGTCCGCCTGCCTGGGCGGCGATGGCCGCCAGTACAGGAGGCCCATCGCCAGCAAAAGGAGCGCCGCACCCACAATCCCCGTGTCGTGCAGGCGCTCTGCAAAGAGTAGCCAGGCCAACACAGTCGACGTGAGCGGTTCCAGCAAATTGACGATGCTGGCCACCGTGGCCGTGGTAAAACGCAGGCCGTAGAAGAAGAAGAGGTACCCCAGCGCCGTCGGGGCCAACCCCAGATAGAACAGCAGGCCCCAGGCCGCCGGCGGGTAAGTGGTGACCAGCCCCGCCTGCAACGCGACGGGCAGGAGCAAAAGGGCGCCGCTGCCCATGCCGATGCAGATTAGTTGCAGGGAGTCGTAACGGCCGGTCAGGGCGCGGGTGGTGAGCAACACCACGGCGAAGCCAAAGGCGGCCCCCAGGGCGAGGAGTACGCCGCTGAGTAAGGCGCCCGGCGCGACCGCCGCCGGGGCGCGAATCCCGACCAGTAACGCGGCGCCGGCGATGGCAGCGACCAGGGCCAGCAACACGCGCCCGGTGAGTCGCTCGCCCAACAGCGCCGCCGCCAGCACTGCTACCATGACAGGCGCCGTGCACAGCGTGACCAGCGCCGCCACCGTGACCCCCACGCGGGGAATGGCCGCGAAGTAGCACACCTGATAGGTAGCTATGGCTGCGCCAAAGAGGAGGATGAGGGCCAGATCACGCCGGGGAATGGGCCACTGTGCGGGCGGATTTGCCCCACGGGACGCGCGCCAGGCCGCCGGGGCCAGGGCCAGGAGCGAGAGCGCCAGCCGGAAAAAGCCAATAGAGAGCGCGTTGGTCTCCGCCAGGCGATAGACGCCGCTCGTCGCCACCGGCACCGTGCCCCACAGCACGGCAGCCAGGATCAAGAAGGCGAACCCCTTCACCGTCTGTGCGCGCGCGCCGCGAGTCATGGCCTGCTCTGTGACTGGGGATCAGGACGCCGCTGCATGGCCAACCGCTGCGTTCGCCTGCTACGTCTCCAGGGCCATGTCGGCGTACTCATCGCGCTCAATCTGCTTCTCGTCCACGCCGAACAACTCCAGCAACTCGGCGATGAGCCGCGCCTTGCGCTCGGCATCGCTGCGGGACCACGTGCGCGATTTGATTTCAACGTAATATCCGGGTAACGACGGCGTGCTGATGCTATCCAGGTTAATGGCGAAATCGGTTTCCTTGTAAAGAATGCGCCAGCGCCGTCGCTCCTTGTGCACCTCCACCTCGCGGTGCGGGTCGAAATACTCGCGGTAAAAGCGCAGGCTCTGGTCGGCGGGAGCCAGATAGCGCGAGCGGGAGAGCATCACGGCGTTGGGGAACTCTTGCAGCCACCCCTCGCCCAGCAGGGTCAGGCGGTCACGCGCCTGGTAAGCCTCACCGGCCTCATTGATAAACTCGTCCTCGCGATAGCGCAGGCGGTCGGCGTCAGGATCACGACCGCCAAAGAAGAAGTAATTGTCATATTGCCGGTAGTGCGAGCGCTTGGTGATTTCGATCTGCTCGCCATTCAACACCTCAAGCACCGCCTCGTCGCTCTCCAGCGCCGCCTTCACCTGCACCTCGTAACTCTCCTGGCGCTGCACGCCCGCCAGCACCACCAGCTTGTTATAAGGGCTGGACTCGCGCTCCGTGACAAAAGCGTCGATGCGCCGCGCTACCTCCGCGGCCTCGGCGCGCGCGCGGTCGGCGTCCACAGTCAGCAATTGGCGATCGCGCATCAGCCAGCGCCCGTTGCACAGCACGTGGGCCACGTCGGTGCTCTTCGTGGCGTAAACAAGGCGCGAATAGACTGCCTCCTCGTGGCTTTTGAAATGGGGCCAATTGTGGATGGCGTCCATGTTCACCACAATGACGTCCGCCCGTTTGCCGGCCTCCAGGCTGCCCGTCAGCTGGTCGGCGTGCATCGCTTTGGCCCCGCGTATGGTGGCCAGCTCCAGCGCCTGGCGCGCGGGTAACACGGTGGGATCGTTGCTCACCGTCTTGGCCAACAGCGCGGCGAGGTGCATTTCCTCGAACATATCCAGGTCGTTGTTGCTGGCTGGGCCGTCCGTGCCGATGCCGACCACCAGCTTCTGTTGCAGCATCTCGGTAATGGGTGCGATGCCGCTCGCCAGCTTGAGGTTGCTGGTGGGGTTGTGGGCGACGGTGGTATCGTGCTCGTATAAAATTGTCATGTCGGTCTTGTCGATGTGGACGCAGTGTGCGGCCAGCACCTTGGCGTTGAGCAGGCCGGTCGTTCGCACCCAGGGGACGACCCGCGAGTCATGAGCTTTGACGCTGTCATCCTCTTCCTGCTTCATCTCC